>NZ_VCKW01000043.1 GCF_005889715.1 Actinomadura soli
CCCTGCCGCGCCCTCCACGCCCTACAGGTTCAGGCGTACGACCCCAACACCCCAACACCTGGGCGGCCCGCCTCAACCATCCCGACACCGGCGAGGACCAATCTCCAGTACTCGTCCTCTAGCTTCAATTGCCGCTAGCGTCCCTGTCGTCCCACTCCACGCCCCTCCACATACCAGGAGCGTTGCGACAAGCACTGGAACCCGCCCGCCGCCTACGGCCGGGTTTCACCCGTCGTCGACACACCACGGCCTCACGCCTGTCCCGCAGACTCTTCGCCAACAACTCGCTAGGGCAACGGAGCCGCCACGCTGGCAGCAACCAGGGACCATGGCGCCGCAGCCAGCCGCCTCAGCGCGACAAGTCGTCCTTGCGACGAGCGACCCTGGCACACCATCACCAAACGTCCCGCATCTCCGAGGCCGACCCACACTAGGCCGCCGCCGCTGCGCCGTCCCGCCATTGCGGGTCCCGCCATTGCGCTGTCCCGCCGCCACGTGGTGATTCGGACCGCGACGTCCTCGGCACACTGCCGCAGCCCCCACGCGCTGATCGCTCTCGCCAGATGAGCCACTGTGCTCCAGGCCCACATCCTTGGCGCGTGGCTCTAGCCCGGACCTCCGACACACCACCCAGCGCTCACGCGGGTCCCGCCATTTCTGCGACGAACTCCTAAAAAGGGCGGACGACGCGCCGTCCCACACCCGCGCGCGACGACCGTGGGGCGCAGACCCTACGTTCAGCCCGCGTCATGTGCGCTACGTGGTCTCGTGACCAGGTGGCCCTGGCACGCCGAGCAACCCCAGGCGCCGCGCCGTTTCGAGGGGGCGGGTTGCACAAATCAGCCCGCCAAGCATCCAGCCACCAAGGTCCCCACCCAAGGCCGCAGTTTCCCCCCACCCATCGCTTCTTCGACGTATCCTCCCCGGCCACCCATCCCGTACGGGTCGCGCGATTCGACGCCCTCAACGCACCGCCGACGTCCCACACTTCGCTACGTCATTCATCGATGAGAGGGCCACACCCCCTCATGTGCGCTGGGCGCAGGTGTGCGACGCTCTTCACCCCCCAACCGATCGTCAGTGCCCCAACAACGGTTGCCTATCGCGCGGAGGGGCGTGGTTGCAGGACGCCGTCGACAAAGATGTCGACTTTCTCGCTGTAGAAGCAGACAAGCCCGGCGACCTTGCGGCTCTCCTCCAGCGGGGTTGGATACGACCACGCCAGATCCTCGTGGACGTTGCCGCCCGCGCGCACCGACCAGTACTCCGCAGTGCCCTTGTACGGGCAGTGCGTCACCGTGTCGGTGTGTTCGAGCAGATCCATCCGGACATGCGTCTTCGGCAGGTAGTAGCGCACCGGCAGGCCCGTCTCGAACAGCAACCTGGGGCTGGACGACTCCGCGACCGTCACCCCGTCCACCTCGACCCGCACATGCCGCGAAGCCGCCAGCACATCGACCCGCGTGTACGGGTCCCGCGGATGGACGAAGACCTCCTCGTCCTCCTCGAACCAGGCATCCATCGCCTCCCAGTCCAGGCGGACGAGACCGCGCAGTTCCTCGATGGGCGACTCCGCGTACCGGAGCGCACCGCCCGGAGCCTCGGCACCGTCCACCTTCACCGTGTAGGCGGTCGCGTCGCCCCGACTCGGCGACCGCTTGCCCGGCCCGTCTTCGACGAGTTCGGCCCGCACGTCCGCCTCGGGGAAGTAGTAGGTCGGGTAGTAGGGGACTTCCCACACCAAGAAGGGACCCGTGGTGTCCACCACCAGGTGGCCGCCGAGATAGGCCCGAACACGCTTGCCGCTCTTCTCGATCCGAATCCTGGTCTTCTGCGATGCGCTCATGCCTGGGCAACCTCGCCGCTCCTTCGCCTATTTCAAACAACTCGCCCAGATCCGGCCACTCCAGACAGCGACCCGCCGCCCGTTTACACGAGCCTTTGATGCCGCGACATGCACTAGGACGTGTTTCAACGTGGGCCTCAGCCCACGCGCGGGCGACTGGCTCGCCTGATGGGGCGACGCCGAAGCGAGCCCGAATGGGCATTTCATGAGGCGACGCCGCGCTCCCGCACGACCCCCCTCGATCGCGAGCCGTCAGGCGAGCACCATGACGGCACTTTGAGACACGGCCTAGCTAGCGACCCGAGCGCATCACCCACCAAGACGGAACACCAGTCTTCCGTCGACTCAAGGCGTATCGCGGACCAAGGAGTTGCGTCCGATCGGGTCGGCTCGTCGTGCCACCGCCCGTGTGGCGCGTAAGAGTTTCAAGACCAACCCTCAGGATTTACGAGGCGGAATGCACCGCCCACAAGGGTCGCCCAGCCAGGACCGGGACTCGTTCGAGGACGTGCTGCCACCCAGCACCTGCCCACCCACCGAAGCCCGCCGACCTCACACGCGCCCACCCGGACGCAGCCCACCGAGCTGGCATGGCGCCCGTCCGGACGCAGCCACGGAGCTAGCATGCGCCCGCCCGGACGCAGCCCATCGGCACAACTCCAGCTCTTGCAACCACGGTGGTGCCGCCGCTTCCACTAGCGTCGTTCGGGGGCCCACACCCGGCGCTGGCGCCGTCGTCGGCCGCGGGGGCGGCGGGTCTTGAAAGCCCATCGCCGTCGAACAGCGGTTCTCATTTGGTGAGCGAGACCTCCTTTGGTTTGCGGGGGATGGCGAAGATCGGGAGGAGGGCGAGGAGCAGGATCGCCGCCGCCCACCAGAACGTTTCGGTGAAAGCGTTCGTCAGGAGTGTGGGCGTCTCTTCCGTGTGTTGCGCGGCGGCCTCGGACAGGTTGCCGGACGCGCCGGGGATCTCACCGCGGATGGCGATCTGCAGGACGACCGCCATCGCCGCCGTGCCGAACGAGCTGCCCACGCGGATCAGGATGTTCGCGCCGGTCGTCGCCGCAGGCACCGCCTCGCGCGGCAGGCCCTGATAGGCGATCGACATCAGGCTGGGAGCGATCATGCCGTGGCCGAGTCCGACGACGAACATCGTGCCCATGATCATGCCGCGTCCGGTCTCCGGGGTGAGGGTGGTGAGCGCCAGGGCGCCGGCGAGGACGCACAGGACGCCGCCCACGGCGAACCATCGGCCGCCGAACCTGTCGACCAGCCGTCCCGACACCGACATTGTGATCATCGCGCCGACGCCCATTGGGGCCAGCAGCCAGCCCGCGTCCAGGGCCGACTCGCCGCGGACGATCCCCGCGAACAGCGGGATGAGGATCATCAGGCCGAACATCGAACCGCAGTAGAGGAAGAGCCCGCCGGTCGCAGTGGTGAACGCCCGGGTGCCCAGTCGGCGCAGGTCGATGAGCGCACCCTGCCCTCTGTGCAGCGCGTGCGTGACGAACGCGGCGACCAGGACGCCTCCGGCGATGACACTGGTGAGGAAGCGCGCGCCCGTGAGGCTCGTCCCGTTCCCTGCTTCCGACAGCCCGTACACCAGGGCCGCCAGGCCGGGGGACAGCAGCAGCATGCCGAGGACGTCGAGCCGGGCGTCCGCCCTGCGGTCGGTGTCGCGCGGCAGCATCCGCAAGGCGGCGAACAGCGCGATCGCGCAGAACGGGACGTTGACGAAGAACATCCAGCGCCAGCTCAGATTGTCGACGATCACGCCGCCGAGAAGCGGGCCGAGCACCGGCGCGAGCATCGCGGGGACCGAGACGATGCTCATCACGCGGCCCATCCGTCCCGGCCCGGCCTCCCGGATGAGCATCATCTGCCCGACCGGCATGAGCATTCCGCCGCCGAGGCCCTGCAGGACGCGGAACGCGATCAGGGAGGGGATCGACCACGCGAGCCCGCACAGCAGAGAGCCGCCGACGAACAGCCCCAGCGAGACGAGCCACATCGTCCGCGTGCCGAACCGCTGCACCGCCCAGCCGGTCAGCGGGATCGCCATGGACAGGGCGAGGGTGTAGCCGGTCACGACCCACTGGATTGTCGACAGCGAGGTGCCGAAGTCCCTGCCAAGCGCCGTGACCGCGACGTTGACGATCGTGGAGTCGAGGACCGTCATGATCGCGCCGAGCAGCACGACGACCGCGAGTTTGCGCAGGTGCGGGTCGATGCCCTCCTTGTCGGCGGGAGGTGCGGTCGTTGCGCTGGTCATCCGGCCGCCTTTCCAATCCTTACATCGTATCGGTACCACCGTACACCGTATCAAGCGATCCGTACACCGTATCGATACGGCGTATCGCGTAGGATCTTTGTCGTGACAGGTTCGGCGAGGTCAGGCGACGTTTGGACGCGTCCGCGCGGCGGACGTCGCCCGAAACTGACCCGGGAGGCGATCGTCGAGACCGCGATCAAGGTCGCGGACGCCGACGGCCTGGACGCCGTCTCGATCCGCCGCATCGCGGGCGAGCTGGGCGTGCGCGCGATGAGCCTCTACACCCACATCGACGCGAAGGATGACATCTTCGACCTGATGTACGACGAGGTCGCGGAGGAGGCGCTGGTCAAGGGCGACCTGCCGGACGACTGGCGCGAGGCGTTCCTCCAGATCACCCATAAGGAACGCGAGACCGGCCTCAAGCACCCCTGGATGTTCGAGCTCTCCCACCGCTCCCCTCGCGTAGGGCCGAACGGTTTGCGTCACGCTGAACAGTCACTGGCCGCCGCAGCGCTGCTCACCGATGACCCCGAGAGCATGGTGGCCATCATCACCACCGTCGACCACTACACGCTGGGCTACATGTTGAGGGAGCAGCACGTCCAGGAGATCGGTGAGAACGGCCTGGAGCGCGCTCAAACCAGCCTCCTGGAGCGGGAGTACATCCGCACGCTTCTGGAAAGCGGAGAGTTCCCGCACCTCAAGCCCGTCTTCGAGCGGAGTCTCTACGGGCGCGCGGACTTCGAGCGGGGCCTCAACTGGCTGCTCGACGGCATAGAACACGACTACGGACAGAAGTAGCCCCGACCGTCGCGGCGTCGTAGCGTAGGCGACGGCGTACGTGGCGTTACGACGAGACGGGGTCCCAGGTGCGGGCAGCGAAGTTCATCAGCGTGGCCGCCGTGCTGACGGTGGCGGCGGCCACCGGATGCAGCGACGACGGTGGTGAGAGGGCGACCGCGTCAGCGAGCGTCCCGGTCGGCCTGGGATCGTTCTACAAGCAGAAACCGTCCTGGAAGGACTGCGGGGACGGATTCGAATGCACGACCGTCCAGGTACCTCTCGACTACACCAAACCGTCTGGCGAAAAGGTCGGCATCTCCGTCATCAGGCTCCCCGCCGAGGACGAGTCCGACCGCGTGGGCTCCCTGTTCACCAATCCCGGCGGCCCCGGCGGTTCCGGTACGGACTTCGTCCGCCAGGCGGCCCGGACGTTCGGGAACGACCTGCGCAGCAAGTTCGACATCGTCGGCTTCGACCCCCGCGGCGTCGCCAAGAGCGACCCCGTCCGCTGCAACACCGGTGCCCAGCTCGACGACTTCTTCGCCACTGACTCATCCCCAGACGACCAGAAGGAGACGGACACGCTCGCCGCCAAAGGCAAGCAGTTCGCCAACAATTGCAAGACCAAGGCGACAACCGAACTCCCTCACGTAGGCACCGTCAACGCTGCCCGCGACATGGACGTCCTACGCGCCGCCTTGGGCGACCAGAAGCTCACCTACTACGGCGCCTCCTACGGCACCTACCTGGGAGCCTTCTACGCCGAGCAGTTCCCTAAGAACGTCCGTGCCCTCGTCCTGGACGGTGCCGTCGACCCCAGGCAGTCCTCGACCGACATGCTGATCGAACAGGCCAAGGGCTTCGAGACGGCCCTGCGCGCCTTCGCCGGCGACTGTGTCAAGGCAGGCTTCTGCCGCTTCGGCAACTCCGTCGACGCGGTTCTGGCCACCGTCTCCTCCTTCCTCGCGAAGACGGACAGGACACCGCTCAAGAACACCCAAGACTCCCGCATGGTCACCGAGTCCCTGGCCACGATGGGCATAGCCAGGGCCCTCTACGTGAAGGAGTACTGGCCCGTCCTCCGCCAAGCCCTCACGCAGGCCATCCAGAACGCCGACGGCACGATGCTCCTGACCCTCGCGGACGAGATGGTCGAACGGAAGTCCGACGGCACCTACAGCTCCCAGACCGACGCCAACATGGCCATCAACTGCGTCGACAAGCCCAACCCCCCAGACCTCAAGACCTACGGCAGGTCGGCTACCGAGGCCCAGAAGGCCGCCCCTCGCTTCGGCCCCTTCGTCGTCTGGGGCGGCCTACCCTGCGTCTACTGGCCCGTCCAGAACGAACAACAGCCGAAACCCATCACCGCCAAGGGCGCCGCACCGATCGTCGTCATCGGGACCATCCGCGACCCTGCCACGCCCTACAAGTGGTCCCAGAGCCTCGCCGACCAGCTCTCCAGTGGCGTCCTGCTCACCTTCGACGGCGACGGCCACACCGCTTACCTGCAGGGCGACGACTGCATCACCGACGCCGCAGACAAGTACCTGATCACCGCCGACCCACCCAAGGACGGCACCACCTGCCGCTGAATAACCAGTGCACGCTCACCCCTGGGGACCCGGTAGACTTCAACCCGCCGTGTCCCACACGGCACGCCGCCTTAGCTCAGTCGGCAGAGCGATTCACTCGTAATGAATAGGTCATCGGTTCGATTCCGATAGGCGGCTCCCACGTCAGAGGCCCCTTCCGATCTTGGAAGGGGCCGTTTTGCTAACAGGCTCGCTAACAGCGAAGTCCAGGCCGCCTCGTTCATGACCCGCGCGAACACGTCCACCGCAGCCACCGCAGCCATCTCGGACATCTCGGCCACCGCGGCCGACCGGATCACGTGCGCGTAGACCAGGAGCGTGATCGCTGGATCGGCGTGCCCGAGCCGAGCAGCCATCACATGGACAGGGACGCCAGCTAGGAGCAGCGTCGACGCGTGGATGTCCGCAGATCGTGAACCCGAGCATGGGCAGCGGCTCGGGCAGGACGTCCTGGCAGGAGTGCAGGACGTTGCTGGTGTTCTGCTCGGCCCCCACAGCAGGGTGCGAACACAAGATGTGTTCGCATCAGGTCTTGCCAGCGGCCTTGCCCCTCAAGATTGGTGTCCGAGCAGGGGGTGCGCTCCCTGTGCCGTTCATCTGTGTGCGTGCGGAGCCGCAGGGTGGGACGTAGGACGGCCGTGGACCGCGGGGTGCGTGCGAAGGGCTTAGAGCCGGTCAGGGTGCCGGGGTCAGGTGCTCGGCGAGGATCTTCAGGTGGGTCTCGCGGGCCTCGGCGTGGCATCGGCGGCCCGCGTCGGTGATCTCGACGAAGACGCCGCGGCGGTCGGCCTCGCAGAGGCCGCGGTGCACGTATCCGTGTTTCTCCAGGCGGGCGACGGTGCGGGAGAGGGCGCTCTGGCTGAGGTACATGGCCGCGGCGATCTCCTGCATGCGGCGCTTCTCACAGTTGGCGTCGACGAGGCGGTCGAGCGTTTCGTACTCGCTCATGCTGAGGCCGTGGGCGTCCTGGAGGGCGCGGTCAAGGGCGCAGGCCACCGTGTTGTAGCAGGTCGCCAGCTCGCGCCACCGGTCGACGAGTGCAGCCTCCGCTTTCATGCCGCGGATCCTAGCATGCGCGCGCATGTGATGCATCCGAATTAAATTCCGCAGAATTTAGTGCGTAGACATTTGATGCATGTGCATGTACCGTCCTTCGACGTGACTATCACTGACACCTCACCTGCCTCCGCCGTCCGTGCGCCGACCGGGAGCGCGCCGGCCGAACAGACCTGGACTCCCCGGCTGTGGGGAGTCCTCGCGGTCCTGTGCGCCGTGTTGTTCCTGGACGGTCTCGACGTCTCGATGGTGGGCGTCGCGTTGCCGTCCATCGGTGCCGAGCTGGGCCTTTCGACCACGTCGCTGCAGTGGATCGTGAACGGTTATGTCCTTGGTTACGGCGGGTTGCTCCTGCTGGGCGGACGCACCGCCGATCTGCTCGGCCGCCGGAAGGTCTTCCTCACCGCGCTGGCCGTGTTCGCCGTCGCGTCGCTGGTGGGCGGGCTGGTGAATGACGGCACGTTGCTGATCGCCACCCGTTTCGTCAAGGGGCTGGCCGCCGCGTTCACCGCGCCGACCGCCTTGTCCATCCTGACCACCACCTTCCACGAGGGGCCCGCACGCAACCGGGCGCTGTCGGTTTTCTCGGTGTTCGGCGCCAGCGGATACTCGTCCGGCCTGATCCTCGGTGGCCTGCTGACGAGCTTTGGATGGCGTTGGACGTTCCTGACGCCCGTGCCCCTCGCGGTTCTCGCCCTCATCGCGGGCCTCGCGCTGATCCCGCGGGACAGGCCGGCGGCGGGCGGCGGCCACGACATCATCGGCGCCGTCACGCTCACCGGCGGCATGCTGCTCGCCGTTTACACCGTCGTCTCCGCGCCCGACCGGGGCTGGCTCGACCCGGTCACGCTGGGCTCGGTCGCCCTCGCAGCGGTGCTGCTGGCCGCCTTCTTCGTCACCGAGAAGAAGGTGCGGCACCCGCTGATCCGGCTCGGCATCCTGCGGATCGGGTCGATCGTCCGGGCCAATCTCAGCATCGTCGCCCTGTTCGGGTCGTACCTGAGCTTCCAGTTCATGATGACGCTCTACCTGCAGGACGTGCTGCGCTGGTCGCCGCTGAAGATGGCGATGGCGCTCCTGCCGGCCGGACTGCTCGTGGCCTTCGGCTCCCCGTTCGTCGGCCGCCTGATCGACCGGTACGGGACGCCCCGGCTGATCATCAGTGCCATGACGTCCCTGACCCTCGGTTACGCATGGTTCCTGGCCACGGCCGGGAACGCCCCGCACTACCTGTTCACGATCCTGCCGACGATGCTCCTGCTGGGCGGCGGGTTCGCGTTCGGGTTCAGCTCGATCATGGGACAGGCCACGGACGGGATCGATGACTCCGAACAGGGGCTGGCGTCCGGTCTCGTCCAGACGTCGGGACAGGTCGGCGCCGCCCTGGTCTTGGCGGTGGTCACCGCCCTGGTCGCGGGCGGAACGGCCGCCGGCGGCGATGGCTTCGGCGAGTTCCACCCGGGCGTCAACCTGGTCTGTGCCGTCGCCGTTGTCGGCTTGGCGCTGAACCTGGTCCCGCTACTGCGCCGCTACCGCCCCAAGCACGCCTGACCGAACCGACGCCCCACGCACCGACGACCCAACGCACCAACGACCCAACGACCTAACGCACCAACGACCCACGCCCGGGCGGGGACGCACTCATCCAGAGTGCGTCCCCGCACCCTTTCCCGCAGTTGCCCCAGTCCGTGACCGTTAGGCCAGTGGTTCACCGGCGACCAGGGCGTGCCCGGTACCGGTGTTCCGGCGCACTGCGCTGCGCCCATGCAGGACGAGACAGTCGTCAAGGCGGGCTTGGTGGTCAGTTCTTGCGTTTCCAGAAGGGGCGGCGAGGTGCTGCCTTTCCGGTGAAGTCGCTGAGGACCTGGAGTACGCGGGCCCACAGGTCGTTGACGGTGGCCTGGTCCGATGTGGGGTGCAGGCGGCGCAGGTCGTCGCGCAGGGCTGTGAGGGACGTGGTGTCGAGCTGCTGTGCCTCCATGCGTTGGATGATCGAGTCAAGGGCCGGGAGGAGTTCGCTCAGCAGGTGGTGGACGCGCTGGTCATACGTTTCGGGGACCTGGCCGAGGCGGTCGAGCACGTTGCCGAGTTCCTGCTGGAACCCGGTGACTGCGGATGCGGAGCGAGCGCGGCGTGGTGATACCGGACCTTCGCCTGTGGGCTGCTGCGTGTCGAGGGGTCGGCTGGACCCTCGCGTGGGCGGGCCCGCCTGCGGTGCAGCGCCATACGCGAACGACGGTGGGGATCCTGGGGCCGGGAGAGGCGCGGACTCGGTGCCTGCCAGGAGGGCTTCCGGGGCAGGGGCCGAGAACGCGGCGGCGTGCATCATCCTCGGCGGGGCTGCGGGCGCCGCCCAACCCCCGGGCATCTCCACCGGCTGGACGACCTGGTGCGGGGCGTCGCCATCGGTGACCACCCGGCTGTCCACGGCCACGAACGCGGTGAAACGGCACAGGACACCGAAGCGGAGCGACGTGTCCACGATGCGTTGTTCCAGGTCGTCAGGCCCGCGAGCCGTGTAGCGGTCTTCGAGGTCGCGCAGGTGCGCGCGGGCCCAGATGGACGTGGCGGCCAGGTTCCTGGTGACGGTGCCCGTCGCGCGCTGCTCCCAGGCACTCCCGCCAGACGCGGTGCCGCGGACGGACAGCGAGCCCGACGGAGTGCCGCGGAAGCGGCCCGCGACCACCAGTGGCACATCGGGGAACAGCGCGCCCAGCCGGCCCGGCGCCACGGAGTCGGGGATGATCTCCAGGCCGTCGGGGTGGAGTGAGAGCCCGGTCGCGAGCGGCGCGGCGATCCGGTGATGGATGTGCTCCATCGCCTCGTCCAAGCGGTCCTCGGACTCGACCAGTTCGCAGCGGCCCTGGCCGATGGCGGCGAGACGGTTCAGGAAACCGGCGTTGACCGCCTGGTCGATGCCGACCGCGTGGACGCGGACGCCACGCAGCCGCGGTTCGAGATGGGCGAGGAGCTGGTCTTCGTTGCCGACCTGGCCGTCGGTGATGAGGACGAGTACCCGGTCGCGCTCGGACTCGGCGAGCAGGCGGCAGCCCTCGTCGAGCGGAGCCAGCATCTCGGTGCCGCCGCGTGCGCTCAGTGCCGACAGGTGTTCGACCGCGCGGAACCGGTTGCGGTCGGTTCCGTCCACCAGCCCGGTACCGAGGTCGCGGGGACGTTCGATGACGGTGTCGAAGGACAGGACGGCGAACCGGTCCTCGGTGCGGAGCGTGTCGACGATGCGGGCGGCGGCACGGCGGGCGGCGACCATCTTCCAGCCCTGCATGCTGCCGGAGCGGTCGAGGACGAGCACGACGTCGCGGGGGCTCGGCCGGCTCACCCCGGAGGGGAGCACGGTGAGGCTGAACGTTCCCTCTTCGCCGGACTCGTCCGGGATCAGGGTGAGGGCCGCGCTCTCGTGCTCGGCGAAGTCGAGCCGGAGGATGAAGTCGCGGTCGAGGCGTTCGCCCGGCCGTAGCCGCACGGTGGTGCGTTCGCCGTCGCCTTCCTCGGCCACCACGTGCAGCGCCGAGCGGATCTGGGTCAGCGGCAGCCCGGCGGGGTCGATGTCGACGGTGACGGCCAGCCGGACAGGGTCGGGGAAGCCGGGCAGCAGGACGGGCGGGCTGATCCGGGAGGCGTCCGGCACGGCGTCGGTGTCGTCGGCGACCCCGGCTCCGGCCCGCTCGCCGTCCAGAGGCGCCCCAGGGATATAGCGGGGCGCGACGACCAGCGGGAGGCGGAACGTCGCGCTGGACGCCGACTCGTGCGGCAGGGGCTGGTCGACCGCGAGCCTGATCGTCACGCGTTCGCCCGGCAGGATGTTGCCGACCCGCATGGTGAAGACGTCCGGACGGTCTTCCTCCGCGATGGCGGCCCGCTGGCCCGCGGCGATCGCGGTGTCGTAGTCCTGCCGGGCCTGGCCGCGCTCCTTCAGCTTCCCTTCGATGACCCGGTCGGCGGCCTCCATCCGCAGGGCGGTGACGGCACCGCGGTCGGGCAGCGGGAAGACGTAGGTGGCCTCCAGCGGCGTGTCGTACGGGTTGCGGAAACCCTGGACGACCTCGATGCCGGCGGTGAGCCCGGTGATCGAGGCGTGCACGTCGACGGAGTCGAGCGGCAGGTTGCCCTTGTCGGTGGTGAGCGCGCCCAGCCCGTGCTCGGGCTCTGGTGGCGCGGTCTCGGGCAACGGCAGTATGCGCACGGTCACTGGGACCTCCGAGAAGGATCGGCGGACGGGAACGCGGGGCTTTCTGCGAGGGCGAGAAGGCCGCGCTGGTGCAGCACGTCGAGCAATGGGCGCGCGGCGTTCTCGATGGCGGCGAGGTCATCGCCGTTCAGGGCGGAGACGTCCAGAAGTAGGGTGACGCCGGACGCGAGCCGGACCCCCTGGACGACCGGTGGAAGAGGTATGCCGTAGTCGTCGGCCACGATCGCCGGCCTGTACGACACGTCGGGACGCGTGTTCCAGAAGGTTCCACGGGCGGCTTCCGCGTGCCGTCCCGCTCCTTCCTCCTCGGCTGTTGGGTTTTCCGAGACGGCGGGGTGGTGCGGCGGCTCGCCCGTGGAGGTCCCGGGCGCCGCTGCTTCTGAGCCCGGGGAGCCCGCCGAAGCGGTGGTGAAACTGGCCGGCCGACTCGTCGGGGCGGCCGAGCCCGCCGACTCGGCGTCGGCGGCGTCAGCCGCGGAGTCGGGCCGTGCGGCAGCGGTGGGGCCTGCCGAGCCGGCAGCAGAGCCTGGGGGACGGTCGGCGCGGACGTCCGGCGGGGCGACCGCCCCGTCGTCGTCGCCGGTCTTAGAGGCAGCCTGGGCCGCAGGGTCGGCCTGCCTGTGGGCTGGGTGTGGCGAAACGGCCGGTGGGTCTGTCGGCCCACCGGGGACAGGCCCTTGGGCGCGGGGGGCCTGGCGTGCTGAGCGGTTGAGCGCGGACGTGCGGGCGCTGGGGCCCTCCGACCGGCCGGGACGTCGGAGGGCTTCGCGGGCGGCCTCGGCCGTGGCGCGCAGATTGTGGCCGGAGGCCGGGCCCGGCCGGGACGGAAGCGAGGCGATTCGTTCGAGGGTCGCGTCGGTGGCGGCGGCGAGTTCGACCTGGATCTCGGCGATCGAGCGGCCGATGGCCTGACGCCGTTTCACCGCGACCAACTGCAGGAGATGGCGCGGCCCGTACAGGGCGGTGCGGCCGCGGCGGCCGAGTGGCGGGTCGACCAGGCCGATCGTGGTGTACCAGCGGATCAACCGCTCGTTGGGCAGATCGCGCACCCGGCCGCTGACCTGCGCGGATCCGTCCGCGGCGAGGGCCGCGGCGGCGCGTTCCGCCAGCTCGCTGATCGTCCAGATGCCGTCCATGGTCCGATGATGACACTGTCACGATGACAGTGTCAAGCTGATTTCAAGATCGACTCCGGAAAGTCCTTGCTGGAACCGCCGGGCCGTCGCACGCTTGTGCCTCCAGGTGCGGCTTCGGGGGCGAGGAGAAGGGGCCTTGCGGTGGGCGGCGGCGGTGTGGGCGTTTCGAGCGCCGGGGCCTCGGCCCTGTACCGCTACCGTGCGCTGGCGGGGGAGCATCGCTGGGAACGACGTGCGGTGCGCGCCGTGCTGGCCTGTGGTGCGGGAGTCGTCGCGGTCGGCCTGAGCGTCTGGTGGGTGGGGATACTGGTCGCCGTTCTCTTCTTCGCCGTGCATGCGACGTATGCGAGATACCGGCCAGGCCCTGTGACCAACTGGCGACGAGGTGCCTCGGCCGAACGGCGCACTGGAAGAAGGCTGTCGCGCCTGGATCCGGCCGGCTTTCATGTTCTGCATGACCGGGCCTTCTCGGACGATCCTGTGCCGACGACGAACCTCGATCACCTGGTGGTCGGCTTGTCCGGCATCTATGCGATAGCGAGCAGGCGGTTCCGCTGGGGCGCTCGACTGCACACCGAACAGAACCGGCTGTGGACGGGGTCCAGGCCCGTGACCGGGGTGACCGCTGCGGCGGCGCACGCCGCCGAGACGGTGGCCGCGCTGCTCTCCGAGGAGTTGGACCAGGATGTTCAGGTCACACCGATGGTCGTCGTACACGGGGCACGGGTTGCACGGGACGGTGTAAGGCACGGGCGAGTGCTGTTCCATGCGGCAAGGAGCATCCCGCGAGCAATTGCAGGGGAGCCGGTCATCTACACCAGCGCGCAAGTGGCTACCCTGGCGGCGGCCGCTGAACGGCGACTGCCGCCGATGATGGAAATACTCCTTCCGGAGTGAGTGTGGATTTCCGTACCCTTCGCTCTGCGTAGTTACGTCATCGCGTGTAGACATAACGGCCTGGTCGTCTAATGATCGACTCTGTCCGTACAAGGTCGGACAAAACGCTACTAACTCCGCGTCCAGGACACTCTGGAAAAGAGTGAGCGAAGTGGGGGAATGGTGTGCGACATCAGAGTTTGATCTATTGAATTAGCCCGTAAATGGCGCTCGCAGCCCTTACCTTCTGTGACATGGACGACCATCTCCTGGTCGAGGCACTGCGTGAGCACGACGCCGACGCGCCCGCCGCGGTGTACGACGCCCATGCCGACCGCCTCTACGCCTACTGCTGGTTCCAGTTGCGTTGCAGGGACGCCGCCCAAGTGGCGCTGCGCGACACGTTCGTCGTGGCGGAGGCGCACATCGGCAGGCTGCGTGACCCGGACCGGTTCGGGCCATGGCTCTACGCCATCGCCAGGCTGGAGTGCGCGCGGCGCATGCCGCCCAGAGAGCAGGCGCCGGACGTACCGGTGGCCAGCCACGACCAGGAGGACGTCGACCAGCGCATCATGGCCTGGCAGGCGGTTCTGGCGCTGCCGCCCGTCTCGCGGGAGATTCTGGAGCTGAGAGTCAGGCACCAGCTGTCCGTCCCCGACCTCGCCGCGGTGTTCGACGTCCCGCTGAAGGACGCCCAGTCGACGCTTGAACGCGCGCATGCCGAGCTGGAAGAGGCGTTGACCGCCGAGATACTCGCGCACCAGGGGCCGTACGGTTGCGCCCAGCGGGCCCGGCTGCTGCGAGAACGGCGCGGCGAGTTCAACCATGCCCTGAACGGCCGACTGATGAAGCACGCCGAGGAGTGCTCCGTCTGCGGAGCGTTCCGCCCGCGCACGGTGTCGGCGGCCAAGGTGTACGGGCTACTGCCGGACGCCGACCTCGCAACGGAACTGCGTCTCCGGGTCATGAGCTGCTTCCTGGATCCGGAACTCGTCGGCTTCAGGCTCTTCGTCGCCACCCGGGTCACCGAGTTCACCGCCGACGGGTTCCCCGTCCAGTCCGGGCAGCCGGCGGGTCCGCTGGGAAGGTCGGGTCCGAAAGGGCTCTTCCGGCCTCGTCGCTTCCGCAGGAAGAACTCCCGGCCGAAGGCAGCCCTGCCCGAGGAAGGCGACTCCAGGTCGGCCGGCCTTGGCGCCCACGCCGTTCGTGTGGTTTTGGTGCTCACGGCGATAGCCGTTCTTGCCGGGGGCGGTGTCGCTTCCATCTACGGGCTGTTCGGCGCAGGACGGCGTGACCTGGACCACGTCGCCGGTCCGCGTCCGACCGTGTTCCCAGGCGCTTCGCAGGCACCAGGCCCAGGACACCCGTCCGCGGACCAACCGGATGCTGCCGCTCACCTGGACGTCGCTCCAGTGTCCGCCACATTCCCCTTGGGCTCTCGGGTCTCGTCCGCCCCGCCGACCGCTCTGCCGACTCCGTCCGGACCCGCAGGTGAACCGACGGGTTCCCCCGCAAAGGGCGCGCTGGCGGTCTCCCCGCTCTACCTGGATCTGGCAGGAGGCGCGGACGGTTCCGTAGAGCTGCGAGCAGAGGGCGGACCGGTGTCCTGGCAAGCGAAGAGCCGCGCGCCTGTGCGAGTCGACCCCACGTCGGGACACTTGAGGGCCGGCCAGAGCATGACCGTACGCGTGCACGTCTCGCGCCAGCAGACCTCCCGCGGGAACGGCACCATCACATTCTTCCCAGGAAGGAAGCAGGTGCAGGTCACCTGGCGGCCCGCCGCTCCTGGCCCGGGCCCTACACCTTCGCCTACGCCGACGGGTTCCGGCCCTGGAAAACCGTCCACTCCGCCTGGCACGCAGCAGCCGACCAGCCCGCCGCCTTCGAGGCCCAAGCCTCCATCGTCCCGCCCCCCGTCCTCCGATCCTCCATCGTCCAAGCCGCCGTCGTCTCCAGAGCCGTCGCCTTCCGGGCCACCGCCGTCTGACGGCGGACCTGACCCGTCTCCGTCCACGGAACCGCCTTCGTCGACCAGGTCCACAGCTCCCAGCACGAGCACGACACCCAGTTCCTGATCGGCCGAGCGGCTGGACGTACCTGTCATTGCCCGATTCAACTACTCCTCGTAGGAGATTGTTTGCGCTAAGCAATACATGTCAGGGGCAGGACGTGCGCATGGCATCTGGCGTAGCAAAGGCCCGTCGCGCGATTCCGTCCCCCTTCCGCGGTGCGGCGCTGCCGCTGATCGCCTTCTCCGCGACCCTCGCGCTCGGAATGAGCATGCAGGCGCCGACGGCGTCCGCCCGGCCCACCGCCGCCGACCCGGGTCCCAGCGCTCGCGACGTTGAACGAAGCGAGGACCGGGTCAGGGCAAGGGCAGCCGAAGTCGGACGGACGAAAGCCATGCTCGCGCAGGCCGACGGCGAACTGGACCGGCTCGCCGTCGCCGCGGAGGCCGCGATAGAGCGCTACAACGGAGAGCGGCTCAAACTGCAACGGTCGCAGCAGGCGTACAGGGACACCCAGGCGCGACTGGGCGAGGCCAACCGAAGATTAGAGGGGACACGCGCCGAACTGGCGTCGTTCGCTGCGCAGGCCTACCGCAGCAACACCGGCTACAACCAGATGCCATTGGCGCTTGCCGGCAACGGTGGCCCCCAAGGCTCCATGGATCGCGCCGCGATGGTCGAGCTGCTCGCCGAACGACGGGCCGCAATGCTCGACCGGGTGGAAGCGTCCAGGAACGTCGCCGACGTGTTCCGCCGCCAGGCGCAGGCGGCGTTCGCCGAGCAAAGCACCGCGACGAAACGTGCCGACGAGGCCAGGCAAGCCGCGCAGGACGCAGTGGCCAAGCAGCAAGCGTCCGTGCAGCGCATCGAGGCAGAGAAGCGCCGTCTTGAGCGCCGTCTTGGAAGCGCTCAGGCTCACGCGGCCCGGGTCAAGCGCGCGCGGGAACGGGCGTTGGAAAAGGTAGAGACACGCAAGATTCGTTCCGAATTCACCGGTTCACAACGGCCCGTCGCGGGCGGGCCCACGACGGCGGCCCGTGGTGTCATCGTGGTGCGAGCGGCACTCAAGTGGCTCGGTACCCCGTACTCGTGGGGCGGGGGCACTGTGGACGGTCCGAGCTACGGCGTGGCACAGGGAGCGGGAACAGTCGGCTTCGACTGCTCCGGCTTGGCAATGTACGCGTGGCACAAAGCCGGTGTACGGCTCGACCACTGGACGGGTACACAGTGGACGTCCGGGCCCCACGTTCCCATCGACGAGCTGCTCCCCGGTGACCTCGTCTTCTTCGCGACCGACACGTCCGATCCCGCCACCATCCACCATGTGGGCATCTACGTCGGCAAGGGTCGGATGGTCGAGGCGCCCTACACCGGTGCAAGGGTGCGCATATCGGGAATCCACCGAGGCGACTTGATCGGCGCGACCCGTCCCGCCCTCTGAGCCGTGGGCACGTCGCTGACCGAGCCACCGCGCAGCGCCGGCCGAGACCACGTGTAGGGCTACCGGGACCGAGCGCCTGGTTGCTGGACTGGGGTGCGATGGAAGACGAGAACCCTTCCGCAGGGGATTCCGTGCGGAAGGGTTCTTCGCATTCGTGTCACATCGGCGCGGGAGCGGTTCGGCACCGTTGACCACGTGCGGCTTGGCGCAGCCGGGTCGGTCTATGCGCAGGAGGCGGCCTGGCGGCCGGTGGGGGCCGCGCTCAGTGGCCGCCCCGATCCGCCTCGCGCTTGAGGGAACGCTCGATCTCCTGTTCGGCCTCGACGCGTCCGACCCAGCTGGCGCCCTCGACGGACTTGCCGGGCTCCAGGTCCTTGTAGACCTCGAAGAAGTGCTGGATCTCCAACCGGTCGAACTCGGCGACGTGGTGGATGTCGCGCAGGTGCTCCATGCGGGGGTCGGTCGCGGGCACGCACAGGACCTTGTCGTCGCCACCGGCCTCGTCGGTCATCCGGAACATGCCCACCGCGCGGCAGCGGATGAGGCAGCCGGGGAACGTCGGCTCCTGCAGCAGCACCAGTGCGTCCAGGGGATCGCCGTCCTCGCCGAGGGTGTGTTCGATGAACCCGTAGTCGGCCGGGTACTGCGTCGAGGTGAACAGCATCCGGTCGAGCCGGATGCGCCCGGTCTCGTGGTCCACCTCGTACTTGTTCCGCTGGCCCTTCGGGATCTCAATGGTGACGTCGAAATCCAAGATGTCCTCCGCTCCCTGCGCGCGCGCAGTGAATAGTCTTTCGGGAGCCCGTGGGCGAGGCCGTCCCCACAGGTGAGTGTTTCCCTTATATAAGGATGTCGCACGTTGGTGAGTGCTGAGTGGGAGAGGGACGGTCACGTGCCTGGACGGGCCGGTGCCCTCGCAGTCCTGTCGCTGTGCCTCCTTAACGTTTTCGCTGTCGCCGCTGGGTCTGCAGTGGTGAAACTCACACCTGACCGGCGTCTCACCGCGCAGCCGCCCAGCGTGGCCGTTCGTGACCTCGTGCGGGCGCCCGTGTCGGCGGCGTTCCCTGCGGCCGAGCTCACGGACGGCCGGCCGCCGAACGCGTCCGTCCTGGCGGGACGGCTCTCCGCGCTGATCGGCGGTCCGAGCGCGAAGATGAACGCCGTGGTCATCGACGTGGCGACCCGCCGGTCACTGTTCGAGTGGCGCGCCGACCGGCCCGCGACACCGGCCTCGACCACGAAACTGGTGACGTCGGTGGCGGCACTGGCATCTGTCGGGCCCGCGCACAGGATCACCACGCAGGTCGTGCGGGGTGCCGGTGGCGGGATCGTACTGGTCGGTGGCGGGGACCCGACATTGACGGCCCTTCCTGCGCGTCCTGACGCGAGCCATCCGCCGTATGCGTCCCTCGCGGACCTGGCCAGGCAGACGGCCACCGCGCTGAAGACGTCCGGTGCGGAACGCGTGCGCGTGGACTACGACACGTCCGCCTACCAGGGGCCACGTACAGCAGCGGGGTGGAAGCCCAACTACGTGCCTGACGGAGAGGTCGCGCCGGTCACTGCATTGGCGGTTGACGAAGGACGCGTGGCTCCATCTGACCCGTCCAAGAAGACGCGGGTCCCCGATCCAGCGGCCGCTGCCGCGAAGCAGTTCGCCCGGTTGCTTTCCAAGTACGGGGTCAGCGCGAAGGCGGGGCGCAGCATCGTCGCGCAGAAGGGGGCGCAGCGGCTCGGTGCCGTCCAGTCACCGCCGATGTCCGCGCTGGTGGAGCATTTGCTGACCGATAGCGACAACGACGTGGCTGAGGCGGTGGCCAGGCAGGTCGCCATGAAGCTGGGCCGCCCGGCGACGTTCGCGGACGCTGCGCAGACCGTCCAGCAGGTACTCGCCAGGCTCGGCGTCGCGCAGGGGGTTCTGGTCAACGACGGCAGCGGGTTGTCCACGCGTAACCGCATCTCGCCTATCGCACTGGCCCACCTTGTCTCGATCGCCGCAGGCGAGAAGAACCCAGAGCTCCGTTCTGTCGTCACCGGCCTGCCGATCGCCGGCTTTTCCGGCACGCTGAGCCCGCCGCGCTACACCGTCGCGGCCAGCCGGGCAGGCGCGGGCATGGTCCGCGCCAAGACGGGCACGCTGGCGGGCGTCAGCGCGCTTGCGGGGCTTGCGTACGACGTCGACGGCCGGCTGCTCGCCTTCGCGTTCATGGCGGGAGACGGCAAGGGACCGGTCGATCCGGGAAAGCTGGACCAGCTGGCGGCTGCCATTGCGGCCTGCGGCTGTGGTTGACCGCTCTGACAGGCACCTGGTGGTTTGCGGTGGTGTGTGGGCGGGGCCGTACGGGAGATAACCAGAACGGTTGTTCGTTGAACGACTGTGCAGGGCGCTCCGGCGCCGCGTCCGAAACGTACGGTGGAGTACATGAGCGCCTCAATGATCGACTGGAACGTGGCGGTCCAGGCCGGGACCCGGCTCGTCAGGCCGGGGCCGCAGGTCAGCCATGCCGAGGCCCGCGAGGTCGTGGCGGAGCTGCGCGCGCTGTCGAAGATCGCCCACGGGCATGTCCGGGACTTCACCGGCATGGCCTCCGAGCTCGATCCGGACCCGGCGACGATCGTGGACAGGCCCGGTTGGATCCGGGCCAACGTCGACGGTTTCCGCGTGGTGCTCGAACCGCTCATGGAGCAGATGTCCGAGCGGCGCGGGCCCGGAGCGCTCGGCGGCGCGGGCAACGTCGTCGTCCAGGCCGTGGGCTCCCGCGTCACCGGCATGCAGGTCGGCGCGATCCTCGCCTACATGGCCAGCCGTGTCCTCGGCCAGTACGAGCTGTTCCTGCCACCCGACCCGTCCGGACGTGCCCCGACAGGACGGCTGACACTGGTCGCGCCCAACATCGTGCACGTCGAGCAGGAACTCGCTGTGGAGGCGCATGACTTCCGACTATGGGTCTGCCTGCACGAGGAGACGCATCGCGCCCAGTTCACCGGTGTTCCGTGGCTGCGCGAATACGTGCAGGACCAGATGACCCAGTTCCTGCTCGCCTCCGACCTCGACCCGGGCGTCATGCTGGACCGCATCCGCGACGCTGCCGAAGCAGTCGCGGACGCCGTGCGCGGCGGCGACGCCAACCTCATCGACGCGATCCAGAGCCCGGAGCAGCGCGCCATCCTCGACCGTCTCACCGCGGTGATGACGCTGGTCGAAGGGCACGGCGACTACGTCATGGACGCCGTCGGCCCAGAGGTCGTGCCGTCGGTACAGCAGATCCGGTCCCGCTTCCAGGGGCGGCGGGACGGCGGCTCCAAGCTCGACAAGACGATCCGGCGCCTTCTCGGTATCGACCTGAAGATGAAGCAGTACGCGGAAGGTTCGCGGTTCGTCCGGCGGGTCGTCACCGAGGTCGGCATGAGCGGGTTCAACCAGGTGTGGCAGTCCCCGGAGACGCTGCCCACGCACGACGAGATCAAGGAACCGACCCTGTGGATGGACCGCGTCATCGGCCCACGCGCCCTCGACGCGCCGCCTAAGGCGAACGAAGCCTGACCGTACGAGAACCGAGTCGAACGGCGCCCTGGCTTAGGCGGCGGCCTGGCCCGGGGAACTCCTGCGGGCGCGGCCGGGCGCGGCACGCCGCGTGGTGGTAGAGGTTTCACATGGGGCCTGATCCGGCAGTGGCGGCGGTACGTGTCGCAGTGAGGCGCGTCCTGGCCGACCTTCCCAAGGACGCGGTGGTGGTCGCCGCGTGCAGCGGCGGTGCCGACTCCCTCGCGCTCGCCGCTGCAGTGGCCTTTGAGGCGCCCAGAGCGGGACGCCTGGCCGCCGGTGTCACGATCGACCACGGCCTCCAGGACGGCTCTGCAGAGCGCGCTGACGGCGTCGTCCGGACCATGGCGGACCTTGGCCTGGACCCCTCCGGATCTATCGCGGTCACGGTCGATGGACCGGGCGGACCGGAGAACGCGGCCCGCGACGCCCGCTACAGAGCGCTCGACAAGGCCGCTGACCGGCTGGGCGCTGCGGCCGTCCTGCTCGGGCATACGCAGGATGACCAGGCCGAGACCGTCCTGCTGGGTTTGGCGCGTGGTTCGGGAGCGCGATCGCTGTCCGGCATGCCGGCCGCGTTCACCCGCCCTGTCGCCACAGGTGATGGCGGGGAGGAGCGGACCGTCCGCTATCTGAGGCCCTTGCTCGAGCTCGACCGCGGGACGACGCGCAGGGCGTGTGAGGCGATGGGACTCGAACCTTGGGACGACCCCCACAACGTCGACCCCGCCTACGCGCGCGTGCGTGTACGCCATGAGGCTCTGCCTGCCCTGGAGAAGGCTCTGGGCCCCGGCGTGACCGAAGCCCTGGCGCGCACGGCGAAGATGCTGCGCGATGACGCGGACGCCCTCGACGAACTGGCCGCCCGGGCCTACGACGAATTTGAGTCCCCCGAAGACGGCCACTCCGTAGCGCTCCGCCTGGAAGGGCTCGAAGACCTGCCCAGAGCCGTCCGTACACGTGTAATGCGGATGGCGGCGGTCAAGGCGGGAAGCCCACCGGGTACGCTCGCGGCCGTCCATGTCGATGCAGTCGATCGGCTGGTCACGGCCTGGCACGGCCAGCGGCACGTGGATCTGCCCGGGGGGCTTCGAGCCGTTCGGCGGTATGGGAGGCTGCTGTTCGGCCCGGTTTGACATCGCGCCGTGTGCGAATCGTCACATGAACGTCGCACGGCGCGTCCGTTGCGTGGACGGCGAAAACGGCGCGCGGCGATGTCCGTCCCTCAGGACGGGCGAGGTCAGAGCGATGAGGGTGGGGTAGTGGACGAGAAGGACCTGGGCACGGACCTGGCGAAGGTGCTCATCCCGGAGGCCGACCTGCAGGCCAAGGTGCAGGAGCTCGCCGGGCAGATCGACGCCGACTACGCGGGCAGGGATCTGCTCCTCGTCGGGGTCCTCAAGGGCGCCGTCATGATCATGGCCGATCTGGCGCGGGCCCTGCACTCGCCCGCCTCGATGGACTGGATGGCCGTGTCGTCGTACGGCTCGGGGACGAAGTCGTCAGGCGTCGTGCGCATCCTCAAGGACCTCGACACCGACATCCTCGACCGGCACGTCCTGATCGTCGAGGACATCGTCGACTCGGGCCTGACCCTGTCCTGGCTGGTGAGCAACCTGCGCTCGCGTGACCCCGCGTCGCTGGAGATCTGCGCGCTGCTGCGCAAGCCGGAGGCGGTCCGGACCGAAGTCGAGGTCCGGTACGTGGGGTTCGACATCCCGAACGAGTTCGTCATCGGCTACGGGCTCGACTACTCGGAGAAGTACCGGAACCTGCCGTTCGTCGGCACACTCGCCCCGCACGTGTACGGCGGGGGGTCCTAGCACGTCCCAGGGGCCCTACAGGCGGCGTCAGGGAACAAAGGGACCGTGACGAATCGTTGCAAAGGTCGTTGACGGGTATATGGAAGGGATGCAGGAGAACGGCGTCGGCTGCGTCTTCTGCATCCTGCGGTGTACCGTCGTTGTCCCGGACCCTCGGGTCGGGGTGCCACACGAGGGAAGCCGTCACGGCGGCTCCGGAGCCCCCGGGCGTCGGGCCGCTCGTGGGACGCTTTTTGTTGGTCGCCCCGGCGTCCGTCCCCCGGGACGGACGAGGATCGTACACATTCGTTGGTCAGGAGGGACGGGCCCCGGAGGGGTAACCGGATAAATGGACGTGAAGCGCTACTTTCGCGGGCCGCTGCTGTGGATCCTGCTGTTCGGCCTCTTGGTCGCCCTCGTCATGTGGGGCGTCAACCCCGGCCGTTCCTACGAGAAGGTCGATACCTCCAAGGTCGTCCAGGAGATCAACGCGGGGCAGGTCAAGTCCGCCAAGATCATTGACAAGGACCAGCGGATCGAGCTGACGCTCACCAACGGCAAGCAGCAGCAGGCCTCCTGGGTCGACGGCCAAGGCCTCCGCCTCCAGGAGCAACTGCAGAAGCAGGCCGACGCGGGCAAGCTGTCCGGTGGTTACAACGTCGACGTGCCGAAGCAGAGCTTCTTCCTGAACCTGCTGTTCAGCCTGCTGCCGATCGTCGTCATCGTGCTGATCTTCCTGTTCATCATGAACCAGATGCAGGGCGGCGGCTCCCGGGTGATGAACTTCGGGAAGTCCAAGGCCAAGCTCATCACCAAGGACACCCCGAAGACCACCTTCGCCGACGTGGCCGGGGCCGACGAGGCCCTGGAGGAACTGGAAGAGATCAAGGACTTCCTGCAGAACCCGGCGAAGTTCCAGTCCATCGGCGCCAAAATCCCCAAGGGCGTGCTTCTGTACGGCCCGCCCGGCACCGGTAAGACGCTGCTCGCGCGCGCGGTGGCCGGTGAGGCCGGCGTCCCCTTCTACTCGATCTCCGGCTCGGACTTCGTCGAGATGTTCGTCGGCGTCGGCGCGTCCCGCGTCCGCGACCTGTTCGAGCAGGCCAAGACCAACGCGCCCTCGATCATCTTCATCGACGAGATCGACGCCGTCGGCCGGCACCGCGGCGCGGGCCTCGGCGGCGGCCACGACGAGCGCGAGCAGACCCTGAACCAGCTGCTGGTCGAGATGGACGGGTTCGACGTCAAGGGCGGCGTGATCCTGATCGCCGCGACGAACCGTCCCGACATCCTCGACCCGGCGCTGCTGCGTCCCGGCCGGTTCGACCGCCAGGTCACCGTGGACCGCCCGGACCTGGAGGGCCGCAAGGGCATCCTGCGCGTGCACGGCCGCGGCAAGCCGTTCGCCCCGGACGTCGAGCTGGACATCATCGCGCGCCGCACCCCGGGCTTCACCGGCGCCGACCTGGCCAACGTGATCAACGAGGCCGCGCTGCTCACCGCGCGCTTCGACCGCAAGCTGATCGACATGGACACCCTGGAGGAGTCCATCGACCGCGTCATGGCCGGGCCGGAGCGCAAGACCCGCGTGATGTCGGAGAAGGAAAAGAAGATCATCGCCTACCACGAGGGCGGGCACGCGCTGGTGGCGCACGCGCTGCCGAACTCCGACCCCGTGCACAAGGTGACGATCCTTCCGCGTGGACGGGCCCTGGGCTACACCATGACCCTCCCCATGGAGGACAAGTTCCTCACGACGCGTTCGGAGATGAACGACCAGCTCGCCATGCTGCTCGGCGGGCGTACCGCGGAGGAACTGGTCTTCCACGAGCCGACGACAGGCGCCGCCAACGACATCGAGAAGGCGAGCTCGATCGCCCGCAACATGGTGACCGAGTACGGCATGAGCGAGCGTCTGGGCGCACGCAAGTTCGGCACCGGCCAGGGTGAGGTCTTCCTGGGCCGCGACATGGGGCACGAGCGCGACTACTCCGAGGACATCGCGTCCGCCATCGACGACGAGGTCCGCCGCTACATCGAGGCCGCGCACGACACGGCGTGGGAGATCCTCGTGGAGTACCGGGACGTCCTGGACGAGCTCGTCGTCAACCTCATGGAGAAGGAGACCCTCTCCAAGGAGCAGGTGCTGCGGATCTTCGAGCCCATCCAGAAGCGGCCGCACCAGAACTCCTACACCGGCTATGGCAAGCGGCTGCCGTCCGACCGCCCGCCGATCATGACGCCGAAGGAACTGGCACTGCTCGGCCCGCAGGACGTCACCGACCTGACCAAGAACAACGGCCAGGGCGGCGTCGCTTCGGAGGCCGCTGACCCGGCCCAGGGCGAAAGCTGACCGCGTTGGCTCATCCGCGGGACGAAGGACCGGCGCACGGCGAACCGGGGGACGAGGCATCGTCCCCCGGTGACCCGTCCGCGGGCACTGAGCAGGACCGGTGGACGGCGGGCGAGAAAACCGCGCGTGAGGCGGAGAAGGTGAAGGCCGCGCGTGACGCCGGCCGTGCGTTCGTCGAAGGCGAGGCACGGATCCTGGAGGAGCCGCCAGGGTTCGACCATGCTCGGATCGAGAAGGCCGTCCGGGAGATCCTGATCGGGATCGGTGAGGACCCTGAGCGCGACGGGCTCCGCGAGACACCGGCCAGGGTGGCGCGCGCGTACGCCGAACAGTTCGCGGGCCTGCGGCAGCAGCCGGAGGACGCGCTGACGACGGTGTTCGACGCCGACCACGAAGAGATGGTCTTGGTGAAGGACATCGAGGTGTACTCCGTTTGCGAGCATCACCTGGTGCCGTTCCACGGGGTGGCTCACGTGGGCTACACGCCCAACAAGAGGGGCCAGATCACCGGCCTGTCGAAGCTGGCACGCCTGGTGGACGTGTACGCGCGTCGCCCGCAGGTACAGGAGCGGCTGACCAGCCAGGTGGCAGACGCGCTGATGAGCGTGCTGGAGCCGCGCGGCGCGATCGTGGTGATCGAGGCCGAGCACCTGTGCATGACGATGCGCGGCGTGCGGAAACCGGGCGCGAAGACGGTGACGTCGGCGGTCCGCGGCGACTTCCGTGATCATGCCGAAACGCGGTCCGAGGCGATGAGCTTGATTCTCGGGCGTTACTGACCGTCCACCCGGCCCCAGGGGCATCGAACGTGTGAACGGGCCTCAGCGTCGCTCTGAGGCCCGTTCCGGCGTTCTCGGGCGGGGACTGCCGGGCGAGCCGGGCGGCGGAGGCGCCGCCCGGCCGGGCGAGTTCAAGGCATAGGGTTGGGTCCATGACCATCGCCACTGTTCCGGGGCTGCCCGCGCCAGGGCGCTGCCTCGTCATGGGCGTGGTCAACGTCACCCCCGATTCGTTCTCGGACGGCGGGGCCTGGTTCGACCCGGAGAAGGCCGTCGCCCACGGGCTGGACCTCGTCGCGGAGGGCGCCGACATCGTCGACGTCGGCGGTGAGTCCACGCGCCCCGGAGCGCAGCGCGTGTCCAGGGACGAGGAACTGCGTCGAGTGGTTCCCGTCATAGAGGCGCTCACCGACGAGAACGTGCCGGTGAGTGTCGACACCATGCGCGCCGAAGTGGCGGAGGCGGCCCTCGATGTGGGCGCCCGGCTGGTGAACGACGTCAGCGGTGGGCTGGCCGATCCGCAGATGCCTCAGGTCGTCGCCACGGCAGGCGTTCCCTACGTCGTGATGCACTGGCGTGGTCACAGCCATGACATGCAGTCGCGCGCCGTCTATGAGGACGTGGTGCGGGAGGTGCGCGACGAACTGCTGAGCAGAGTCGACGCGGTGCTGGCCGAGGGCGTCGACCCGTCGATGATCGTGCTCGACCCAGGGCTCGGTTTCGGTAAGAACCCGGTGGCCGGGCACAACTGGTCGTTGCTTGCGCATCTGGACGCTCTCACCGCACTCGGCTATCCCGTCCTGGTCGGGGGGTCTCGCAAGAACTTCCTCACCAGGCTTCTGGCTGAGCCTGATGGGACGCGTCGTCCATTCCTCGAATGCGACGACGCCACCGTCGCCGTCACATCGCTGGCCGCCGCCGCCGGTGCGTGGTGTGTGCGGGTCCACCGCGTCCGCCCGAACGCGGACGCCGTGCGCGTGGCGGCCGCGTTCCGCGCCGCCCGTCCCGCCGATGAAGACGGTCCTGAGCAAGCCGTAGCTGACGATCACGCCGACCACGGGAGTCAGCGTCCATGAGCCATGCCGTGAACCGTGCCGATGTGGACGAGGTCCACGCGGAGTTCTATGCGGCGTTCGAGGCCGGTGACTTCGACCGCATGTCCGACGTATGGGCGGACGGCCCGTACGCCGACGGCGTCTCCTGCGTCCATCCCGGCTGGACGATGCTGCGCGGACGCGAAGAGGTGCTGCGTTCCTGGGCGCTCATCATGGCCAACACGACCTACATACAGTTCGTGCTCACCGACGTGGAAACCGACGTCTACGGTGACCACGCGGTGGTGACGTGCAAGGAGAACGTCCTCACCGCCGACGAGGACACCGAGGCCGGGTTCCTCGCGGGGGGAAGCATCGTCGCCACCAACGTGTTCGTACGGGCGGACGGAGAGTGGAGGCTGCTGCTCCACCACGGTTCCCCTGTCCTCAACGTCGCGGATGCAGAGGAAGAATGAGTCTCGACCGCATCGAGCTGCGCGGCCTGAGGGCGCGAGGACGGCACGGATGCCTTCCCGCGGAGCGCGAACTCGGGCAGGAGTTCGTGGTGGACGCCGTCCTCGGTCTCGATACCCGCCCCGCCGCCGCCGGGGACGACCTTTCACGTACCGTCGACTACGGAACGCTCGCCGGCCGCCTCGTCGCCGCCGTCGAGGGAGAACCCGTCAACCTGCTTGAAACTTTGGCAGACCGGTTGGCAACGATATGTCTGCAAGATAGGACGGTGTCCGAGGTGGAGATCACCGTCCACAAGCCGAGCGCCCCGGTGCCGCACCCCTTCACGGACGTGGCCGTGAAGATCAGGAGGAGTCGCCCATGACAGCGTCCGACCGCATGCCCGACCGCACCGCCACCGGCGGCCACATGCTGGTCGAGCACCGCGTCGTCTTCTCGATCGGCAGCAACCTCGGAGACCGCCTGGACAACATCCAGGAGGCCGTGGACGCGCTGTTCGACGCACCCGGGCTGAACTTCGTGGCCTTTTCCCCCGTGTACGAGACCACCCCGTACGCGCCGCCCGGCGAGACCCTCCCGGAACAGGGCGACTTCCTGAACATCGTGCTCATCGCCGACACGCGGCTGCCACCGGAGAACCTCCTCGAGCGCGTACTGAACATCGAGACGTCGATGCGGCGGGAACGCGAGGTCCGCTGGGGGCCGCGCACGCTCGACATCGACATCGTCGTCTTCGGCGACATCTCGTCCGATGACCCCGATCTGACGCTTCCGCACCCGCGCGCGCACGAGCGGGCGTTCGTGCTCGTTCCGTGGGCCGACATCGAACCGGACGTCCTGCTCCCCGGGCACGGACGCGTCGGTGACCTCGCCCAGGCCAAACAGTCGGAGGGTGGTCCATCGGCCGTTCGCCGCCGCGAGGACCTGGCCCTCCAGCAGCCTGCATGAAACCGTCCCGCCCCCTGTTCCTCGTCGCCCTCGTGGTCGTCATAGCGATGATCACCTGGGCGGTGTTGCGTTCCGCCTACCTGTCGCTGCCGCCGCTGCCGTGGACCGCTGTCCCCACCCTGCTGCTGCTGGCGCTCGGTGAGGCCTCCACCGGCCTGAACGTGCTGCGCCGCCTCCGCCGCAGACCGGACGGCAGACGCCGGCCGGACGAGCGCCGCAGGCCGTCGCCCAAACCGCTGGAGCCGATGGCGGTCGCGCGGCTCGCCGCCCTGGGCAAGGCCAGCGCGCACTCCGCAGCGGTCATCGCCGGCATCTTCGCCGGGTTCGCCGCCAGCCTCGCGTCGTCGCTCGACAAGCCGACGCCCCGCCAGGACTTCTTCGTCAGCGGCGGGACGTTCCTCGCCGCGGCCGTCCTGGTCGCCGCCGCGTTCTTCCTGGAGTACGCGTGCCGCGTGCCCAAGGACCCGGACGAAGAGGAACGCAACCGTGGAGCGTCCCGCGCCTGACCTCGCCCGGCCGCAGGAGGCTCCGGGCCGTCACTTGTCGATGTCGCCGACGACGAAGAACATCGAGCCGAGAATGGCGATCATGTCCGCGACCAGGTTGCCGGGCAGCAGCTCCTTCAGGACCTGGATGTTGTTGAACGACGCGGACCGCAGTTTCAGGCGCCACGGAGTTTTCTCGCCGCGCGACACCAGGTAGTAGCCATTGATGCCGAGCGGGTTCTCCGTCCAGGCGTAGGTGTGGCCCTCCGGGACCTTCAAGACCTTCGGGAGCCGCTGGTTGATGGGGCCGGGCGGGAGTGCTACCAGGCGGTCGAGGCACGCGTCGGCCAGGTCGAGGGACGCGTGGACCTGGTCCAGCAGGCATTCGAACCGGGCCAGGCAGTCGCCCTCCGAACGGGTGACCACGCGGACGTCCAGGTCCCCGTAGGCGAGGTACGGTTCGTCGCGGCGGAGGTCGAAGTCCAGACCCGACGCGCGTGCGATGGGCCCGGATACGCCGTACTGCAGGATCTGTTCCTGTGTGAGCACCCCGACGCCTCTCGTCCGGGCCCGGAAGATCTCGTTGCCCATGATGAGGTCGTCGATGTCGCCCATTCGGCCACGGACCTCGGACACCGCCTTCCGCGCGCGCGCAGTCCAACCGGCGGGAAGCTCCTCCTTCAGCCCGCCGACCCGGTTGAACATGTAGTGCATGCGCCCACCGGAGATTTCCTCCATCACCCGCTGCAACGTCTCACGCTCACGGAACGCGTAGAAGATCGGGGTGATGGCGCCTACCTCGAGCGGGTACGAGCCGAGGAACATCAGATGGTTGAGGATCCGGTTGAGCTCGGCGAGGAGCGTCCTCGCCCACACGGCGCGGGCCGGGACCTCCATTCCCAGCATCCGCTCCGCGGCGAGGACGACGCCGAGTTCGCTGGAGAACGCCGACAGCCAGTCGTGCCGGTTGGCCAGCACGACGATCTGCCGGAAGTCCCGGACCTCGAAGAGCTTCTCCGCTCCCCGGTGCATGTAGCCGATGATGGGTTCGGCCGCCGAGATGCGTTCGCCGTCCAGGGTCAGCCTCAGCCGGAGCACACCGTGCGTGGACGGGTGCTGGGGACCGATGTTCAAAGTCATGTCCTCGGTGGCGAGCTCCTTGGCGCCCGCACCGATCCCGACGATCCGTTCGGTGGTCATGGTCGCGTCTCCGCCGCTCCGGTCACCGCTTCATGGTCGCATGGCGAGCGGTACTCGTTATCCGATTGACTAGGAGGCAATGAACGCGAGCCACGGCGAACCGCCGTTCGAGCCCGCCGCGAACTCTGGAGCCCAGGGCGCGGCCCACCCGCCCGCGCCTTCCGGCCCAGGGCACGGTGGTCAACCGCCGGGTCCTTCCGGTCAAGGCCAGGTACCGGCCCACTACTCGCCGGACCAGAATCGCCCGTCCGGGCAGCCCGTTTACAGAGCGGACCAGGCCTTCGCGGCAGGCGGCGGCCTGCATTGGTCCCCCATCTCGAAACGCCATGCCCTGCACAGGCTTCTCACCGCCGTTCTCTGGGCGATTCCGATCGGTGGTGTGGGCGGGTTCATCGTATGGAGGAACGGTGGCATGGTCCCGGCCGCCATGTGGGTCGCCGCGGTCGGGTTCGGGACTATCCTCACCTGGCTGGTGGCCGAGCTGGACCGCCGGGCCTACGGCTACGCCGAGCGCGCGGACGATCTCATCGTCACCCATGGGGTTCTCGTCAAGCGGCTCATCGTCGTCCCCTACGGGCGGATGCAGTTCGTGGACGTCACTGCCGGACTGCTGGAGCGGTGGATGGGCATCGCGACCGTCCGGATGCACACCGCCGCCGCTGCCACGGACGCCACCATCCCGGGCCTGCCCGCCTCTGAGGCCGCGCTCCTGCGCGACCGCCTCGCCCAGAAGGGCGAGGAACGGAGCATGGGCCTATGAGCGGCCCCTACGGCCCGCCAGGCCAACCCGGCCCCCACGGACTGCCTGGACAACCTGGCCCTTACCGCCCTTCAGGCCAGTCCGGCCCCTATGGGCCATCAGGTCCGCCTGGGCCCTACGGCCCGTCAGGGCAGCCTGGCCCTTACGGGCCGCACGGGCCCCATGGCCGTCCCAGCCCGCCCTATGGGCCGCGACCGCCTCATAGCCCTCCGCCCGGCCAGCCGTATGGGCCGCCTCGTCCGCCCTATGGCTACGGACCGCCGCCGGGCTCTCGTCCACCGATCCGGTTCTCCGAGGGGACGCACAGGCTTCATTGGGCAACGGCCCCACTGCGCGCGTTCATTTTCCTCATCATCTACTTCGTCCTCCTCGGCTTTCCTCTGCTGCTGACCCAGACGGAGGACGGCATAACGTTGGCGCTCACTCCGGAAGTGGTTGCCAGATTCCTCATCGTGAGCATCCCCATGGGGCTGATCGCAGTGGGAACGGGCCTCTGGACGTGGCTTTCCGTACGTTTCCGTGTGGACGGTGACGACCTGGTCGTTGAGACTGGTGTGCTCCGCAAGAACAAGCGCCGAATTCCGCTTTCACGCATCCAGGCCATCGATCTCGTCCGTCCTCTGGTTACCCGCGTGTTCGCCCTTGCCGAAGTGCGCGTGGAACTGGCCGGCGGCGCGCACAGCGAGATTGCGCTCCGCTACCTGGGGCGGCATTCTGCCCTGCAATTGCGTGCCGAACTTCTGGCACGCGCGGCCGGACTACCCGGCCACACACCCGAGGCCCCTGAACGTCACCTGTGGCGCGTCCCGTTCGGCGCCCTCCTCGGGTCACTGGTCGTACGGTTGCCCGTCCTTGGGACGGTCCTGCTCTTCTTCGCGTCGCTGCTGTTTCTCGTGATGTACACAGAGGGCGGCATCCTGGCGGTCACCATCCCCGTCCTGCTAGCGCTCATCCGGGCCGTGATCGCGCCACTCGTGATGTACGCCAACTTCACAGTCGCCATGTCCCCGGACGGGATCCGGCTCCGCTACGGCCTCCTGGAGACCCGGATGCAGACGCTCCCTCCGGGACGCGTCCAGGCCGTCAGCATCGTCGAACCGGCGATCTGGCGCTCCCTCGGCTGGGCCCGCGTCGAGGTCACCGTCGCCGGTTACGCGGGCGAGCGCCAGGCGCTGTCGTCGACCCTCCTGCCCGTGGCGCCCCGGCACGTCGCCATGCATCTCGTCTCGCAGGTGTTCCCCGGAACCCATGTCGACGCCGTCTCTCTCGTCCCCGCGTCGTCCAAGGCAGTGGCCATCGACCGCGCGGACGGCGCCGGCACTGACGACGTCGTCTTCGTGACCAGGCACGGCTGGCCCTGCCGTCGCACCGACGTGATCGCCCATGCGCGCGCGCAGAGCGTCCGGCTCACCATGAATCTCTTCCAGCGCCTCTTCGGGCTGGCCACCGTCCATGTCGACGCGCCCCCCGGCCCGGTGCAGGTCGCAGCGACCGACCGCGAACTGGGCGAGGCCCGCGCCATCGTGGAGTCGACCGCCCGCCGCGCCCTGGCCGCCCGGCGAGCCGGCGGGGACCCGGCCCGCTGGGCTCGCTGACCTACTTATCCACAGAATCCCGTTCTACTTCCCGGCTCGTCCGCGCTCGTCGAACATGGATCCCGGTCGGCCCGCCCGCTGGGGGGATGGGCGGGCCGACCGCCACCGTCGGCATCATCGGGGGGAGTAGCGAATGATCACGCAGGTTGCAAACAGGCTGTCCGTTGGCGTCGATGGACGCCCAGGCCCGCTCGTGCCGTACCGGCACGGTCGCATCAGGTTCGGGGCCGTGCGTCGCCGCACAAGGATGGCTCTCCCGCTGGTGAACGAACTGCTTACAACGCCCTCGGAGATGACGAGCCAACTCGCGATGCCGCCTCGGCGTGTGTCCACGGATGGGCGCGACTCGGCCCTTTTCAATCGAGACTTCGAGCGTTTGCCGACGTTATCGGCGCACTTGGAACGTCGACGCCGTCAATGCACGGTGGTCGGTGGAGGAAAGGTGTGGCCGAGAAGTGCATGAGATGCGAACATCGTTAGACATGAGTGTTTTGGCCTATGACCCCTGGTCCCCGGAGTTCGTGGCGAACCCCTACCCGGCGTTCGAGCGCCTCCGCGCCGACCGTCCCGTGTACTTCGACGAACCCACCGGCCAGTGGGTGATCAGCCGATACGAGGACGTGAACGCTCTATTGCGGGACCGTCGGCTCGGCCGCACGTATCTCCACCTCGCGAGCCATGAGGAGTTCGGTCAGGAGCCGGAGGCCGACTTCCTCAAACCGTTCTGGGACCTCGTCCGGGCCGGGATGCTCGACATGGAACCGCCCACCCACACCCGGCTGAGGCGTCTCGTGTCCAAGGCGTTCACCGCCCGCATGGTGGAGGGGCTGCGTCCGACCATCAAACGCCTCGCCGGGGAGCTGGCCGGGGCACTGGCGGCGAAGGGCGGCGGCGACCTCCTCGCCGAAGTAGCCGAGCCGCTGCCGGTCAACGTGATCGCCGAGATGCTCGGCATCCCCGTGGATGACCGGCACCTCCTGCGCCCGTGGTCCGCCGACATCTGCGGCATGTACGAACTGAATCCCCCGGACGAAATCCAGCGGACGGCCGTCCGCGCCGCCTCCGAGTTCTCCGACTACCTGCGCCGCCTGGCCCGCGCCCGCCGCGACGAGCCGCGCGACGACCTCATCACCGCCCTCGCCCACGTCATGGACGAGGGCGACCGGCTCACCGAGGACGAACTGATCGGCACCTGCGTCCTGCTGCTCAACGCCGGACATGAAGCGACCGTCAACGCGACCGGCAACGGCTGGTGGGCGCTGTTCCGCAATCCCGGCGAACTGGCACGACTCCGGGCCGACCCTTCCCTCATCCCCACGGCCGTCGAGGAACTGATGCGCTATGACACCCCGGCGCCGATGTTCGAGCGGTGGGTCCTGGAGGACATCACCGTCGGCGGCGTCTCCATTCCGCGCGGGGCCGAGGTCGCGCTCCAGTTCGCGTCCGCCAACCGCGACCCTGAGGTGTTCACCGATCCCGACCGGCTCGACCTGTCGCGCGACCCGAACCTGCACATCACGTTCGGGCTCGGCATCCACTACTGCCTAGGCGCCCCGCTCGCCCGGATCGAACTAGCCGAGTCCTATGGAGCGCTGCTCGGCCTCGTCCCCGACCTCCGCCTGTCGGCCGAACCGCAATGGAAACCCGGCTTCGTCCTGCGCGGCCTGAAGGCCCTCCACGTGGAACGCTGACCGCCGGACGCCACCCGGCCCCGGCGCGGGCCCCTCCGAGGGTTGAAAGTGTGCAGGCCCGTGGTGGTTACGGGCCCAGAACGGTTGGGAGGGGGATGTTCATGGTCTGAGCGAGCCAGCCGAAGCCACCTAGACCGGACGGGTCGGTCAGCTCGGCGTCTTCACCCGCGTGGCAGAGAGCAGCGACGTAGGAACGGGGGTCGCGGTGGGCCAGGTCCATGGGCGGGCGAGCGCCGGAGAGGCCGAGAGCCCGCAGGGCGTTGCGCTGGGTCGTCAAGAGGGTGGACGTGGCACCGGCGCGTTCTCCGGCGGCGGTGCAGGCATCCAGGGCGACATGGGCGGTGACATCGCAGGAGCCGTCCGGGACGGCGGGGACGGTCAGGCCGTCGCGGTAGCCGGTCAACGTGCCGTACACGGGACGCGACTCGCGAGAATGCGAGTAGTCCACCGCCAGCGCGAGCCCCCGCGAGATCCGTCCCACCACGGAGGCCCAGGCGGCACAGCGCGGATGGCCGATCTCGGCGCGGTCACCGGGTTCGTGGAGGGGCCACCAGTCCTCAAGCCAGTCACGGTCCTCGTCGGACGGTGCGGGCCCAGGACGCTCGGTGCCGGTCGACGGTTGGACCAGCACTGTGCGTACGCCGTCAGGGGTGCATTCGACGACGTCCAAGGGCACATTGTCGAGCCACTCGTTCGCTACGGCGAGACCGGTGATGCGATCCGGCAACTCGCCTTGCCAGACGATCTGTGAGGGGGTGTCGGGTGGACGCGGCGCGATCTCCACCGCGGTCGGAGCGAGCCTGGACGCCAGATCGGACGGGACGCAGGCCAGGATGTTGCTCAGCAGCCGCCCGGAACCCGCGCCGATGTCGACGACGTCCACCCGGCCGGGCCGGCCGAGCAGGGCGTCGACCTCGACGAGGAGGCGTGCGATGGCGAGGGCGAACCGCGGGGAGGCGTGCACCGAGGTGCGGAAGTGCTCGGCGGGACGCTCGCCGCGCCGGTAGAAACCGCCATCTCCGTACAGTGCGCGCTCCATCGCGGTACGCCACGGCACCCACTCGGTAACCAACGCCTCCACGAGGGTGACGTTACCGTGGGCGACGGTGTCCGGACGGCGATCCTGGGGGCCGGTCGGCGAGCCCGCAGGCAGCCGGCCATCCTTGAGGCGTACGGGGGTCCGACCTGCGGCTGATCCGAGGCTGAACTGCGGGTACGTACGCTGTCCGCATGGTCGTGCCGGTGTGGGACTGGCTGCGGGGCAGGAAGCCCCTGGTCGACGCGTTCTTCGCGGCACCTGTGCTGTTCTTCGCCCTCCCCGGGCTGGTAGGGGACTCGTACGGGATCGGCAGGGCGACGTACGCGTTGATGGCGGTCGTGCTGACGGCCCCGCTCGTCCTGCGCCGCACCTTCCCGCGCGCGGTCTTCGCCGCGGTCGCGCTGATCTCGTTCGTCCAGTGCGTGCTGAGCGTGGTCCCCCTGCTGGCGAACGTCGCCGTCCTGATGAGCCTCTACACGGTGGCCGCTGGCTGCTCGTTCCGGTGGGGGCTGGCGGCGGTGCTGAGCACCGAGGTGGGTGCGGCCATGGCGACGTGGCGTTACCCGGATGGTGCGGCCGACAGGAAGTACACGTTCGTCATGCTGACGGCGGTCGTGGCCGGTGTGTGGCTGCTCGGCCTGCACATGCGTACGCGCCGCGCGTATCTGCGCTCGGTGGAGGAGCGGGCCGAGCGGCTGGAGCGTGAACGCGACAACGAGGTCAAGATGGCCATGGCCGCCGAGCGCGCGCGTATCGCCCGCGAGCTTCACGACGTCGTGGCGCACAACGTCAGCGTGATCGTTGTGCAGGCCGACGGCGCGTCCTACGCCATCGACACCGATGTGGGACTTGCCAGGCAGGCCCTTGACACGATCTCCTCGACGGGACGGCTGGCGCTCGCGGAGATGAGGCGGCTCCTGGGCGTCCTGCGCGAGAACGACGATGTGGGCGTGTTCGCACCACAGCCGGGGGTGGCGCAGATCGACGAGCTGGTGGAGCAGGTCCGTGCGTCCGGACTTCCGGTGACGTTCGAGGTGGACGGGACGCCGGCGGTCATGTCGGAGGGACGCCAGCTGACGGTCTTCAGGATCGTCCAGGAGGCGCTGACCAACACCCTCAAGCACGGCGGCCCGCGCGCAGCCGTGTCGATCCGGCTGCGGTACGCGGGCGACTCGCTGGAGATCCGCGTGGACGATGACGGACGCGGCGCCGCGGCCCCCGACGACGGGCGGGGCCATGGTCTCGCCGGGATGCGGGAGCGCGTCACCGTGTACGGCGGCAGCGTCCGGGCGGCGCCGCGCCCCGGAGGCGGCTTCGAGGTGGTCGCACGGATCCCGGTACACGAGGAGGTGGGCGCGGCATGACCGAGCAAGCCCAAGCGCACAAACCTCCCCCTGAGCGAAGACACGAGCTCCGCCCTAAGCGACGCCGCGAGCCTCGCTTTATGGGACGGCACGGGCCTCGCCCTGCGCGACGGCACGGGCCGCGCCCTGCGCGACGGCACGGGCCTTGCTCTATAGGAAGGCACGAGCCTTGCTCTGTGGGACGGCGTGAGTCTCGCTCTGCGCGACGGCACGGGCCTTGCTCTGTGCGACGGTACGAGGGTCGCTCTGTGCGACGACGCGAGCCTTACCTGACCGACGGCACGAGGGTCGCCCTGAGCGGAAACGCGAGCCTTGCACCGTGTGGAGGCGTGAGAGTCGGCCCGTGCGAAGGCGCGAAGGTCGCTCTTAGCGCCAGCGGGCCACGCACCGTGCGAACGCGCAGGTCTCGCCTTGGGTGAAGGCGTGAGGGCCGCCCCGAACGGAGGTGCGGGCTTTGCTCGGTGTGCGGGGTGTGGGTTCGACCTGTGTGGAGGCATGAGGGTCGTCCTACGTGGAGGCGCCAGGTCGTGCTGTCTGCGCGGGAGCGGCCTCGTCCCGTTCGGAAGCACGAGTGGCGCGCTGTGTGGAAGTGCGGGCCTTGCTCTGTGCGGAAGCGCGAGGGGCGCCCTGTGTGGAGGCGCGGGTCTTGCTCTGCTCGAAGGCGTGAGGCGTGCCCTGTGCGAATGTGCGGGTCTCATCTGACCGATGGCGCGGACGTTCCTCTGGCGGAGGGCGCGAGTGTCGTCCTGATCAACGGCGCGAGAGTCGCCTGACTGACTAGGTCGTCCCAGAGGGAGAGTGCATGACGGAGGTTGATGGCGTGGCTCCCATCCGCGTGGTGCTGGTCGACGACCAGGAACTGGTGCGGGCCGGGTTCACGATGGTGCTGGACGCGCAGCCGGACATCGAGGTCGTCGGCGAGGCCGGCGACGGTGTGCAGGCGCTCGAACTGCTGCGCGGGACGCAGGCGGACGTGGTGCTCATGGACGTCCGGATGCCGCGCATGGACGGGATCGAGGCCACCCGGAGGGTGGTGGCTCAGTCGGGGCCGAAGGTCGTCATTCTGACCACGTTCGACCTCGACGAGTACGCGTTCGCGGCGATCAAGGCGGGGGCCGGCGGGTTCCTGCTGAAGGACGCGGGACCGGCGCAGCTGATCGAGGCGATCAAGGCGGTGCACTCGGGAGACGCGGTGGTGGCGCCGAGCACGACGAAACGGCTGCTGGACCGGTTCGCGGTGCATCTGCCGGACGCGGAGGAGAAAGCGGGCGGGGCGCTGGAGAGCCTCACCGAGCGGGAGGGCGAGGTGCTCAGGCTCGTCGCCCGGGGAATGTCGAACGCGGAGATCGCGGAGCGGCTTTATGTCTCGGAGGCCACCGTTAAGACACACATGGGACGGATCCTGATGAAGCTCGGCCTGCGCGACCGGGTCCAGGCGGTCGTCTTCGCCTATGAGACAGGCCTGGTCAAAAGCGGCCAAAGAGACCGGCCCGCGGAGTGAGATTGTCACTCCGTGATGACCATTTGCCTTCATCATGGGGATTGACTTCGATCTAGCTTAGAGTAGCTGGGTAACTACCGTACGCGACGCCGCCTCTTCGCGCGACGTCGGCAATTGTCAGATCGGGCCTGCTAAGCCCACGTACGGGAGGACTCTCGTGTTCAAGAAGCTCGCCGCCACCGGCATCCTCGGCTTCGCGGTCGCCGGCGCCGCCCTGGCCTCGACGCCCGCGTACGCCGGTGGCCACGGTCACGGCCATGGCAAAGGCCATGGCAAAGGTCACGGCTCGTTCAACCACAACAAGACCAGCGGCAATTTCTCGATCCTGGGCGGCACCCAGGTGATCGCGCCGATCTCGATCCCGGTGAACGTCTGCGGCAATGCGATCGCGGTCATCGGCCACGCTCAGGCGGGTTGCAAGGGCGGTGCGTCCGTCAAGAACTGAGCTCTTCATCCTGGCAGGAGCCGAAGGGTGCGGCCTCTGCGCCGCATTGGGATGAGGCTCACTGGTCCTGATGAACGGGCGTTCGCGCCCATCGCTGAAGCGTCGGAAACCCGAGGGGGCTCCGGCGCTTCCGCATTTTCGAGCGGGCGCCGCCGGTGCGGTGTCGGTGGAAGGTCGGACGGGCTCGTACGACTCAGGTCGTACGAGGGGGCGGTTCGTAGGCGCGAGGTTGACGGGGATCGTGGCCGGCGGGCTGATGGCAGGCGCGGCGCGGATTTCTAGCGTGGTCATCGATCAGTCCGAGCCGCGGCCGAGCCCTGAAGGAGCCACCCGTGACCAGCACGTTCACCGACCCGCCCGGGGGAGTCCCGGCGGTCACAGCAGGTCCGGCCGTCATGGCCGAGGGCGTGTCGAAGGTGTACGGGTCCGGTGATGCGGCCGTGCACGCGTTGCGCGGGGTGAGCGTCGGGTTCGCGAAGGGCGCGTTCACGGCGATCATGGGGCCGTCCGGGTCGGGGAAGTCGACGCTGATGCACTGCCTCGCCGGGCTGGACACGGTCACGTCCGGGCGGATCGTCCTCGGCGACGCCGAGATCACCGGGATGGGCGACCGGCAGCTGACGATGCTGCGCCGCGACCGCGTCGGGTTCGTGTTCCAGGCGTTCAACCTGCTGCCGACGCTGACGGCCGAGCAGAACATCCTGCTGCCGCTCGAACTCGCGGGCCGCAAGCCCGACCGGGCGTGGTTCGGCCAGGTCGTGGACGTCCTCGGGCTCCGCGACCGGCTGAGGCACCGCCCGAGCGAGCTGTCGGGCGGGCAGCAGCAGCGGGTGGCGTGCGCCCGCGCGATCGTCGCCCGCCCCGAGGTGATCTTCGCGGACGAGCCGACCGGCAACCTCGACTCCCGGGCGGGCGCGGAGGTCCTGGGGTTCCTGCGCGCGTCCGTCCGGGAGATGGGGCAGACGATCGTGCTGGTCACCCATGACCCGGTGGCCGCCTCGTACGCCGACCGGGTGGTGTTCCTGCGCGACGGCGAGATCGTGTCGGAGATCGTCCAGCCGACGCCCGAGGCCGTGCTCGACCGGCTCAAGGGCCTGGGGGCGTGATGCTGAGGACGACTCTGGCGGGCCTGCGCGCCCACAAGCTGCGGCTGCTGTTGACGGCGGTCGCCATCACTCTGGGCGTCGGTTTCATCTCGGGGACGTTCGTCCTCACCGACACGATGGACAAGGGCGTCGCCAAGACGTTCGCACGGTCCGCCGACAAGGTCGATTTCGCGGTGCTCCCTGACGACGACACAGAGAAAGGGCTAAGCGCCAGCACACTCAACCAGGTTCGCACAGTACCTGGCGTGACGGACGTGCACGGCATGGTCAAGGGCGACGCAGCCCTCGTCGGCAAAGACGGTAAGGCCGCCGGCGATTTCCCCACCGTCGGTATGTCCGTGCCCTCCGGCCGGCTGCTGCGGTACGACTTCGATACGGGACGTCCTCCGTCCGGCGGCGGCGAGACCGTCCTCGACACCGAATTGGCCAAGCGGGAGGGCTACACCGTCGGTGACACGGTGACGGTCCTGGACGGGAAGAACCGGTCACACAGCTTCGGCGTCGTCGGGCTGGTCGATTTCGGTATCGACCAGGAGGCGAGCTTCCGCGGCGCCGTGGGATTCGACCCCGCGACCGCGAAGGCGATGACCGGCGAGACGACGTACGAGGAGATCGACGTCGCGGGCGGGAACCGGGCGGCGATGGAGGCGGCCGTGAAGGCGGGCGGCGGCGACGCGGGCGCGGCGCCGTCCGGTCGCGTGTACAGCGGTGCGGAGCTGGGGACGAAGCTGGCGAAGTCGGCGGGCGCCGACACGAAGATCATCCGTACCGGGCTGCTGATCTTCGGGCTGGTGGCGATGCTGGTGTCCGCCCTGGTCATCTACAACACCTTCTCCATCCTGATCGCGCAGCGGATGCGGGAGATGGCGCTGCTGCGCTGCGTCGGCGCGACGCGCCGGCAAATCTTCGGCGGCGTCCTGGTGGAGTCCGCGGTGGTCGGTTTGGTCGGTTCGCTCCTCGGCCTCGCCGCCGGCGTCGGCCTCGGCGCGGGCGCGCTCGTCGGGATCAGGCAGCTGGACGCCAACCTCGCCATGACGGGACCGTCGGGCACGTCCCTCGCCCCCCGAACGATCCTGATCGGCCTGGCGGTCGGCGTCATCGTGACCGTCGTGTCGGCCCTCCTGCCGGCCCGCGCGGCGACCCGCGTCGCACCCGTCGCCGCGCTGCGCTCGGAACTGGAACCGGGCAGCGGACGGTTCCGCCTCGGCGTGCCGCGCACGGTGATCTCCGTCCTTCTCGGCATCGCGGGCCTGGTCATCGGGGCGCTCGGCTCGATCGCCATGCCGAAGGGCCAGGCCGCGATGTTCGTGGTCGCGCTCGCCGGCGGCGTGTTCTTCCTCGCGGTGATCGCGGCGATGCCCGCGCTCGTCCGGCCGCTCGGACGTTTCGCGGGCGCGGTCCCGGCGCGGCTCGGGGGCGTGCCGGGACGGCTGGCGGTGGCGAACGCGCAGCGCGCCCCCCGCCGCACCGCGACCACCACGATCGCGCTGACCGTCGGCGTTGGGCTGATGAGCCTGTTCGCGGTGATCGCGGCGAGCGGAAAGGCGACCGCGACGCACAAGCTGGCGGAGCAGTTCCCCGTCGAGTTCCAGATCAGGACGCAGGACTTCCAGGGGACCGTCCCGCGCGCGCTTGCCGGGACGCTGCGCGACCGTCCCGAGGTCGCCGACGTCATCGAGATGCACCGCCAGGAGACCAAGTCCGCTGGGAAGGGCAAGGACATCACCACCATCACCGCGTCCGCTCTCGGCACGATCGTGAGACCCGAGATGACGGAAGGCACGCTGGACGCCGCGCAAAAGCCGGGCACCGCGATGGTGGACGCGGACACGGCCAAGGCCCCTGGCCTGGCGATGGGGAAGACCGTCCAGGTGAAGACAGCGCACGGTACCGTCCCGGTGAAGATCACCGCGGTTTACGCGCCGGGCACCGGCCTGGACGGAATCGTCGTCCCCGAGTCCGACTTCATCCGATACTTCGGCGCCCGCGATCCGACGGCGATCTACGTCAAGACCCATGACGACGTGCTCGCGTCCGACGCCCGCAGGGCCGTGGAGGGCGCCGCGCAGCCCTACCCCGCCGCGAAGGTGATCTCCAGTGCCGAGTTCAAGGAGTCGATGACGAAGGCCGTCGACATGATGCTGATGATCTTCGGTGGGCTGCTCGGCCTGGCGATCGTCATCGCGCTGTTCGGCATCGCCAACACGCTGACCCTCTCGGTCGTGGAACGCACCCGCGAGTCGGCGCTGCTGCGCGCCCTCGGCCTCACCAAACGCCAGCTTCGCCGGATGCTGTCCGTCGAGGCCCTGGTCATGGCCGTGATCGGCGCGCTCACCGGGGTCGTGCTCGGGGTCGCGTTCGGCTGGGCCGCGACGAACGCGATGGCGTCGGACTCCGTCTTCTCGCTGCCCTACCTGCAGGTCGTCGCGTTCGTCGTCCTCGCGGGCCTGGCCGGGACGGCCGCCGCGGTGATGCCCGCGCGGCGCGCCGCGAGAACGTCCATAGTGGAGTCCCTGTCGCATGACTGAATGGGGTGGGGGGCGGCCGCCGCCCCCCACCCCACCCACCGGGCGGTGGGACCCAGGCCCGCGGGTACGCTGGTTCGCGCACGTCCGGTACCTACCTGAGGACTGGAACGAACCGATGGACCCACATGCCACGCCTTCCTCCGCCGCGCCCGGAAACGGGCCGGAGCCGACTCCGGAGGACAGGCCGGCGCGGCTCGCGGTCGGCGTCGTCGGCGCCGGCCGCGTCGGCACGGCGCTCGGCGCCGCGCTGTCCCGCGCGGGCCACCGCGTGATCGCCGCGACCGCCGTGTCCGAGCGGTCCCGGTCCCACGTGACGGAACGCCTCCCCGGCGCGGACGTCGCGACCCCGCCGGAGGTCGTGGCCGCCGCCGACCTGGTGCTGCTGACCGTCCCGGACGACGAACTGCCCGAACTGGCGTCTGGCCTGGTGTCCGCGGGCGTCCCGGTCACGGGCAAGCTCGTCCTGCACACCAGCGGCCGCTACGGGACCACCATCCTCGACCCGCTCACCCGCGCCGGTGCCCTCCCCCTCGCCCTGCACCCGGTCATGACCTTCACCGGACGCCCGGACGACGTGAACCGGCTCGCCGGAATCTCCTTCGGCGTCACCTCCCCCGAGCCGCTGCGCCCCGTCGCGGAGGCGCTCGTCGTGGAGATGGGCGGCGAACCCGTCTGGATCACCGAGGAGATGCGCCCCCTGTACCACGCCGCTCTCGCCGGAGGCGCGAACCACCTGGTCACCCTGGTCGTCGAGGCGATGGACCTTCTCCATATCGCCGGCGTGGCCGAACCCGGCCGGATGCTCGGCCCCCTCCTGGGCGCCGCCCTGGACAACGGCCTGCGCCTCGGCATCGACGGCCTCACCGGCCCGGTCGCCCGCGGCGACGCCGGAACCGTCTCCGACCACGTCGGCGAACTGGGCAAGGTGTCCGCCGAAAGCCGCCGCGCCTACATCGCCCTGGCCCGCCTCACCGCCGACCGCGCCCTGGCCGCCGGAATGCTCAAACCCGAGGACGCCGAACGCCTCCTAGAAGCCTTGGCCGACTGACCAGGACGAAACAGTGCAACCAACCCACCTGCCCTCCACCGGAACCCCATCCTCCACCCGCAACCTCACGCCCACCGGAACCCCGGCCTCTGCGGGGAGTTGGGTGAGCTCGGCTTCTGCGGGGAGTTGGGTGAGCTCGGCCTCTGCGGGGATCTCGGTGAGCTTGGCCTCTGTGGGGAATTCGCCGAGCTTGGCCTCTGCTGGGAACTCGCTGAGCTCGTCTTCTGCGGGGAATTCGCTGAGGTCGTTCTCTGCGGGGAATTCGCTGAGCCTGGCCTCTGCGGGGAGTTCGGTGAGCTTGGTCTCGCCTGGGGGTTCGGTGAGCTTGGCCTCTGCCGGGGACTTGGTGAGCCTGGCCTTGCTGGGGAACTCGGCGAGGGTGGACTCTGCGGGGAACTCGGCGCGTGTGGAGAACTCGGCGGTCGATGGGAGGCCGTCGGACGCGGGGTACCAGGGTTTCGGGGCAGCGAAGGGGACATCGTGACATCGACGATCAGCCGGACACGGGACGAACTGGCCGAAGCCCGCTCCAGGATCAAGGGAACCCTGGCGCTCGTCCCGACCATGGGGGCGCTGCACGAAGGCCACCGTTCACTGATCCGGCAGGCCCGCCAGAGCGCGGACACGGTCGCGGTCAGCATCTTCGTCAACCCGCTCCAGTTCGGCCCGGACGAGGACTTCGACCGCTACCCACGGACGCTCGCCACCGACCTCGACATGTGCACCGCCGAAGGCGTCGACCTCGTCTTCGCGCCGCCCCACTCGGTGATGTATCCGGACGCTCCGCAGGTCACGATCAAATCGGGCCCGATGGGCGAGGTCGTCGAGGGCGTGACCCGGCCGGGCCACTTCGACGGGATGCTCACCGTCGTGCTGAAGCTGCTCAACCTCGTTCGTCCCGATGTGGCGATCTTCGGTGAGAAGGACGCGCAGCAGCTCGCGATGATCCGCCGGATGGTCGCCGATCTGAACGTCCCCGTCGAGATCGTCGGCTGCCCGACCGTCCGGGAGCCGGATGGCCTGGCCCTTTCAAGCCGCAACCGCTACCTCTCCGAGGCCGAACGCCGGACCGCCCTCGCCCTATCGCGCGCCCTCCATGCCGGCGCGGACGCCGTCTCTGAAGGACCCGAAGCGGTGATCGCCGCGGCGAGCGTGGTCCTCGACAAGGCCGCGACCGCCGATCCGCCGCTCCTCCTCGACTACCTCGTCCTCGTCGACCCGGCGACATTCACCGCGATCACACTTCCCTACGCGGGACCGGCCGTCCTGGCCGTCGCCGGCCGTGTCGGCGCCACTCACCTCATCGACAACGTCCCCCTCCAGTTCCCCGAGGAGCCCTGATGTTCCGGACGATGTTCAAGTCGAAGATCCACCGAGCCACGGTGACTCAGGCGGACCTGCACTATGTCGGCTCGCTGACCATCGACCGGGACCTGATGGACGCCGCCGACCTGCTGCCTGGCGAACAGGTCTCGATCGTGGACATCGACAACGGCGCCCGCCTGGAGACCTACCTGATCGCGGGCGAGCGCGGCTCCGGCGTCATCGGCATCAACGGCGCCGCCGCTCGCCTCGTCCAGCCCGGTGACCTGGTCATCATCATCAGCTACGCCCAGCTCACCGACACCGAGGCCCGCGAGTTCGTTCCCCGTGTCGTCCACGTCGACCGCTCCAACAAGATCATCTCCCTGGATTCCGACCCCGCCGCCCCCGTCCCCGGCAC
>NZ_VCKW01000440.1 GCF_005889715.1 Actinomadura soli
CCTCAGGGTCGGTAGCTTGGATCCTGCAGCCGGATGATGGGGGGTGGCTCGTGCGGGCGGACGGGTTGACGACCGACGACCTGGAGGCTCTGCGCGTCCCGCTGACCGGCTACTGCTACCGGCTCCTCGGCTCTTCGGCCGACACGGACGACGCGGTCCAGGAGACCCTGATCCGGGCGTCGTCCCGGCGGGACCAGTACGACCCGGCCAGAGCGCGGTTGAGCACCTGGGTCCACCGGATCGCCACCAACGTCTGCATCGACATGCTCCGGGCGGCGAAGCGGCGGGCCCTGGTCATGGACGTGGAGTCGGCGACGGCCCACCCCTCGGACCTCGGTGCCCCGCTCCCTCCGGACGTGTGGGTGGAGCCGATGCCCGACTCGCGCCTGCTGGACGTCCAGAACCCCAGCGACGTGGTCCTGGAGCGGGAGTCGGTCCGTCTCGCGTTCATCGCGGCGCTCCAGCACCTCGCTCCTCGTCAGCGGGCCGTCCTGGTGTTGCGCGACGTCCTGGTGTTCACCGCGCAGGAGACCGCCGAGATCCTCGGCACGACGGTGCCCGCGGTGAACAGCGCCTTGCAGCGCGCACGGGCCACACTGGAGGCGAACCGGCCCGACCCCGCCGACGTGTACGACCCCGAAGACGCCCGGCAGCGTGATCTGCTCCGCCGGTTCGTGGCCGCCTTCGAGTCCCATGACATCGCCGGGCTGACCGCCGTGATGCGCGAGGACTCGGTGGCCTCCATGCCGCCGTTCGTCTGGCGGCTGGAGGGCGCGCAGAAGATCGCGGCCGCCGCCGGGGCCAGCGACTCCTGCGCGGGGGCGCGGCTGGTCCTTTGCCGCATCAACGGCGCCCCGGGGTTCGGGCAGTACCGTCCCGGCGACGACGGGGTCCTGCGTCCGTTCGCGCTCGTGGCGATCGACCTGCGGGACGGACTGATCGGCCGGCAGGTGACGTTCCTCGGCACCCGGCACCGGTTCGCCGAGTTCGGCCTCCCCGAGTCCCTCCGGGGCGCGGAGCACGTCACCGTGTGAGCGATGAGTTCCCGCGGGCCGCGTCGTACAAGTCGGTGAACACCCGACGACGCGGAAGGACAGCCCGATGGGAACATCCTCAGCCCACCTGACCAGCGAGACCCGTGCGGAGCGGGAGCGGCTCGCCGGCCTCTTCGGCGACCTCGCGCCGGAGCAGTGGGGCGCGCCGTCCCTGTGCGACGGCTGGCGGGTCCGCGAGGTGGTCGCCCACATGACGATGCCGTTCCGGACCAGGCCGATCCGGATAGTGGCAGGTCTGGCCCGGGCCCGGTTCTCGTTCAACCGCTACGCCGACCGGGACGCGCGGTCGACGACGGAGGCGATGAGCGACGCCGAGCTTCTCGACCTTCTCCGCCGCAACATCGAGCACCCCTGGCAGCCGCCCGGCGGCGGGCAGGCAGGCGCCCTCAGCCACGACGTCATCCACGGCCTGGACGTCACCGAACCACTCGGCCTGCCCCCGGCACCGCCCGAGCGCCTCGCGCTGGTTCTGGGATCGGCCGCCGACAGGCAGCTGAAGTTCTTCGGCGTCGACCTCGGCGGGAGGAGGCTGGTCGCCACCGACGCGGACGTCTCCGTCGGCGAGGGACCCACCGTCCTGACGATGCCCGCCAAGGAGGTCCTCCTCGTGATCACCGGACGCCGACCGCTCACCGAGGCCCGGAAGACGACCCGGTGACCCTCCTCCCCGGCTCGGCCAGGCCGGGGGCGCCGGAGGGCGCGCGCAGCCGGCGTGGAGGTGCCGCACGCCGAGCGTGAAGTGGTCCAGGTCGTAGACGGCCATGATTACCCTTCGGCATAATAGGCCCTGATACCAAAATAGATTTGAAACCAACACTAAATGTCGGAGGGTCCCATGTCAACCGACGGCCCGACCGTCGACGAGGGCGTGCGCGAGATGCTCCGGTTGATGCCGCGGCTGGTGGCGCGGGCCAAGCGGATGCCGGTCCCGGAGCGGCTGCGCGCCTTCGCCCTCACGCCCCGGCACCTCTCCCTGCTGGCGCTGCTGCTCTACGACGAGTCCGCCACGGTCAAGCGGCTCGCGGAGCAGCTCCAGCTCGCGCCGACGACGGTCAGCCTGATGGTGGGCGACCTGAGCCGTCAGGACATCCTGCGGCGGCGCGAAGACGAGCACGACCGCCGCCGGACGATCGTGAGCATCGCCGACGCCCACCGTCCCGCGATCGAGGACTGGCTGGGCGCCGGGGCCGCCGCATGGCGCACCGCGTTCGAGCCGCTGTCCCCGGCCGAGCGGAAGCTGGTGATCAACGCCCTGCTCACCTACGAGCGCGAGACGATGGCACTGACCCGGCAGCCCGACTGACGGTGCGTCGTGTGACCCACCTCACGTGACGGACTTCGGGCAGGACGACGGATTTCGCTCTGCCGACTGGTCTTGATGCGGAACGGAACCGACACCACTCCGGAGCGTCCGATGTCCCATCAATTCCAGACCGCCGTCGTCACCGGTGCCAGCCGCGGCTTCGGCCGCGCGATCGCCGCCGCGCTCGTCGCCGCGGGCACCGAGGTCGTCGGCGTCGCCCGCGGCGCGCGGGACCTGCGCGCCGTCCGCGACGACCTCGGCGGGGCCTTCACCCCCGTGAACGCCGACGCCACCGGCGAGGAGCTCGCGCGGGACGTGATCCACGAACACCGTCCCGGCCTGCTCGTCCTCAACGCGGGGGCCACGCCGCACATGGCGCCCGTCCACGAGCAGAGCTGGGAGACCTTCAGCCGCAACTGGCAGGCCGACACCCGGCACGTCTTCGCCTGGACGCGGGCGGCGCTGCGGGAGCCGCTGGCCCCGGGCAGCGTGGTCGTCGGGATGTCCAGCGGAGCGGCCCTCGGCGGATCTCCGCTCAGCGGGGGGTATGCCGGCGCGAAGGCCGCGGTCCGGTACCTGCGGGGGTACGCCGCCGGCGAGTCGGAGCGGGCCGGGCTGGACATCCGGTTCGTCACGCTGCTTCCGCAGCTGACCCCGGCCACCGGCCTCGGCTCGGTCGCGGTCGCCGGATACGCCTCGCGCCAGGGCGTCGATCGGGAGACCTTCATCGAGGGAATGTCCTCGATCCTCACTCCGGAGCAGGTCGCCAAGGCCGTCCTCGACCTCGCCGGTGACCCCGGCAGCGGCCCGGAGTACGTGATCGGCGGCGACGGACCGCGGCCGGTCGAATGAAGCCGCCGTCTACAGTGGACGTCACCGCTTCCCCGGGAGTAGCCGTGGCGCCGTCGGACGCCGAGTTCGCCGCCGTGACCGAGCCGTTCCGGGCCGAGCTGCTGGCGCACTGCTACCGGATCCTCGGCTCGATCCACGACGCCGAGGACCTGGTGCAGGAGACCTATCTGCGGGCGTGGCGCGGATTCGGCCGGTTCGAGGGCCGGTCCTCGGCACGGCGGTGGCTCTACAAGATCGCCACCATGGCGTGCCTGACCGCGCTGGAGACGCGCTCCCGGCGTCCGCTCCCGTCCGGGTTGGGGGCGCCTTCGGACGATCATCGCGTGGCCGTGGCCCCGCGCGAGCCCGCGGTGGCCTGGCTCCAGCCGGCGCCGGACGCGCTGCTCGGCGCCGGCGACCCGGCGGCGATCGTGAGCGGCCGCGCCGGGGTCCGGCTCGCCTTCATCGCCGCGCTCCAGTTCCTGCCCGCCCGGCAGCGGGCCGTGCTGACGTTGCGGGACGTCCTGGCGTTCCGGACGGCCGAGGTCGCCGCGATACTGGACACGACGACCGCGGCCGTCGACAGCGCGCTCCGCCGCGCCCGGGCCCGCCTCGCCGAGATCGGCCCGGTCGCCGACGACCTGGCCGAACCGGACGAGAAGACCCGGCGAACCCTCCTCGACGGCTACGTCGACGCGTTCACCCGGGCCGACCCCGACGGCCTCGTGAACCTGCTGCGCGCCGACGTCGAGCTCGAGATGCCGCCGATCCCCACCTGGTTCACCGGCCGGAACGCCGTCGTCGGGTTCCTGGCCGCCCGGGTCCTGCGCAGGGACCGGTGGCGCTTGGTGCCCACCGCCGCCAACGGCCAGCCCGCCGCCGTCGCCTACGGGCGCGTCGGCGACGGCCGCTACGAGGCGCACGGCGTCGAGGTCCTGACGCTGATGGGCGATCGGATCTCGCGTATCACGGCGTTCCACGACCCGAGCCTGGTTCGGACGTTCGGCCTCGCGCTGACGTTCTGAGGCGGCCCCTCCCCCGGAAAG
>NZ_VCKW01000441.1 GCF_005889715.1 Actinomadura soli
GCCCCGGTGGGCCGCGGGCGGGTGATCCGGTCGGCTCGGAACGTCCGCCAGGCTCCGCGGCCGGCGTCGAAGGCGACCAAATACCAGCGGCGCCCGGCCGTGACCAGCCCGTACGGTTCGACGTGCCGGGCGGTGTCCGCGCCGGCGGCGTCGCGGTAGGTGAACCGGACGCGTTCGCGGTCGCGGCACGCGGCGGCCAGGACGGTGAGGGTCTCGGGCGCGGCGGCGGGCCCGGCTGGCGGGCCGGTCAGCGGGGTCGTGGCGGTGTGCAGCGCGGTGACGCGGCGCCGCAGCCGGGACGGCAGGACCTGTTCGAGCTTGGCCAGGGCCCGTACGGACGCCTCCCCGATGCCCTCGACCGCTCCCCCGGCGGCGGCGCGCAGCCCGACCGCGATCGCGACGGCCTCCTCGTCGTCCAGCAGCAGCGGCGGCATCGCCGTCCCGGCCGCCAGCCCGTACCCGCCCGCCGCGCCGGGCGTGGCGTGCACGGGGTAGCCGAGGCCCCGCAGCCGCTCGACGTCGCGGCGGACGGTGCGGACGCTGACGCCGAGCCGCCCGGCCAGTTCCGGGCCCGGCCATTCGCGCCGGGCCTGCAGCAGGGAGAGCAGCCGCAGCAGCCGCGCCGAGGACATGATTCCAGTATGCGCGGCAATGAGGACAAGGACCGACCGCGTTCCCGCGCCGGGACGCGGGCGGCGGAGCGATGAGTCCGGCCGCCGCGCGCGGTCTGCATTGGCGACAGACGCGACCCAAGGAGGACGACGATGACCGACCGTGAGCCCGTCGAGGCCCGCAATCTCGACATCTACGGCGGCGGGGAGCTGGCGTGGGGCGCCGTGCGCGACGCGCTGACCGCGGCGCTGCCGAAGATGGAGACGCCGGTGTTCCTGGGCACCGCCCGCCCCGACGGCCGTCCGCACGCGGCGGGCGTCGGCGCTCAGTGGTACGAGGGCGACCTGTACTTCACCAGCGGCCCCGGCACCCGCAAGTCCCGCGACCTGGCGGCGAACCCGGCGTGCACGTTCTCGGTCCGGACGGCGGTCGCGGACGTGGTGCTGGAGGGCGACGCGCGGCGCGTCACCGACCCGGCGGTGCTGGAGCCGATCGCCGCCGGGTACCGGGAGGGCGGCTGGCCGGCGCAGGTGGACGGCGACGCGCTGACGGCGCCGTTCAGCGCGCAGAGCGCGGGCCCGCCGCCGTGGCAGGTGTACCGCTTCACCTTCCACACCGTCGTCGCGGTCGGTATCACCGAGCCGTTCGGCGCGACCCGCTGGCGCTTCGCCTGACCTCCCCGCCTGACCCTCGCCGGGGCGACGCCGGTCTGGGGCCGGTGCCGACTTTGGTCTACCGGGCGTGGCCGTTCGGGCGATTCCCGCGCGGCCGGCGGCCCGGAGACTGGGCGGTATGACTGGGGGTATCTCGCTGCGCGGCGCGCCCGCGGGCCGCTGGACGCTCGACCATAAGGGCCGCCGCCTGGAGGCCGAGACCGCACGCGCCGGGTGGAACCGGGTCGTGCGCCTGTTCGTGGACGGTGCACCCGCCGGGGAGGCCGCGACCGACTGGCTGAAGGCGTCGCTGCCGTACGGGGAGATGAGCGTCGAGGTCGTGTTCGACGCGCTCGGCCTGGTCGACGGGCAGGCGTCGCGCTGCGAGCTGGTCCCGCCGGCCCCTGCAGAGGACGCCCCCAAGCGCGTCAGCCTGGAGAAGGGCCCCGGCACCGGCAACGGCACCGGGGCGGGGAAGCCGGAGAGGGTCGCGTTCGAGCCGGCCGAGGGGACGCGGGCGGCCAGGCGGGAGGCGCTCGCGCGGGCGCATCCGGTCCTGTACGCCTCGCGGCACGTGGTGGCGGCGGCCGGCAGGGTGGTGTTCCCGCTGCTGGGGCTGGGCGTGCTGGTGAGGGTGCTGCTGAAGTGGGTCCCGCGGCCGGACGTGCCGTTCCCGGACGTCGATGTGCCGTCGATCCCGTGGCCCGACGTCCCCTGGCCGGATCTTCCGGATCTTCCGGAGGTGTCGGCGCCGCCGTGGCTGGCGGTGGTCCTGGCGACCGCCAAGTTCTGGGCGCCGATCCTGATCGCGGTGGTCGTGGCCGCGCGCGAGGCACGCCGCCGCAGGAGAGCGTCCGCCGCCCCGCCGCCTGCCGCAGGCCCAGGCCCGGAGCCGGATCGACGGGGTGTCTCCGACCGGCAGGCGCCGCCCGAGCGGCGGGGCACGGCCGGTGGGTGACGCGGCCGGTGGGTGACGCGGCCGGTGGGTGACGCGACCCGCCCCCGTACACTTTGCGATCATGAGCGGTCGCCGGTCCCCCGTCCCGTACCTGTCGGAGCTGTTCTCGCTGGAGGGCAGGGTCGCGGTGGTGACGGGCGGCAGTTCGGGCATCGGCCGGGCGATCGCCGGGGCGCTGGCGCGGGCGGGCGCGCAGGTCGTGGTCGTGGCGCGGCGGGAGGCGGAGCTGGCGGCGACGGTCCGGGAGCTGGAGGGGCACGGCTGCCGGGCGGCGGCGGTCAGCGCGGACCTGGGGTCGCGGGCGGGTGTCGCGGCGGCGGCGGAGGGCGCGGCGGCGGTGTTCGGGGAGCCGGACATCCTGGTGAGCGCGGCGGCGGTCAACCTGCGGCCGCCGATGGACGAGCTGGGCGAGGACGTGTGGGACGCCACGATGGCGGTGAACCTGGACGCGCCGTTCCTGCTCGGGCAGCGGTTCGGTCCCGCGATGGCCGGGCGCGGCTTCGGGCGGCTGATCCACATCGCGTCGCAGCAGGCGTTCCGGGCGTCGGTGACCAGCGGCGCCTACGGGGTGTCCAAGGCGGGCCTGGTGGCGCTGGCGCGGTCGCAGGCCGAGGCGTGGTCGGGCCGCGGCGTGACCGCCAACACGCTGGTGCCGGGGTTTGTGATGACGCCGCTGAACGCGCGGCTGTCGTCGGACCCGGCGGCGGTGAAGGCGCTGGCCGAGCGGACGATGACGGGCCGCAACGGGCTGCCGGGGGATTTCGCGGGCGCGGCGGTGTTCCTGGCGTCGGCGTCGGCCGGCTACGTCACCGGCCAGTCGATCTTCGTGGACGGCGGCTTCTCCGCCCACTAGCCGCTTCCCGCGGGCACCGAGCCGCCCGTCAGGGCCACAGGCCGGTGGCGCGGACCGCGTCCTCGGGCCGGTCGGCGTGGACGACGCCGCCGAGGGGGTGTCCGTCCTGGTCGTGGATCCGCCATCCGCCGAGCTGCACGACGGGGACGGTGCCGCGCCGCATCGCCAGGGCCAGTTCCGACAGCGTCCCCCATGACCCGCCGACGACGATGACGGCGTCGGCGGCGTTGACGATGAGGGTGTTGCGGGCCTGGCCGAGGCCGGTGGGCAGCGCGACGGTCAGGCCGGGCGCGGCGGCGGCGCGGTCGGCTTCGGGCAGCACCCCGACGGTGATCCCGCCGGCGGCGCGGGCGCCGGCGGCCGCGGCGGCCATGACGCCGCCGTGCCCGCCGCAGATCACCACGGCGCCGCGCGCGGCGAGGAGCCGGCCGGTCTCGTGGGCGTGGCCGAAGTCCCGTTCGGTGCACTCGCCCGGCCCGCACACCGCCACCTGGACGGGCACGGCGGCGCTACGCCGCGCCGTGCCGGGCGGCGATCTGGTCGATCGTGGCGGCGAGGTCGAAGTCCTTGCCGGTGAGGCCGCCGGCGCTGTGGGTGGTGAGCGTGAAGGTCAGGGTGCGCCAGCGGATGTCGATGTCGGGGTGGTGGTCGGCGTCCTCGGCGGCGCGGGCGACGTCGGTGACCACGTCGATCCCGGCGGGGAACGAGGGCGCCTTGACCTGGCGGGTGATGGCGTCGCCGTCGCGGGTCCAGGCGGGCAGGTCGCGCAGGCGGCCGGCGATGGCGGTGTCGTCGAGCGTGTCGGCCATCGGGTTTCCCTCCGTGTTGGTCGGCCCGTGCTGGTCGGTGAGGACGGCGTTCTCCTCCGAGTACATCACGGCGGCGTCCGGCCGGCGGGGCCCGGGTCAGGGTGCGTCGTCGCGGGGCGGGCCCGGCGCGGCGGCCTGCTCCGCGCCCTGCCCTGGGGCGTGCTCGGTGATCTGTGCGGTGACCTTGACCGCGATTTCCGCGGTGGCGTCGGCCCACACGTCGCCGGCGGGTTCGGCGGTCGCCTCGACCACGACGGCCGCCGCGGGCGCCTGCGTGGTGGGGGGG
>NZ_VCKW01000442.1 GCF_005889715.1 Actinomadura soli
TTGTCTTAGGGTCTCGTGGGCTCGGAGAGGTGTATAAGAGACAGTCCACCACCTCCGCCGCCGGGTTCACCGCGAAGGCGCCGTCTCCGCCCGAGCCGCGCTCGTCCGCCGCCCGGCAGGCCGCGCAGCGGGCGCTCGACGCGCTCGCCGGCCACGCCGGCGAGGTCCGCGCCGGGGACGGTCAGGCGTTCAAGGTCGTCCGGGTCCTGCTGGACCGCGACGGCGCCTCGCACACCCGGATGACGCGTACGTACGACGGCCTTCCGGTCCTGGGCGGGGACATCGTCGTCCACCAGTCGGCGTCCGGGGCGTGGCGCGGCAGCAGCGGCGCCCTCGCCGGAAGACCCGCCGCCTCCCGTCCCGAGGTCGGCGCCGCGACCGCCGAGAAGCGCGCCGTCGCCGGGCAGCGCAAGGCGGAGGGCTCGCCCGTGCTCGTCGTCGAGGCCCGCACCGCCGACCACCGGCCGCGGCTCGCCTGGCGCGTCCAGACGGTCGGCAGGCAGGCGGGCGGCACGCCGAGCCGCGTCCTCACGTCCGTGGACGCCGCGACCGGCAAGGTCCTGCTGCGCGAGGAGATGATCCGCACCGAGGCGGGCGACGGCAAGTCGCTCTACACCGGGACCGTTCCGCTGGAGACGACGAGGTCCGGCGGGACGTACCAGCTGAAGGACCCGTCCCGCGGCGGCACCTACACCGGCGACGCCGAGAACGAGACCGACCTCTGCGTCCTCGTCTGGTGCCTGCGGCGCGCCCCGGCGACCGTCTTCACCGACGCCGACAACCACTGGGGCAGCGGCACCACCGCGAACCGCGCCACCGTCGCCGTCGACGCCCAGTTCGGCACCAGCATGACCTGGGACTTCTACAAGAAGGTCTTCGGGCGCAGCGGAATCAACGGCGACGGCAAGGGGTCGTTCAACCGCGTCCACTACGGCGACGGCTACGCCAACGCGTTCTGGGACGACTCGTGCTTCTGCATGACCTACGGCGACGGCGACGGCACGAACCTCGGGCCGCTCACCTCCCTGGACGTCGCCGCGCACGAGATGAGCCACGGCGTCACCAGCGCGACCGCGAACCTCACCTACAGCGGCGAGCCCGGCGGGCTGAACGAGGCGACGTCCGACATCATGGCCGCCGCCGTCGAGTTCTACGCGGGCAACCCGGCCGACGCCGGCGACTACCTGGTCGGCGAGGAGGTCGTCCTGCCCGGCTTCGGCAGGCGCGCGCTGCGCTTCATGGACAGGCCCAGCAGGGACGGCAGCTCCCACGACGCGTGGTCGGCCGAGACCAAGAACGTCGACGTGCACTACTCGTCGGGCGTCGCCAACCACTTCTTCTACCTGCTGGCGGAGGGCAGCGGCGCGAAGACGATCAACGGCGTCGCCTATGACAGCCCCACGTCCAACGGCTCCACGGTCAAGGGCATCGGCCGGGACGCCGCCACGAGGATCTGGTACCGGGCGCTGACCACGTACATGACGTCCTCGACCGACTACAAGGCCGCTCGCGTCGCGACCTTGGCCGCGGCCAAGGACCTCCATGGCGCGGGCAGCACGCAGTACACCACCGTGGCCGCCGCGTGGTCCGCGGTGAACGTCGGCTGACGGCCCTGATCAGGGGCCCGGGGGACGTTCCCGGGCCCCTATCGGGTGGTTCATGATCTGCGCCGCGCGGCCATACGACAGAATCGGGGCATGGCTACGACACGTACCGCAAACGCGCACTGGGAAGGGCCGCTGCTCAGCGGCCAGGGGACCGTCTCGCTGGACTCCTCGAAGCTCGGCACCTACGACGTGACCTGGGCATCGCGGTCCGAGGAGCCGGGCGGCCGGACGAGCCCCGAGGAGCTCATCGCCGCCGCGCACTCCACCTGCTACTCGATGGCGCTCTCGCACGGTCTCGCCGGCGCCGGGACGCCGCCCGACAAGGTGGACACCAAGGCCGAGGTCACGTTCCAGCCGGGCGAGGGCATCACCGGCATCCACCTGACCGTCCGGGCGAGCGTGCCCGGCCTGTCCGCGGCCGACTTCGAGAAGGCCGCGCAGGACGCCAAGGCCGGCTGCCCGGTCAGCAAGGCCCTCACGGGCACCACCATCACCCTCGACGCCGCCCTGGTCTGACCAGGGGGCGTCAGCCGCGGGCGGCGGCCGGTTCCACCAGGTTGGGGACCGCGCCGCCGTACCTGCGGTCCCTGGACGCGTAGAGCTCGCACGCGTGCCAGAAGTGGCGGCGGTCGAAGTCCGGCCAGAGGGTGTCGAGGAAGACCATCTCCGCGTACGCCGACTGCCACAGCAGGAAGTTGGACGTGCGCTGCTCGCCCGACGAGCGCAGGAACAGGTCCACGTCCGGGATGCCGGGCTCGTCCAGGTAGCGGGCGAAGACCTTCTCGGTGATCTTGTCGGGGTTGAGCCGGCCGTCCCGGACGTCGCGAGCCAGCGCGGCGGCGGCGTCCGCGATCTCGGCGCGGCCGCCGTAGTTCACGCAGAACTGCAGGGTGAGGACGTCGTTGTCGCGCGTCATCTCCTCCGCCGTCTCCAGCTCCTTGATCACGCTGCGCCACAGCCGCGGCCGCCGGCCCGCCCACCGGACCCGGACGCCCATCGAGTGGAGCTGGTCGCGGCGGCGGCGGATCACGTCCCGGTTGAAGCCCATGAGGAAGCGCACCTCGTCCGGCGACCGCTTCCAGTTCTCGGTGGAGAACGCGTACGCCGACAGGTACGGGACGCCCAGCTCGATCGCGCCCATGATCACGTCGAAGAGCGAGTCCTCGCCGCGCTTGTGCCCCTCGGTGCGCGGCAGCCCGCGCTCCTTGGCCCAGCGGCCGTTGCCGTCCATGACGATGGCGACGTGCCGCGGCACCAGCTCCGCCGGGATCGGGGGCGGGACGGCGCCGTCCCGATGCGGCTCCGGACGCGAAACGGCCCTTCTCAAACTCTCTCCCTGGTGGTGTCGGTGGTCCCGAAGTCGTCGCTGTCGCGCTCCGCGTGCCCGTCGCGGTCATCGCGCTCCGCGTGCCCGTCGCGGTCATCGCGCTCCGCGTGCCCGTCGCGGTCGTCGCGTTCCACATGGCGCAGGGAGCGGATCCCGTGCTCCAGATGCCACTGGAGGTAGGCGGCGACGAGGCCGCTGGTCTCCGTCCGGTGGCGCTGCTCGCTGCCGTCGGCGTACTCCCAGTCGCCGCGCAGCAGCGCCAGCATCAGCGCGAAGGTCGGCGGCGCCGGGGTCGCGGCGCCCGGCTGCCGGCAGCCCGCGCAGACCGCGCCGCCCGCCGCGATGGCGAACCCGCGCAGCCCGCCGCGGTGGCCGCAACGGCAGCACTCGTCGAGCGCGGGCGCCCACCCGGCGACCGAGAGTGAGCGCAGCAGGAACGCGTCCAGGACGAGCCGCGGGTCGTGGGAGCGCTCGGCGAGCGTCCGCAGCCCGCCGACGAGGAGCAGGAACTGCCGCAGCGCGGGCTCGCCCTCCTCGCCGGCGAGCTTGTCCGCGGTCTCCAGCATCGCCGTCCCGGCCGTGTAGCGGGGATAGTCGGCGACGAGTGCCTCCCCGTACGGGCGCAGCGTCTCCGCCTGCGTGATCAGGTCGAGCGAGCGCCGCTCGTAAAGCTGCAGGTCCACATGGGTGAACGGCTCCAGCCGCGCCCCGAACCGGGACTTGGTCTTGCGGACCCCCTTCGCCGCGGCGCGGATCCGGCCGGTGCGCCGGGTCAGCACCGTCACGATGCGGTCGGCCTCGCCCAGCTTCTGGGTGCGCAGGACGATGCCTTCGTCGCGGTAGAGGGTCACCCGTTCATTCTGACGCACGTCACCGCGTGCCTCGCGCCAAGCCGGGGCATCTCCCCAGCTTCTCCACAAGTCCCCCGGCCCGTGTCCGTAGCGCCGGATAACAATTACGTACCGTGACCGGATTCGGCCGTAGCGTCATGGCGAAAGTTGTGGCTCGGATCACAGGGAGCTGGCAGCGTTGTGGCATGAGATGCCACATCGTGCCGCCGCACATGCTGGAACGCATCGCCCACGACGCCGACGATCCGGCCATCCGCGCCCGCGCCCGCCGAACCCTGGCCCTCAGCTCCCTGCTGGCCACCGAACGCCGGACGCTCCCGGCC
>NZ_VCKW01000443.1 GCF_005889715.1 Actinomadura soli
CAGGGTGCCCTTGTAGACGACCTCGTAGCCGGACCCGGCGATCGCCCACACCGAGTACCCGAACGCCAGCAGCGCGATGACGGCGGAACCGGCCAGGCGCCGGCCGGAGAACGCGGTGCGGTCGGTGGCCAGCAGCACCAGCTGGGCGGCGGCCGCGTAGGCGTAGGGGATGACGGTGGTGAGGGTGGCCAGCAGGATGATGAAGGTGAACTGGTCGACCAGGCTGGCGTTGTAGTTCATCACCATCAGCCCGGTGACCAGGACGCTGGAGACCACCAGCCCGACGATCGGGGTGCCGCTGCGTCCGGTGCGGGCGAAGACGCGGGGGAACAGGCCGTCGCGGGCGGCGGCGAAGGGGATCTGGCCCTGCAGCAGGATCCAGCCGTTGAGCGCGCCGAACGCGCTGATCGCCGCGCCCGCCGCGACGAGGTCGGCGGCCCAGCCGCCGAACGCGGCGTCGGCGGCGTCGGCGAACGGCGCGGTCGAGGTCGCCAGCGCGGCGGCGGGCACCAGGCCCAGCACCGCGACGGTGCCGAGGATGTAGATCAGCGCGGTGACGGCCGTCCCGGCGACGGTGGCGCGCGGGATGGTCTTCTCCGGGTTCTGCACGTCCTCGGCGGGGACGGTCGCCGACTCCAGCCCGATGAACGCCCACAGCGTCAGCGCGGCCGCGCCGGTCACCGCGCCGAACGCGCCTTCGCCGCTGGCGTTGAACTCGCCGAAGTTGCCGGACTCGATGAAGAACAGCCCGCCGACCGCGATCAGCAGCAACGGCACCAGCTTGATGATGGTGGTGGCGACCTGGACGGCGCCGCCCTGGCGGATCCCGTAGGAGTTGACGGCGGTCAGCAGCCAGATCGCCGCCAGCCCCACCCCCGCCGCCAGCACCTTGTCAGCGCCCAGCGCGGGCCAGAAGTGCGCCAGGTATCCGACGAACGCGACCGCGATGGCGGCGTTCCCGGCCCAGACCGCGATCCAGTAGCCCCACGCGGTCTGGAAGCCGACGAAGTCGCCGAACGCCTTGCGTGCGTAGGCGTACGGGCCGCCGGTGCGGGGGTAGGCGCGGGCGAGGCGGGCGAACACCAGCGCCAGCAGGATCGCCCCGACCGCGGTGAACCCCCAGGCGACGAGGCTGATCGGCCCGTAGGCGGCCAGCGAGCTGGGCAGCAGGAACACACCCGATCCGATCATGTTGCCCACCACCAGGGCGGTGGCCATCCACAGCCCCAGCCTCCGGCGGGCCGGTTGCGCGCTCATCAGATGCCTCCTTCTCCGCAGCGGCGTCGCCGCCGCCGCCTTCTCAGCCGATCACCGGGCCGCCCTGCCGCGCTCCGGGCGCCCGTCCCCGAACCGGGGGACCAAGGTCACCCGCTTCGCGGCTCTCCGGCCCGGCCCGTCAGTCCTCGTAAGGGCGCACGACCGCGACCGGGCAGCGCGCGTGGTGGACCAGGCCGTGGCTCACCGATCCGAGGGGGATGGTCCGGCCCCGGGAGCCGACGACGACCAGCGCGGCGTGCGCGGAGGCGGTGGCCAGCGCGTCGACCGGGTGATCGATGACGATGTCCTCGGCGACCTTGACGTCCGGGTGCCGCCCCCGCCAGGGCGCCAGTGCGGAGGCCAGGCGGGTGCGGAGAATGTCGGTGACGATGCGCGACTCCACCCGCGCCTCGATGGCGAGAGGGGAAGGACGCCAGGCGTGCAGCGCACGCAGCCGTGCGCCCCGCGCGGCGGCCGCGGCGAAGGCGTGGTCGAGCGCCGGTGCGGGATCCTCGGTCAGGTCCAGGCCGACCACGACCTCGTCCGCCGTGGTGTCGGCCTGCTCGCGGACCACGACCACCGGGCCGGGATAATGCCCGGCCAGGCGCAGACTGGTGGAACCGAGCAGCAGCCCGGTGAAACCGCCCCTGCCGCGATGGCCGACCACCGCCGTGGCGGCCTCGTCGGCGTATTGCCGCAGCCCGGCCTGCACATTCCGCTGGTGGATGAGCATGGTCTCGACGGTGAGGTCCGGCTGCCGCCGCAGGGCGAGGGCCTGCCCGGCCCGCAGGACCTGGTCGCCTGACTCGGCGAGGGCCTCGGAGATCCCGTCGGTGGTGTGCCCCGGGATGTCCAGGTTGGCGGTCTCCACAATGTGCAGGATGCGCAGGGACTTGCCGGAGCGGGCGGCTTCGTCGGCGGCCCAGCCGATGGCGCGGTCGGACGGTGCGGAGCCGTCGGCTCCGACGAGGATGGTCGCTCGTTGCGTGGACATGTCGTTGCTCTCCTAAGCGTCAGTGCGGGCGAGGGGTGGTGAGCGGTGGCAACAGGAGCAGTTCGTGTGCGCGCCGTGCGGTCGGCGTGGTTCCGTCGTCCGGCGTGTCCAGGGGAGTGCCCTCCAGAGCGGCGGCCAGCAGGCGGGTCGCTTCGATGAGCGCGGCGACCTGCTGCTCCAGCACCGCGACGCGGTGCTCCAAGGCCAGGCCGGTGTAACCGGGGGTGGTGATCTGCCTCGCCATCGCGAAGCTCCTTCCGGGATGGCGCGCCGCCCAGTGGCGGCTTTACGGTGCCGATTCCAGCGTCTGCCGCCCGCCGGTAATGGCGTAGGGACCTTTGTCCCGTGGTGACCGCCGTCCGGCCCCTGCCTGCGGCACCGGGTCCCTTCAGTGGGCGGCCGTCGGGGGACGCGGAATCCCTGGCAGGGGTCAGCCGGTCGCCGTGGTGCCGTGGTGTGATCTGCGGTGCGTGTGCCGGAGCCGGGCCATGTGCTCCACCCGGGCGCGCAGGCGGGTGCCGGCCAGGCTGATGGCCTCGGGCATCGAGGCCGCCGAAGCGTAGGCGTTGACCGGCACGCCGTTGAGGTCGACCCGCAGCGAGACCAGGTTCGGCCGCGGCACGGCGGGATCCGGGAGGACGTTGAGCGTGCTCCGTGCGTTCATCTCGCCGCCTCCAAGTCTCGCCTTCCACGCTCGCCGGTGAGGACCGGGGCCCAGAGGCGGAGGGGAGGCCACAGAGGTGCCGATCGGCTCGTCATCCGAGGGCCAGTGCCCGCCGGCGGGGGACTTTCGGCACTACGACGGCGGTGAGCCGCGATGGAGGGTGGGAACCGGTGGCCGTGCCCATCGGTCCCGACGTCTGACGTGCTGGGCCGCACGGAACCAGCCGACTGCCGCGAAGAGGAGGACCCCGATGTCCAAGCCGATCGTCGTCGGCACCGACGGATCCGACCAAGCAGACCGTGCCCTTGACTGGGCCGCCACCGAAGCCGTCCTGCGTGACCGTCCGCTGCACATCGTCCATGCCGTGGAGAGCCGGCCGTACAAGGCGCCGGTGTTCGTGCCACCCGAGACGCCCGACTTCCTGAACCGTGCCGGGCACAAGGTTCTGGCCGCCGCCCGAGGGCGCGTCCAGCAGCGGTGGACGGACCTGGTGACGACGGCCGTCCTGGTCACCGGAGAGGCACCGCGAGCCCTGCATGAGCAGTCGGGCAAGGCGTTCGAGCTGGTACTGGGCAGCCGCGGGCGGGGCGGGTTCGCCAGCCTGCTGCTGGGCTCGGTGAGCCTGCGCATGGCCGGGCACTCGACCGTCCCGGTGGTGATCGTGCGCGGCGACGCCGCCGACCGCGGCGAGGTTGTCGTGGGCATCGACCTGATCCGCGACGCCGACGCGGTACTGGAGTACGCCTTCGACGCCGCGATGGTTCACGGCGCCCGGCTACGGGTGGTCCACGCCTGGCAGACCTTCGCCACCCTCATCGAGGCCGGCTACGCCTTCGACTACGAGCAGATCGAACTCGACCTCCGGAACGCGGTCATCGCCGCGTACAAACCCTGGCGGGCCAAGTATCCGCAGGTCGACGTCGTAGACGAGATTGTCCTGAAACACCCGGTGACCGCCCTGTCCACCGCGTCGCGCAACGCCCGCTTGCTGGTCGTCGGCACCCACGACTGCCGCTGGAACGCCCCGCAACTGGGGTCGGTCAGCCACGGCGTCATACACCACGCCCAATGTCCGGTCGCCGTTGTCCCGCGCGGCTGAACCTATGCGAGGTACAAACGTGCGCCTCGACCGGCGGCGGCGACCTGGCCAAGGCCATCCGCAGCGCCGTGGGTGACGGGCTGGACGCGCTGTTCGCG
>NZ_VCKW01000444.1 GCF_005889715.1 Actinomadura soli
GGGGACGGTCGAGGCGGAAGAGATCCTCGTCGATCCGGTCGAGGGCGAGCCGGAGCGCGCCGAGGCCGACCGCCTCGTCCGCCAGCTCCGACGCCTCGATCCGGACGGGGCTCAGGCACAACGGCGCGATCCGCCTGCGCAGTTCGGAGACCAGCAGGTCGCCCGCCCTGACCAGCGGCCCGCCGACCACGATCATCTCGGGGTCGAGGGCCAGGGCCATCGCCGCGACGCCGCGCGCCATCCGTGCCGCGAGCCGCTCCACGACCGCCTTCGCCTCCGCCGCGCCCCACCCGGCGGCGTCCAGGACGCGTTCGGCGTGATCGACTCCCGCGTCCCGCAAGGCGGAACCCTGCGCATCACCGGCCGCCGAGGTGAACGCCGCCAGCGCGGCGTCCGCCGCCTCCGGGCCGGCGTCCGTGCCGGTGATGAGCGCGGCGGTGGTGTCGCGCAGGCCCAGCTCCGGCAGCATGCCGACCTCGCCGGCGGCGCCCCAGCGTCCCCGGTGCAGGCGGCCTCCGATGAGCGCGCCCATGCCGGTGTGCAGGCCCGCGTGGACACAAACCACGTCGTCGGCGTCCCGGGCGGCGCCGCGCCACCGTTCGGCCACCGCGGCGAGGTTGGCGTCGTTCTCGACGAGGACCGGGCAGGAGAACGAGCGGCCGAGCTCGCGGGCCAGGCGCACCCCCTCCCAGCCGGGTATGGCCGTGCAGGACGTGACGGTCCCGTCCGGCGCGACGACGCCCGGCGTCCCGGCGGCCACGGCCAGCAGCGACCGGCGGTCGACGTCCGCGACCGCGAGGCAGGTCTTCACCGCCGCCCGGACCGCCGCGATCCGCTCGCCTGGCGGCCCCTGCACGTCGAGCCCGGCGCGATGGCCGCCGACGACGTCACCGGCGAGGTCGGCGACGACCAGCCGCACCCGGTGCGCGTCGATGTCGATGCCGAGCGCGTGCCCGGCGTCGGCCCGGAAGCGGTAGCGGCGGGCGGGACGGCCGAGCCCCGTGCCGGGACGCGGCGCGCTCTCGGCGGCGAGACCGCGGTCGATCAGCTCGGCCAGCACGCCCTCGGTGGTGGGCCTGGACAGCCCGACCCGTCCGGCCAGCTCCGTCAGCGTGCACTCGCCGCCGTCGCGCAGCGCCCGCAGGGTCGCGGCGGAGTTGAGGCGGCGCAGCACCGAGGGGTCGCCCCCGTGCAGGGCGGGTCGCTTCACGGGACACCCCTTGGCGGCGATCGGCGGCGGACGAACGGCATTCACTTAGGGCAGATACGTACAAAACAGTGCGGCCGTATCCGGACGCATCCAAGAATACCCAGGTCAGAAGCGCATTTCCGACGTATCAGTCGTCGTAGGTGAGGCCGAAGCCGAGCGGGAACAGGGGCTCCTTGCCGTCGCCCTGGTTGATGGGCTGCTGGGCGCCGTCGCGCATCCACGTGACCGGGAGCCGTCCGGTGGGCTCGGCCTCGCCGTACAGGACGTCGGCCACACCCGCGCCCTCCGTGCCGGGGAGCCACGCCGCGAGCAGCGCGTCCCAGCCGGGGAGCTTGGCGGCGACGTCCATCGGACGGCCCGACACCAGCACCACGATCACCGGGACGCCCGCGGCGCGGAGCCGCTCGATGGTCTCGAGGTCCTCGCCGCCGAGGCCGAGATCGCCCGTCCTGTCACCGTGGTACTCGGCGTACGGCTCCTCCCCCACCACGGCGATCGCGGCGTCATAGGACCGGTCGATGCCCTTGCCGTCCCTGCTGTAGGCGACGGCGGCGGACGGGTCCACGGCCTTGCGGATGCCGTCCAGGATCGTCGTGCCCGGCGTGATCGGCCCGGGCCTGCCCTGCCAGGTGATCGTCCACCCTCCGGACTGCATGCCGATGTCGTCCGCGCTGCGGCCCGCCACGAAGATCTTGTCGTCGTCTTCCAGCGGGAGCACGTCGCCGTCGTTCTTCAGCAGCACCTGCGACTCGGCCACGGCCCGCCTCGCGAGCGCGCGATGCGCCGCGCTGCCGACCGTCCTCAGGTACGACCGGTCCGCCAGGGGACGCTCGAAGAGCCCGAGCTCGAACTTCTTCGTGAGAATCCGGCGGTTCGCGTCGTCGATGCGGGACATCGGAACGTCGCCGCCCTTGACCTCGTCCCGCAGATACTCAATGAAACGGCGCCATTCCGCCGGCACCATGACCACGTCAATCCCCGCATTGATCGCGGTGGCGACCTCATCCCTCGTGAACCCGGCCCGTCCGTCGATATCGTCGATTCCCTTGTAGTCGGAGACCACGACCCCGGTGAAGCCAAGTTCGCCCTTCAGGACGTCATTGATCAGGTACCGGTTCCGATGCATCTTCTGCCCGTTCCACGAGCTGTAGGAGATCATCACCGATCCCACGCCCCGTTTCACCGCCGCCCGGAAAGGCGGCAGATGAACAGCCCGCAGCTCCTCCTCCGAAATCCGGGCATCACCCCGGTCGTCACCGCCCTCCGTTCCGCCGTCCCCCACGAAATGCTTGGCCGTGGCCAGCACGGATGCGGATCCGCCCAGCCTCTCCCCTTGCAGGCCCTCGATCATCGTCGTCATCATCGCGGGCAGCTCGGGCACCTCGCCGAACGACTCGTACGTCCGCCCCCACCGATCGTTGCGGGCGACGCAGACACAAGGGGCGAAATCCCAGTCGACACCGGTCCCCGCCATTTCCGCCGCGGTGGCCGCGCCGATTCTTCGGACCAGATCCGGATCACGGGACGCGCCGAGCCCGATGTTGTGCGGGAAGATCGTCGCACCCACGACCGTGTTGTGGCCGTGCACCGCGTCCACCCCGTACATGATCGGGACCCGCAGTGGCCCGGCGAGCGCGGCCCGCTGCAGCCCGTCGTACATGTCCGCCCATTTCTCCGCCGTGTTCGGGCTGGGCGCCGACCCGCCGCTCGACAGCACCGACCCGATCCGGTACCGGGTGATCTCCTCCGGCGTGACGAATCTGCGTTCGGGTTGCGTCATCTGGCCGAGCTTGTCGTCCAGGCTCATCCGATCGAGCAGATCGTCCACCCGGCCCTCGACCGACAGCCGCGGATTGAGATAGGGCGCGGGCCTGGCTTCCGCCGTCACGGGACCGCCGTAGGCGACAAGCGCGAGCGCCACCGCACCGGACGCCGGCAGGCGGGACTTCACGGAGGAGTTGAGCATGCGGAAAGCTTCTCCAGCATTGCTCCAATGCAACCCAGCCCGGAGCCAGCGCCTCGGCAATTTCTGATCGCCAAATCCCCTAAGGGCCCCCGATCGGGATCGAACCGACACCTCCAGGACCACAACCTGGCGTGCAGACCACTACACCACGGAAGCCGCATCTCCGGCAGGACTCGAACCTGCGACCTCCGGGTCCGCAACCCGGCGCGCTCTCCAACTGCGCCACGGAGACTCGATGTTACGTACCGGGTGCAGGAATCGAACCTGCCTGCCGCGGCTTATGAAACCGCAGGACACACCAGCGTCCCCACCCGGTGCGGAGGGTGCGAGATTCGAACTCGCGCAGGGGTGACCCTGACGACGGCGTAGCAAACCGCTGCCTTCCCGCTCGGCCAACCCTCCGGGAAAAACAAAAAAACCGCCCGCACTGCACGGGCGGCGTCAGAACGCGCGATTCACGCCTTCGAACGGCTCCCGAGACCGAAGAGACTGCTATGCATTCGACAACGCATGTCCGTTCCCCTTCCGGTCTCGTTTCCCTACGACGCCCATGATGCCGGGGCGGTTCCGTCCCGGCAAACCATTTATCGGCTGGCTCTGGGGGCGTCCAGGGCGGTGTTCAGCGCGCGGAGCGCGTGGTAGACGCGGAGCTTGACCACGTCCACCGGCACCCCCAGCGAGGCCGCGGCCTCATTGACCGAACGATCCCTGAAGACGGTCTCGGCCAAGATCTCACGATGCGCCGACGGCAACGCCTGGAAGGCCCGGGCGACCACCGCTGGGCGCGTCCGCTCCCCCGCCGACCCGGGGACGAACGAACCGGTGCTCCTACCCATTCGCAGTGCCACGCCACGAACCTCGCACCCCCACCC
>NZ_VCKW01000445.1 GCF_005889715.1 Actinomadura soli
CCCTAGAACACCAAAACACCAGAACCACAACACACCAGAACCACAACACACCCCCACCCAAAACAGCCCGGACAACCAAAGCCCCGCCAACACTCAACAGCCGGTCGGTCGATCCGCTCAGCCGCCGCTTTCACATCCCCACACGGGGACAGGATTCCGGCCTGCCCCTGCCCACCGTCCCGGCCTATCCGACGGCCAGGGTGACGAGGGTGACAGCGGCCGAGGTCCGGACCACCCCATGTGCTAACCTCTGCGGCGACTACTCACCGTAGGGTCCAGCCCTCGCCATCAAGCCTCCTCGTGTCCGGTGACATCAGGAAGGTGGGAGTCACACCAGGTCCTGACAAGGGGTGTGACGATGGGTGCTGCCCACGTAGCAGATCCGGCTGTGGAGGCCGTCGATCTGGTCAAGAGTTATCCGGCCGGCAAGAACAAGCCGCCGATCACGGCACTGCGAGGGCTGAGCTTCGCCGTGGCGAAGGGAACCGTATTCGGGCTGCTCGGGCCGAACGGGGCCGGCAAGTCGACCACGGTGAAGATCCTCTCGACGCTCTCGGCCGCCGACTCGGGGTCGGCTCGCGTGGCCGGGATCGAGGTGGCGACGCGGCCCGAGCAGGTGCGGCGGGTGATCGGGTTCGTGTCGCAGAAGTCCGGTACGGATCCGATGGGCACCGCAGTCGAGAACCTGCTGCTCGCCGGACGCCTGCACGGCATGTCCCGTCGGGACGCCATGGCGCGTGCCCGCGAGCTCCTCGACAGGTTCGGCCTGGCCGACGCCGCGAACCGGCTGGTGCAGACCTACTCCGGCGGTATGGCGCGCAGGCTCGACGTCGCGCTCGGCTTGATGCACCGCCCTCAGGTGCTCTTCCTCGACGAACCGACGACCGGGCTCGACCCCCACGCCCGCAGCGAAATGTGGGCCGAGATCGCACGGATGGCCGGGGACGAGCAGATGACGGTGCTGTTGACGACGCACTATCTGGAGGAGGCCGACCGCCTCGCGGACCGGCTCGCGATCGTCGACCAGGGCGCGGTGGTCGCCGCAGGCACCCCGAGCGAACTCAAGAGCGGCCTGCGCGGCGACGCGGTCCACGTCGAGTTGGCCCAGGCCGACGACAGGGCGCTCACGGTCCTGCGGACGGTGTCCGAGTTGCGGGACGTCACCATGGACGGGAGCGCTGTCCGTGGCCGAACCGATGACGGTGCCCGGGCGTTGCCACCCGTGCTGGCCGCACTCGAGGAAGCGGGCATGACCGTGACCTCCGCGACTCTCGCCCGGCCCTCGCTCGATGACGTCTACCTGCGACACACCGGCCACAGCTTCGACGCCGACGCGGCCCCGAAGGCTCTGGAGGTGACGGAGTGACCACCGCACACCAGCACTTCACCAGTGCGCGTCCACTGACCGTGCTCACGCACACCGCGCTCCTGACCGGTCGGCTGCTGCGCGCCCTCCGGCGGATGCCGACCTTCCTCGTCATCGGCCTGGTGCAGCCGGTGATCTGGCTGCTGCTGTTCGGACAGCTGTTCCGCTCGGTGGCGGACCTTCCCGGGTTCACGCACGGCGACGGCGGCTTCCTGCAGTTCCTCACGCCGGGCGTGGTGATGATGACCGCGCTGTTCGCGAGCGCGTGGTCAGGAACGACCTACCTGCAGGACATCGACCGCGGCGTCATGGACCGGATGCTCACCTCCCCCGCCAGCCGGGGCGCCATGGTGATCGCGACCATGACCTACCAGGCGATCCAGACGCTCATCCAAAGCCTGATCATCGTTGCCATCGCTCTGGCCGCCGGCGTCCGGTTCCCTGGGAGCGTCGCCGGCGTCGGCGTCACACTGCTTGCCGCGGTGCTGCTGGCGCTGACCTTCTCGGCACTGTCCGACGCAGTGGCGCTGCTGACCCGCCAGCAGGCGACGCTCATCGCGATCTCCCAATTCACCACGCTGCCGCTGATGTTCCTCAGCTCGGCCGTGATGGATCTCGGCCTGGCCCCGGGCTGGGTCGGTGTCGTTGCCGACTACAACCCCATGGAATGGGCGGTCGTCGCGGCCCGAGAGGCGATGGGCGCCCACACCGACTGGATCACGGTCTGGGTGCACCTCGGGCTGCTCGCAGCGGCAGCCCTCGTCATGGGCTTGCTGTCCACGCGCGCCTTCCACACCTACCGGAAGCAGGCGTGAAGCAACCGGTCAGGCCCGCCCCGCGAGGGCACGGCGGGCCTGACCGGGCATCGGCGGGGTGCCCAGGATCAGTGTTGCGTGACGCTGAACCGTAGAGAGCGCAAGCGCTGGTGCCGCCCGCTGAGCCCGCCCCGACGGGAGACGATGACGTGATCGACCTCGGCGAAGCGTCCCACAGCGAGGTCAGCCCACGGCGAGGTCAGCCCGCAGGGTGGTCGGCCCGCAGGGTGGTCGGGGCCCTACTACGGCCCCAACCTGGCGGTCGTGGCCGCGCGCGCGGCGCGCGCGGATGGTGATGTGGTTGATTCCGGCACGTCCGGGTCGGCGGAGCCGATTTCGAGGTCGAGCTGGCACGTCTCACACGGGCGGTCCGCGACCGGAATTCCGAGGCTTCGGGGCAGGAAACCTCACTCTCTCCGAGAACTTCTCCGAACTCGTCTCGACTCGTCTCGCGCATCAAGCGCGGCGGAATTCCGGTCGCGGCCGGGCAGGATGGTCGGGTGTCTGAGTCCTCGCTGCCCGGTGGCTTCGTGAACGTCAGTGTCCGGGTCGGTGACACGGTGCGGCGACGACCTGCCGCTCGCGCGGAGTTCGTCCATCAGCTCCTCGGTCTGCTGGAGCGGGTCGGCTGGGACGGGGCGCCGCGGTTCTTGGGGATCGATGACCAAGGCCGGGAAGTGCTGAGCTTCGTTGACGGTCATGTGGCTTGGGAGCCGGTTCAGCCCGTCGAGGTCGACAGCGACGAGAGCTTGATGCGGGTCGCCGAGCTGGTCCGGGAGTTCCACGATCTGATGGCCGCCACGAACCTGGCTGGGGACGGAGAGGTCGTGTGCCATAACGACCTGTCGCCGAAGAACACGGTGTATCGGGATCTGGGTGCGGGGTTGCGGCCGGTGGCCTTCATCGATTGGGACCTGGCGAGCCCCGGGCGGCGGATCCACGACATCGCGCATGTGTGCTGGCAGTACGTGGGGCTGGGGCCCGGCATCGTCGATGTCGGCGGGGCGGCTCGGCGTGTCCGGTTGGTGCGTGACACCTATGGGCTGATCGATCGGCGCGAACTGGTCGATGTGATCTTGTGGTGGCAGGACCGTTGCTGGCGGGGCATAGCGACCGCTGCCGCAGCCGGCGACCCGGCGATGGTCCGTCTTCGCGAGGCTGGGGTCGTCCGCGAAGTACAGGCCGCCCATGCCTGGGTTGAGCAGCACCGCGTTGAGCTGGCATCGGGCTTGGGTCGCTAGCGGCGTCGGGGCATCGTATGTAGAGTACGAGTTATGAGCTATGTAGAGTTCGAGCGACGCGGGGGCGCTTCAGGGCAGTCCGGGGTGTTCGTGGCCTGGGCCTTGCTGGCGTGGCTGGGGATCGCGGTGGTCGCCCTCGCGGCGGCTGTACTAGCGGTTCTTGTGCCGACGGTAGCGGGACCGGTCGGGGTCGCGGCGGCGGTGTCGGGTTTGCTGCTGGCGGTACGCAATGGGAGGAGGGGGTCGCAGTGAGCCGGGGCCTGAGGATGACGATGCAGACTCAGATGGTGCTGCGGCAGGCGCTGCTGGAGCCGGGCCGGGAGTGGTACGGCCTGGAGATGGTGCAGGCCACAGAGCTGCCCACCGGCACCGTCTACCCGATCATCGCCCGCCTGGAGCAGGCCGGGTGGATCACCTCCCGCTGGGAGGAGCCCGCCGAGCAGCGCGAGGCCGACGCCCTCGGCCGCCCGCGCCGCCGCTACTACCAGCTCACCCAGGAGGGCGCCGAGAACGCCCGGCTCGCTCTGGCCAAGGCCCACGCCAACCGCGCCACCGCCCCCAAACCCTGGGACACCCTGCGTC
>NZ_VCKW01000446.1 GCF_005889715.1 Actinomadura soli
TCCCGGACCTCGGGGTCGGCATCGGATGGCGCCCGGAGATCGCCGGGTTCGTCGGCGCGCTGCCCGGGCTGCGCTTCACCGAGGTGATCGCCGAGTCCGTGCATCCCGCGCAGCCCGCGCCCGACCTGCTGGAGCTGCGCGACCGCGGCGCGGCGATCGTCCCGCACGGGGTGAAGCTCTCCCTCGGTGGTGCCGAGCCGGTGGACGCGGGCCGGGTCGCGCACCTCGCCGCCTGCGCCGAGTCGCTCAGGTCGCCGCTGGTGAGCGAGCACGTCGCGTTCGTCCGGGCGGGCGGGATCGAGGCCGGGCACCTGCTGCCGGTCCCGCGGACACGGGCCGCGCTGGACGCCCTCACCGCCAACATCCGCCGCACCCAGGACGAGCTGCCGGTGCCGCTGGCCGTCGAGCCCATCGCCGCGCTCTTCGACTGGCCGGACGCCGAGTACACCGAGGCCGACTTCCTGACCGAGCTGCTGGAGCGCACCGGCGCCCTCCTCCTGCTGGACGTCGCCAACGTGTACGCCAACGCCCGCAACCGCGGCGAGGACCCCGTCGCCCTCCTCGACCGCCTGCCGCTCGAACGCGTCGCGTACTGCCACGTCGCGGGAGGCTCCGAGGAGGGCGGGCGCTACCACGACACGCACGCCGCCGCCGTCCCGTCCGAGGTCGTCGACCTGATCGGGGAGCTGTGCGCCCGATACCGTCCTCCAGCCCCCACCCACCGCCGTCCAACCGGTGAGCTCCGCTCGGCCCCGCGCCTGCCCGGCTTCCTGCTGGAGCGCGACGGCCGCTACCCGCCCGCCGCCGAACTCCGCGCCGAACTCGACGCCATCGCCGCCGCGTCCGGCCTCCCGGCCATCACATGAGCGAAGCGGACCGGGAGGCGCGGGGGGTCGTCCCCCCACAGGAAACGGGCATGAGCGGGCCGTACGACGACGGGTTGGCGGCCGCGCAGGAGGCGCTCGTCCGGGCCATGACGGCGGGCGGGCCGATGCCCGAGGGGTTCGACGCGGAGGCGGTGCGCGCCGCGGCGCACGGCATCCTGCTCAAACGGGCCGGTGAGGTGGCCCGCGCCTGGCCCGCACTCGCCGCGTCACACAGCGCGTCCTGGACGAAGGCGTTCGTCGCGTGGGCGGCCGAGCGTTCGACGCGGGGGTCCTTCAGGGACGGCTGGGACTTCGCGCGGGCGCACCGCGACGGTCTCGACCCCGGTGCGGCACGGGAACTGGCGCTCGCCGAGGCCCGCTGGTCCTACGACGGCACGTCGCCGCCCCGCCCTCGCGCGGCGGCCGTGCGGAGGGTGCCGGGAGGGGCGGCGCTGCAGGTCGGCGGGCGTGTCCGCGTCATCGGCCGGAAACCGTCGCGACGATCCCGCCGCCGGGACGGATAACGGCGCACCGACCCCTCGCCAGGGACTATGGTCTAGACCAATGGCGGCTCGCCGGGACCCCCGGCGAATGGCCCGTGCCGCCATGCCCGGACGACTAGTCTGGCCATGTGAATCGAGGGAGGAGCCCGGTGGCGGGAGAAGGAGACGGCATGCGCGTCGGAGTGCTGACCGGAGGCGGTGACTGCCCCGGCCTGAACGCGGTGATCCGCGCGGTCGTGCGCAAGGGCGTCCAGGTCTTCGGCTACGAGTTCGTGGGCTTCCGGGCCGGCTGGCGCGGCCCCCTCGAAGGCGACACCGTGGCGCTCGACGTCCAGGCCGTGCGCGGGATCCTGCCGCGCGGCGGGACGATCCTCGGCTCGTCCAGGACGAACCCGGTCAAGGTCGAGGGCGGCGTCGAGCGGATCAAGGACAACCTGGCGGGCCTCGGCGTGGACGCGCTGATCGCCATCGGCGGCGAGGACACCCTCGGCGTCGCCCGCGAGCTGTACGCCAACGGCGTCAACGTCGTCGGCGTCCCGAAGACGATCGACAACGACCTCAACGCGACCGACTACACCTTCGGCTTCGACACCGCGGTGAACATCGGGATGGAGGCCGTCGACCGGCTGCACACCACCGCCGAGAGCCACCACCGCGCGCTGATCTGCGAGGTCATGGGGCGCCACGCGGGCTGGATCGCGCTGCACGTCGGCATGGCCGCCGGCGCCAACGTCATCCTGATCCCCGAGCGTCCCTTCGACATCGAGAAGGTCTGCGAGTACGTCGAGAGCCGGTTCAAGACCCGCTACGCGCCGATCATCGTGGTGTCCGAGGGCGCCCACCCGGTGGACGGGCAGATGCGCCTGCAGGCCAAGGAGCGGGACGCGTTCGGGCACGTCCGGCTCGGCGGCATCGGCCAGGCCCTCGCCGACGAGATCGAGAAGCGCACCGGCAAGGAGGCCCGCGCCACCGTGCTCGGGCACATCCAGCGCGGCGGCACCCCGACCGCGTTCGACCGCGTCCTCGCCACCCGCTTCGGGCTCCAGGCGATCGACGCCGTCAAGGACGGCGACTACGGCAAGATGGTCGCGCTCCAGGGCACCGACATCATCCGCGTCGGCCTGGACGAGGCGACCAAGGAGCTGAAGACCGTCCCGCTGGAGCGCTACTCCGAGTCCGAGGTCTTCTTCGGCTGACCGGACCTCCCGGCGGGAACACGGTTACCAGGTCGCGGTGTTGGCTTGACTGGGCCACACTGGAGTTCCACCCTGACCTGTTCCCGCCAGGAGGATCACGCATGACCACGCTCGACCCCGCTCCGGTGGACGTCCGGGAGCAGTCGCCGGTCGACGGCGAGCCGTGCGTGCTGCTCAAACTGGGCGAGGTCGTCCTCAAGGGCAAGAACCGCGAGCAGTTCGAGCGCCGCCTCGCCGACAACGTGCGCGCCGCCGTCCGCCCCATCGCCCGGGTGGACGTGATCCGCCGCCACGGAGTGTTCATCGTCCGCAAACATGACGCCGAGCTGGCCACCATGGACCGCGTCGCCCAGCGGATCACCGACGTCATGGGCATCGTGTGGGCGCACCGCGCCTGGCGCGTCGGCAAGGACCTCGCCAGCGTCGAACGCGCGGCCCTCGAACTCATGGACGGCCGGACCGGCGCGTTCGCCGTCCGGTCCCGGCGCCGCGACAAGCGGTTCCCGATGACGTCCACCGAGCTCGACCGGCACATCGGCACCCTCCTCACCGCCAGGTACGGGCAGCCGGTCCGGCTCAAGAACCCCGAGCACACCCTGTCGATCGAGGTCGACCGCGACGAGGTGTTCGTCTACTCCGGCGGGCTCCCCGGCCAGGGCGGCCTGCCCGTCGGGATGAGCGGCCGCGCCCTCGTGCTGATGTCGGGCGGCATCGACTCGCCCGTCGCCGCCTACCGGATGATGCGCCGCGGCCTGCGCGTCGACTACCTGCACTTCTCCGGCATGCCGTTCACCGGGCCCGAGTCGATCTACAAGGCGTACGCGCTGGTCCGCGAGCTGGACAAGTTCCAGGGCGGGTCCCGGCTGTTCGTCGTCCCGTTCGGCAAGGCGCAGCAGCAGATCAAGTCGTCCGGCGCCGACCGGCTCGCCGTCATCGCGCAGCGCCGGCTGATGCTGCGCACCGGCGAGGTCCTCGCCCGCCGCCTGCGCGGCGCCGCGCTGATCACCGGTGACGCGCTCGGCCAGGTGTCCAGCCAGACGCTCACCAACATCACCGCGCTGGACGACGCCGTCGAGCTGCCGATCCTGCGGCCCCTCGTCGGCATGGACAAGATCGAGATCATGGACCAGGCGCGCCGGATCCGCACCCTCACGATCTCCGAGCTGCCCGACGAGGACTGCTGCACCATGCTGGCGCCCCGCCGCGCCGAGACCAAGGCGAAGATCGACGACCTGCGCCGGATCGAGAAGCGCCTGGACGCCGGTGAACTCGCCGACCAGCTCGCGGACTCCGTCCAGGAGCACCGCCCCGTCTACGCCGACCCCACCGCCTGACGGCGCGCGCGGTTCATTGAGGGGGCGACCCCTCAGCGAAAAGCGCTGGTCAGCGGGCGTCGAAGTCGGTGGGGCGCGGG
>NZ_VCKW01000447.1 GCF_005889715.1 Actinomadura soli
CTGAGGTGCTGGGTGCGCGGGAGCGCGTCCGCGGCCAGGCGGCGCAGCCTCAGCCACTCCCGTACGGTTCGCAGCGGGCGGGTTCCGAGTGCGCCATCGGGTTCCAGGACGCGGACGACGTCCAGCCGCGCGTGGCGTTCGACGGCCTCCCGCGCGGCGCGCCGCAACGCGGCCATGGAGTTGGGCGAACCGTCCACCCCGACGACGACGGAACGCTGCTCGGGCTTGATCCACATCGGTGACCTCCCTTGTCACTTCCACCGTCGCAGCCGGGCCGGTCCCCGGGTCAGTGCCGAGCGTCCCGGCGGGGCGGGACCTTCGGCCCTGGTCCGCCTGGGCTGGGGCGACCGCCGGGGCCGGGCGGTGGCCGGGGTGGCCGGGGTGGCCGCCCTGAGCGAGCTCCGGGCGGTGACCTATCACCTGTGCCGACGGGGACCTTTGGCTCTTACCTGCGAGAACCCTCGCAGGGGACGCTGAAGGCGAGCCAAGAGATCGGAGCACAGGAGGTGGCCCGATGGGTGAGATGACAGTGGTCCACCGCGAGACCGACGCGTTCGCCGTGCTCGTCCGGGACCATGTGATCCTCGTGGACCAGCCGTACTCCGCAGGCGGCATGGACGTCGGACCCACACCGGTCGAGTTGTTCGTGGCGTCTCTGGCCGCCTGCGCGGCGCATTACGCGCGGCGGTACCTGGTGCGGCGCGGGCTTCCCGCAGACGGACTGGAGGTCACCGCCGACTTCGCCATGAGCGCGGGCGCCCCGGCGCGGGTGTCCCGGATCGGGCTGCGGCTGCGTCCTCCCGTCCCGCTGGCGAGCGGTGACGCCGAAGGGATGCGGAGGGCGGCGGAGGGCTGCACGGTCCACAACTCCGTCCTCGACGCGCCGCGGATCGGCCTGGAGGTCGTGACCGAGGCGAGAGCCACCTGACTCGCCGGCGAAGGTCCCGGCGCGAAGGGCTGTTCGGCCCTGCCACGGGGACACGGTCCGGCGGTGGTATGGAACGGACTGAGACAGGGAGGACGTCATGAGCCACGTGGTCGTCGGCTACGACGGAACGAGCGAGAGCGAGCGGGCCCTGCGGTGGGCGGTGGGGGAGGCGCGGCTACGGCGCCTCCCGCTGACGGTCTGCCATGCCTGGCGCTGGCCATATCCGATCAGCTACATCGACTACGAGGGCGTGGCCATCGTCCGCAGGATGGGCGAGCACCTGCTCGACCACGGCGTGGCCCTGGCACGGGAACTGGCGCCGAGCGTGACGGTCCGCGAACGGCTGCACGACGGCGGCGCTGGCCCGGCGCTGGTACACGAGGGGCACGACGCCGACCTGATCGTGGTCGGCTCGCATGAGCCCGACGAGATGCCCGTCGGCTCGACCGCGCTGCGGGTGCCGGCGCAGGCCGATCGACCCGTCTTGGTGGTGCGGTCGGCGGCCCGGCGTGACGGGCTTGTGGTCGTCGGGGTGGACGGTTCGGCGGGCGCCGACGCGGCGCTGGCCTTCGGGTTCGAGGAAGCAGCGCTGCGCGGCTGGCGGCTGCGGGCGGTGTACGGCTGCTGGGAGCCCGGTGCGGCCCCGGACGGAGACCTTTCCCTGTTCGGCGACGAGGACAAGCTGCGCCGCGTGTGCGGCGCCCTGCTGGAACGGGCGGTAGCGCCCTGGCGGGTGAAGTACCCGTACGTCCGCGCCACGACGTCGCTGGTGCTGAGGTCGCCACGGGAGACGCTGCTCGAGGCCGCGCAGGACGCCAACCTGACGGTGACGGGCGCCCGCGGCACCGGTGCGGTAGAGACGCTGACCGTAGGGGCGACCAGTGATGCGCTGCTCAAGCACGCCCCGTGCACGGTCGCCGTAGTGCCGCTCCTCATCGGGTGACGGCACAGGGCCACCGCAAGCGCCCGGTGCGCGCCTGCCCGGCCCCTGAACGGAGCACGCTGGAGACTTTGAAGGGAGTGAGTCAGATGGGCGTTGTGACCGGGGCGGATCTGGCCCGCGAACCGTTCCTGAGCGACGTCAGAACCGCCGACTTGACCAGGCTGGCCAAGGCGGCCCGGTTCACCCAGATTCCGGCGGGACGGCGCATCTTCAACGAGTCCGACCCGGCGGAACGGTTCTGGATCATCCGGGACGGGACCGTGGCCGTAGACCTGCAAATGCCCGGCCGCGGGCCCGTCGTCATCGAGACCTTCGGTCCAGGCGCAGTGCTGGGCTGGTCGTGGCTGTTCCGCCCCTACCGGTGGCGGCTCGGGGGATTCGCCGCAACGCCGGTCCAAGCGATCGAGCTCGATGGACGCTTGGTCCGGACGCTCTGTGCGGTGGACCCATCGCTGGGCTATGAGCTGACGCGCCGCTTCGCCGAACTCGTCGTGGAACGGCTTGAGGCGACCCAGACACGGCTGCTGGAACTCTCCGATGTGAACCCGGTGAACGATGCTTCTCTGTCGTAGGAGACGAGCGGCACGACGCCCGAAGCCAGTAGCACAAGCGGAGCTGCGATGACCATCCTGCAGTGCGGTGGGCGATAGGCAGGTCCCACCCGCTGGGGTTGCCTCCTGCTCCGCGGCGGGCCGTGGGGGCCGTCGCATCGCCGGCATCGACCGGCGAGGACAACGTTCCGCGGCGAACTTGACGACGTCTAGGGCCAGGACGAGATGTGAGCTGCATCTGCAAGGTTCGCGCATCTCATCGCGTGGCCTCGGATTCGATGGTGCTGTGGACGCGGCGGCCGGTGATGAGCTCGGGGCGGATGCGGATGAAGGTGTCGCGTTCGCCTGGGGCCCAGCTGACCAGGGGCAGGGCCTCCAGAATGGCGATATCGGAGGGGTCGGTGACGCCCTGAGTGTGGCCGATGACCACTACTGACCAGCCTGTTCGCACTGTGGTATCGAACTCGTCGATCTCGAAGGCGACGATGGTGTCGGCGGCGGCCGTGGCGAGCCTGGACGTCCGGGACGTCCTGATCACGATGTCGCCGCGGCTGAGGACGAAGTTGACCGGCTGAATGGCGGGGAGCGCCTGGTGAGTGAAGACGATCCGTCCGATCGTGGCGCGTCTGAGGAGGTCGCGGCACTCGTCCTTGTCCAGGATCTCCAGGCCGCTCTGGTCGAGCTGCATATCTCCAGAGTGGGGCGTCAGAGGTACAGAGCGTTAGGGACCAAGGTCCTGAACGCAGGGCCCCTTGCCTGGTCCGGGTGGCCCGTCTGGATCATGTGCGGTGCGGCCGGGAGGCATCGGGCGGTCGCGGTGCGGGGCAAGCGGATCAGTCGGTGGGGTCGATGCGTTCGGTGGTCACTCCGCCGGCGTGCAAGGGGATGCGGCGGCCTGTGACCTCGCGGGGTGTCAGCCGTATGAAGACCGTGTCGTGGGAGCGGATCCACGGGGTGAGCGGCAGGGTCCGCAGGCGCTCGGCCTCGCCGGGGTCGGTGATGATCTCGGCTGGGCCGGTGAGGAGGACGCTCCAGGCGGTCTTGAGAGCCGGTTCCAGGTCGTCGGCTTCGAAGGTGAGCGGGCGTCCGGCGCGGACGGCGTCGAGTTTGGCGCCGGGGGCGGTGGTGAAGACCAGGTCCTCGCCGTCCAGGACGAAATTGACCGGCAGGACGGTGACCGTGCCGTCGTCCTGGGCCCAGGCGATCCGGCCCACCGGCGCGCGCTGGATCAATGTCAGGCAGGTGGCCGGGTCCAGGCGCTGAAGTTCGTTGCCCATCGGCCCTCCGATCGTGGGTTGGGCACACCATATGACGGGCCGTGTGGACGCGCTGGGTGGTGAGCCGACGCCAAGGAGACGATGCCCGCAGAAGCCGCGGCCTCACCTCTGGAGCCTCTGACGCCTGTTGGCGTGGGCGTGTGCGCGTCACCCGCGGGGTGGTTCGTTGGCGACCGGCCTAGCGCAGGACGGTCACTTCGTCGTCCCGTCGCGGTGGAGCGGGCAGGTCATGCAGCGGGGGCCGCCGCGGCCGCGGCCGAGTTCGCCGCCGGGG
>NZ_VCKW01000448.1 GCF_005889715.1 Actinomadura soli
GGTAGGCGGCGGGGGCGTCGTGCACCTCCACGGCGCCGCCCACCGGCCCCCTTTCGGGGCGGCCGGGGCGGGTCATGGGTTCTCCTTCCGTGCGGGCGCGTCAGGGAGCAGCTCCTCGCGGACGGTGGTGACCAGCGCCCGCAGCGACACCTGCACCAGGTCGATGCCCGCGATCGAGATCACCAGGTCCCCGGCGATGACGACGCCGCCGGCCAGCAGCCGGTCCAGCAGGTCCACCAGCGCGACCCGCTCCATCGGGACGTCGCGGCCCTGGTCCAGGACGGCGCTCACACGTCCTCCGGACCGCGCGCGGGCGTGGCGTCGGCGGTGTCGATGAACGAGTACGGCGGCCACGGCCCCGTGACCTCCACCTCCATGCCGGGCAGCCGGTCGGCGAGCGTGCGCGCCACCGTGAGGAACCCCTCGACCCGCTCGTCGTCCAGCAGGTAGGCGACGTTGAGGAACTGCGCGCCGGGCCGTCCCGACAGGCGCGGGTCCTGCGGCGGATGGTGCCGGGACGCGACGGCGTGGTCGGCGAGCGCCGCGTGCACCTCCCCGGCGCGTTCGGCGGCGCGGCGGCCGGCGTCCTCGCGGCGGCGGCGCTCCCGCTGCCGGCGCTCCAGGTACGCCGTCCCCGCACCCGAACCCGGCGCGTCGGGGCTGGGCGCGGGGTTGGGGCCGGTGAGGGGCTCGGCGCTCGGCACGAGCCCCCCACCGGGATCGGGAGCGCCCTCCTCCGGCGTGCCGGGCGCGGCGTAGGCCTTCACACCCCACTCCGAGCGGCCCGCGATGCCGTCCAGCACCTCGCCGAACCGGGCGCGCTGCGCCGCCAGCACCTCGGCGACCCGCGCGTCGTCGCGGTAGACCGTCGCGATCCGGACCGGCGCGGTCGGCGCGGCGTGCGCGGCCCGGTCCACCACGGCGTGGTGGGCGCGGGCGGTGGCCTCCAGCCACGCCAGGTCCTCCAGGTTGGCGCGCAGCGCCGCCTCCCCGTACTCCTCGAGCCGGACGGTGCTGACCAGCGCGGTCAGCCCGCCCTCGACGACGCCGCGGACCGGCGCGCCCGCGACCCCGGCGGCGCCGCGCAGCGCGGCCGGGTCCAGGCCGCGCGCCACCCCGTACAGGTAGACGGCGGTGCCGTCGGCGACAGATGCCGCGGTCACGATCCGGGCTCCTTCCCCTCGGCGGCGGCTTCGAGGGCGGCGAGGCGTTCGCGCAGCCGCCGGTTCTCCTCCGCCAGCTCCCGGTCGCCGCCGCCCGAGACCTCCCCGGCGGGGCGGGCCTTGGACGACAGCGACGGGTCGTGCTCCCACCAGTCGATGCCCATCTCCTTCGCGCGGTCCACCGACGCCACCAGCAGCCGCAGCTTGATCGTCAGCAGCTCGATGTCCAGCAGGTTCACCCGGACGTCCCCGACGATCACGATGCCCTTGTCGAGGATGCGCTCCAGCAGGTCGGCCAGGCTCGCCGACTCCCGCTCACCCGGCATCGACCGCGCCGGCGACCGGGACCCGGTCCAGGAGATCTCACTCAACGCTTCTCAGCCCCTCTCCACCCGGCCGCGGGAGTAGCGGCGGGCGCGGCGGTAGGCGACCAGCTCCCCGTCCGCGTCGACCTCGGCGTCGTAGACCGCGAGGATGTCGGCGGAATCGGGGATGCGGCGGGTCTCCACGACCTCCACCGTGACGCGCCAGCCGTCCTCGCCGGCGCGCTCCACCCCCACCACGCACTCGGCGCAGCGGCCGGTCATCGCGGTGACGTGCTCGGCCGCCCGCAGGGCGGCCTCGGACGCGGACAACATTCACGGGCCTCCCTGGCTACCCGCCCGCCTGCTCGCGGCGGGCGCGGCCTTCGTTCAGCCGGCCGATCAGGTCCTCCTCGCGGGCGGCGGCCTCCTCCTCGGTGATCCGTCCGGCCGCGGCGTCGTCGGCGACCTGCTCCATCTCCGCGGCGATCCGCGCCGGGTCGTACAGCTGCGCCTCGGCCTGCTCGGTGAGGACCCCGGCCAGCCACGCCACGCCCCGCACGGGCGCCAGCGGCAGCGTGACCAGGCCGGTGAACAGTCCCATCGGCTCAGACCTCCGGGACGAAGTCGTAGGGCGGAAGCGGCCCGATCAGCCGGACCCGGACCCGCTCGGCGCGGGACCGGCCCAGCTCCTCGACGGTCCGCTCGAACTCGGCGCGGCGGTCGGCGCGGACCAGGAACGAGGCGTCCAGGACGTCCTCCTCCCGGATCGGCGGCTTGCGCGCGAACGCCTCGGCGGCGGGGGCGGCGCCGTCCAGCAGCGCCTGCCCGTCCTGGTCGCGGAGCCGCTGCATGGCCTGCGCGATGAGCTCGCCGAGCCGGACGCGGTCGTAGTAGACGGCGTCGGCGATGTCGGGCGGCACATCCCGCAGCCGCCGGGACAGCTCGGCGATCTCCGGCTCGGCGGCCATGATCTCGCGGAGCACCGTGTCCTGGACGTAGGTGGCCTTCAGCCGCAGCTCGACCTTGCCGTCGAGCTCGTCCAGGACCTGCCCGAGGCGTTCGGCGTTGGCGGCCAGCAGCTCCTTCTGCACGGCGGCGCGGTCGGCCATCGCCGCCCCGAACCGGAACGGCACGACCACGGTCCCGGCCTCCACCAGCGCGTTCAGCACCCGCTGGTGCGCCACCAGGTCGGCGCGCTCGCCGAGCGCCCGGCCGCCGGGCAGCGCGCTGACGACCGCGGCGCACGCGCCGCCGTCCTCGACCAGCGACACCGGGCGGTCGTCCAGGCCGTTCACCCCGGGCGGCAGGGCCGCGCCGGAGCGGGTCACCCCGTACACGTACTGCGGGTCCCCGGCAGCGGGCCCGCCGGGGGGCTGCGGGGCGCTCATTCCTCGTCCTCCTTCTTGCGGGACGAGCGGCGCCGCGCGGGCTGCCTCTCCTCATCGGAGGCCGCGGAGTCGCCGGAGTCGCCGCCGAAGGTCTCCTTCAGCCGCTCCTGCGCTCCCTCCAGCGCGCCGCGTGTCTTCTTCTTCGCGCCCGACTCCTGCAGGCCCTCCAGCAGCTGCGGCAGGCCCTGCGAGGTGCCGTCATGGGCGAGGTCGAGCCGGTTGCAGGCCTCGGCGAACCTCAGGTAGGTGTCGACGCTCGCGACCACGATCCGCACGTCGACGGTGAGGAGTTCGATCCCCACCAGCGAAACCCGTGCGAACACGTCGATGACCAGTCCCTTTTCCAGGATCAGGTCGACGACGTCGGCCAGGCTGCTGCTGGACCCGCCGCGCTGGACGTAACCGGTGCCCGAGGTCTGCTGGGCGATCGGCCCAGTCATGTCATCCGCTCCCTCGATAGGGGAAATGTTCGTCTCTGTCTGGCAGCCCCGGGTGTACCCGTACCTATCCGCCTAAACAGGACCCCTGGTTTCGGTCATCGGCCGGTCAAGGCGCCCGGTGGGCGCGATGCGGCAGGTGGGCGGGGGTCAGCGCCGCCTGGCCGTGCGGCGTCCGACGACGACGCCCGCGACGGCGGCCGCCGCGATCGGAGCGGCCCGCAGGAACCTGGCGAGCGTCACCAGCCTCGCCAGCCCGGCGACCCGTCCGGGCAGCGCCGCGACCTGCCCGCCGGCCTGGTCCGCGCTCTTCCGGACGCCCTGCCGGACGCCCTGCGCCGCGCCCCCGGTGGCCCGCCGCGCGGTTCCCACCGCCTTGCCTGCAGCCCTGCCGGTCGTCTCGCCGGAGGTGTTCACCTGTCCGGACTTGTCGCCGGGAACGTGGGGGGTGTTCATCATGCGTCCCTTCATCGGGGGTGATCATGGGGGGTGGCGGCCGATGGCCGCCGTGTCGCGCCTACCCGGCCCCGGGACCGCAAACATCCCGCCGGACGCGCTCCGCGCCGCGCAGGTCGGGGGCCGGTCGGGGACCGGGGACGGTTGGAACCGTCCCGCCGGGTATGCGGGAGGCCATGCCCGACAACC
>NZ_VCKW01000449.1 GCF_005889715.1 Actinomadura soli
GTGCCGGGAAGCGCCCAGTCCTTGGTGTCGCGGTCGGTCAGGACGACGACGTACCCGTCCTCGCCTGCCCGCTCGGCGGCGCGCCACTCCGGCCCGGTCAGGGCGTCCGGGCGTGACGAGTACGGCATCCGCATCAGCCTGGTGTGCACTCCCGCCGCGCCCGCCAGCGCCCGCTGCGTGAGATCGAGTTCCAGGCCCGCCCGCCAGGCCGGGACGGTGGCGAGGTCAACGTGCGTGTACGTGTGCGACCCGATCTCGTGGCCCTCGCGCAGGATCCGGCGGGTCAGCCCCGGGTTCTCGGCCACGCGCGCGCCGACCGTGAAGAACGTGGCGTGCGCGTTGTGGCGGCGCAGGACGTCCAGGAGGCGCGGTGTCCAGACCGGGTCGGGGCCGTCGTCGAACGTCAGCGCGATCGTCTTCGCGGGCATGCGACGGCTGCGCGGAGTGTCGCCCGCGAGGTTGACGACCGGGCCGCCGGAGGTGACCGCCCCCGGAACGGCCCCCGCCCCCACGTCGGGGTGCTCGTCCCGCGGGGCCTCGCCTAAGGCGCCGTTGGCGAACCCGTCCAGCAGCAGAAGAACGGTCAGCACGAGGCCGCCGAGCATCAGCAGGATCCAGTGCCCCCTGGGCTCGTCCGGTCGCGCGATCAATTGCTCTTCTTCTTGCGTCCCCACGCGGGCGGAGTCGCCTCCGACCTGCCGGGACGGCTCGTGGCCGTGGGGGGCGCCGGGCGCGCCGACGACGGCGCGGAGGACCCGGACACCGCGGGAGCCGCGCCCTCGCCGCCTCCGGCCGAACCGGGTCGGCCGGCGGCTCGCTGGTCGTCCGGCTTCTTCGTCGGACCGGGCGGACGGCTGAGCTCCACGCCCGGCCGGCCGGAAGGCTCTTTCCAGGGCGTGAACGGCACGTCCGGGCCGGTCGCCATGCCGATGCCCAGCGCGCCGAGGAACACGATGAGCACGGCCCCGGCGGCGAGGCCGAACCGCCGTCCGAGCCGTGCGCGCCAGCCGGTCGAGTCGACGAACACCGGCGAGGTCGCCGTCTGCGCGCCGGTCGCGGTCTCCAGCTCCGTCTCCAGCTCTGTCTCCACGCCGGGCCCGGGCTCCCAGCCGGGCCCGGTCTCGGTGACCGGCCAGGTCTCAGTGGTCGGCGCGGTCCCGGCGACCGGGTCGACGGGCGGCGGTGTCTCGGGCCCGACGACCGGCGGGATGCCCGTGACGACCAGTTTGTCGCGGCGGTGGCGGGCACCACGGGAAATGGGGTCGCGGATCATGTCCGTCACTTTTCGTCACACTTCGTGAGGGGTGGCGAACGCCCGGGCGCCGTGCCGGCCCGGACGTTCACTGGTTCAGCGCCGAACACCCGCGTACGTGTCACACGGCTGTCAGAATCCCTGCACAATGGCGTGGGTGGAACGGGCCGACGAGGAGGATCTCGGCCGTGCCCTGCGGGAGGCGCAGGACGGCGACGAGGAGTCCTTCCGCATGCTCTACCGCGACGTCCAGCCCCGCCTGATCCGCTTCGCCGGCGCGCTCGTCGGCCCGGACGCCGAGGACGTGACGTCGGAGGCCTGGCTGCAGATCGCCAGGGACCTCCCCACCTTCCGCGGCGACCTCGACGGCTTCCGCGGCTGGACCGCGACGATCACCCGGCACCGGGCGCTGGACCACCTGCGCCGCAAGTCGCGGCGGCCCGGATCCGACCTCCCCGTCGAGGAACTGGTCACGATGGCCGCCGACGCCGACACCGAACTCGACGCCCTGGACGGCGTCGCCACGCAGGGCGCCCTGCGGCTGATCTCCGAACTTCCCCGCGACCAGGCCGAGGCGGTGCTGCTCCGCGTCGTCGTGGGCCTGGACGCCAAGTCCGCCGGAAAGGTCCTCGGCAAACGGCCCGGCGCCGTGCGGACCGCGGCCTACCGCGGCCTGCGCCGCCTCGCCGAGCGGCTGTCACCCGCCGATCCGGACGGCGCGTCACAAGCCGGTCCCGACGCCGAGGACGCGGCGTCCGGCACTCGTCCCCTCGCCCAGAGTGACAAAAGCGGCGGGACGGGCGCTGAAGGGGTGACATGAAAGACCATCACCAGGCCGGAGAGCTCGACAGGCACGCCGCCGAGCGCCTTCTCGACGGCGCGTACGACCATGCCGGGCTGCACGCCCTCCTCACCGCGGCCGCCGCGCCGGGCCGTCCGGAGGAACTCGCGGGCGAGGACGCCGCCGTCGCCGCCTTCACGGCCGCGCCGCGTCCCGCGCCCCGGTCCCGGGCCGCCGCCCTGCGCCGCTTCCTGACGATCAAGGCCCTGGCCATCGTGGGCGGCTCGCTCATCCTGACCGGAGGGGCCGCCTACGCCACGATCACCGGGCAGCTCCCGGGCCAGGGCCCGGCGCCCTCGCCCAGCCCGTCGCAGCATGAGCGCAACGGCACGCAGGGCGAGGAGAACCCGGCCATCGAGTCCTCGTCGCCCACGCCGCCGTCCACCGGCCCGTCACCGGGATCGCAGCACGGCAAGCCGAAGCAGCACGGCAAGCCGAACGCGCCTGGCCAGCAGAAGAAGACCGGTGACCCCAAGCCCAGTCCTCCGAAGCAGACGCCGGACCCGCCGCGCGGGCCCGGCGACAACAACGGCAGCGGCAGCCTGCCGACCCAGGGCGACATCGAGCTGGGCAACACCACGACGAGCGGCGGAACCACGGGCAACGACACTCCGCCGACCACCGCCCCCAGCTCGGGCGGCGCGACCGGCTCCAGCAAGGGCAACGGCACCGGCCAACGTCACTGACCCCGGCGGACGTCGGCTCGCGGACGGACGTGTCGTCACGGAGGTGTCGTCACGGACGTGTCGTCGCGGACGTCAGGTCGCGGACGTGTCGCGTTCGTGTTCGCGCCCGCGCGACTTGTCAGCCCACCTCTCCGGGTCGGCTTCCAGGGCGGACCTGTCCCAGTCACCGAGATCGGCCGCCGCCTCGTAGGTGCCCTGAAGGAATTCGAGCAGCGCACTGTCGGGGCCGGGCGCGGCGCGAACCTCTTCATACGGCAGCAGGAACTGGCCGTTCTCCCGGCTGTAGAAGGCGCCGGACGGCCCGACCGGACGATCGGCGAACCCGTCCGGCTCGGGGTAGGCGTAGGCGTAGAAGGCGCCCTCCTCCCCACCGCCCGGCCAGAACCCGCAGCTGCTCAGCTCCTGGGAATAGCCCTCCTCCATGACCCAGTCACCGCAGTTGGGGGCGCCGCCCGGATGCCGGGGCGCCTTCCGTCCGGAGAACCGCGTGCAGGCGAGGTCCATCGCCCCCCAGAAGAAATGCACGGGACTGACCTTGCCCGCGAAACGGGACCGGAACTCGCCCATCACCCGCGCAGCCTGGAGCAGCTGGCGCCAGAACAGGTGCGCCGCGGCCGCGTCGTACGAGGCGTGCTGATCGTCGTCCGCGAACGGGATCGACGGGTCGACCTCGTTCGGACGCGCCTGGATGGCCGTCTCGATCCCGAGTTCGGCGAGGGCGCGCATCGTCCGGTCGTAGAACTCCGCGACCGGCATGGGCTCCAGCCCGAACCCGCCCGTGCCCCCGTCGCTGGCGCGCAGGTGCAGCCGGTGCTCGACGAAGTCGAACTCGATGTCGAACGCCCCGCCCCGGTGGGGGATGGCGGACGTGGTGAGGCCGCGCGGGCTGACGTACAGCGTCACCTGCCACCAGTGGTTGACCAGCGGCGCGTGCACGAGCCGGACCTTCCCGACGATCTGCGTCCACATGTGCAACGTGTCGCGCGTGTCGCTCCAGTCATCCACCCGCAACCGAGGCCACGAGTCACGCCCATTCACCATTGCCACCCCTCTTCCAGCCGGTCGAGTAATGC
>NZ_VCKW01000044.1 GCF_005889715.1 Actinomadura soli
GGGACGGGCACTCCGGCGGCCTGGAGGCGGGCATGCGCGAGCCGCTTGTCGAACATGACGGCGGTCTCCTCGACGTCACCGAGGAGCCGCGCCCCGGCCGCCGACGCCGCCGCCGACAGCCGGCCCAGCGCCGCCGTGAACGTCCGGTGCCAGCGCGCCCCGCCGCCCACCCGTGCCGGTGCGCCGGGGCCGCGCAGCAGCACGTCGGCCTCCGGGTCCTCGCCCGGCGAGTCGACGCGCAGCAGGTCGCCGGGCCGGAGGACGATCTCGGCGCCGCGCAGCACGTCCGTCCAGGCGATGAGCCGGGGCTCGGGCAGCCCGGACGACCGGCACGCGGCGGCGAACAGCGCGGGACGCCGGTCGCCGGGCGTGCCGACGACGGCGAACGTCATCCCGTCACCGCGACACGGCCACCGGCCATGGCGGCGCGGCGGGTCATTCCGACACCGCGATGTAGTGCCAGTCGCCGTCCGGCTTCTCCTGGTCGTCCAGGTCGACCTCGACGCCGGGCAGCGCCGCCTTCACGCGCTCCACCATGGCGTCCGACAGGAAATGGTGGTGCAGGTCGAGCTTGCGCAGGTGCGTGAGCGGCTGGCCGGAGAGCAGCGCCTCCGCGCCCTGGTCGGTGAGGATGCCCATCGCGAGGCTGAGCGACTCCAGCCGCGCCACGATGGGCGCGCCCGCGACCGCCGCCGCGATCTCGTCCTGGATCTCGCTGTCCTCCAGGCCGAGGTGGCGCAGCGCGGGGAACCGCTCGCCGCCGAGGAACGGGGCGAGGTCGGCGACGGTCGAGTCGCCGCCGTAGTTCTCCTCGCCGAGCCACAGGTCGAGGCGCTCCAGGCCCGGCAGCTCGCTCGCCCCTACGGCCTGGACGACATGCCCCGGCAGCCCGCCCGACTCGAACCGCAGCACCTTCAGCCGCTCGTTCTTGACCGGTTCGAGCCTCAGCCCCTGCGAGCCGCGGACCTCGAACCTCTCCAGCGCCGGGAACGCGGCGAACAGCGGCGAGATGTCGGAGAGCTCGATCCAGGAGATCTCCGACTCCTCGCCGGTGATGTCGCCCAGGAACAACGCCTTCAGCTTCGGGAAGGACGCGGCGGCCCCGCACAGCAGCTCGACCGGGTCGGCGACGTCATCGTCGTAGGAGGCGCCCCAGTAGCCGATGATCAGCGCCGTGACCTCGGTGGTGTCGATCGTCCGCAGGAACCGCGCGAAGATGTCGCCGAACGGCTCCTCGCTGAAGGACGTCCCGACGTACCAGGCCGCCTCGGCCGCGGGCGGGAAATCCCCGGCGGGCGACGCGCCGCGGCCGTCGTCGTCCTCCTCCTCGGTGTCGTCGTCCACCCCCGTTTCCTCGTTGAACGTGGCCACCGGCAGGCCGGCGTACTCCTCAAGGTGCTCGTACACACCCATGTGTCCCCCTTCGCGAGCGAGATCGTCGGCCCTGTCCTATCAGGAGCGAAGGACAGTACGCCGCGCTTTCTCGCCTTTGTCGCGATCAGGACGCGACCAGCACCGACCCCTTGTACTTGTCCTCGACGAACTTCTTGACCTCGGGGCCCTGCAGCAGTTGGACGAGCTTCTTCACGCGCGGGTCGTCCTTGTCCTCCGGCAGGGTGACGACGCCGTTGGCGTACGGGTTGCCCTCGGGCTTCTCGGCGGCGAGCGCGTCCCTGTTCGGCGCGAGGCCGGCCTCGATCGCGTAGTTCCCGTTGATGACCGAAAGGTCGACGTCGTCCAGCGAGCGGGGCAGTTGCGCGGCCTTCAGCGGCTTGATCTTCAGGCCCTTCGGGTTGCTCGCGATGTCGCGCTCGGTCGCGGTGGCTGGTGCGTCCGGCTTCAGCGTGATGAGGCCGTTTCCGGCGAGCAGCTTCAGCGCGCGCCCCTCGTTGGCCGGGTCGTTCGGGACGGCCACGGTCGCGCCCTGAGGCACGGCCCGCAGGCTCGGCGCCTTCTTCGAGTACACGCCGAGGGGTTCGAGGTGGACGGGCGCGACGAACGCGAGCGTCGTCCCGGACTTCTTCTCGAACTCCTCCATGAACGGCACGTGCTGGAAGTAGTTGGCCGTGACCTGCTTCTCCTTCAGCGCGGTGTTCGGCTGCTGGTAGTCGCTGAACGTCACGACCTCGATCTTCAGCCCGGCCTTGGACGCCAGATTGTCCTTGACGTACGTCAGGATGTCGCCGTGCGGGACGGGGTTGACCGCGACCTTCAGCGGGGCGTCCGGATCGTCCGACGCCGCCGACGAGCCGCAGGCGGTCAGGCCCGCGAGGAGTCCGACGGAGGCCAGCGCGACAGTGATCTTGCGTAGCACGACAGGTGCCTTTCTCTGCGTTATCGGTGGGTCAGGCGGCGGGACACGAGGTCCCCCGCCGCCTGGATGATCAGGACGAGGACGATCAGCAGCGCCACGGTGGCGACCATGACCTTGGTCTCGAAGCGCTCGTAGCCGTAGACGACGGCGAGGTTGCCGAGCCCGCCGCCGCCGACCGTCCCGGCCATGGCCGTGTAGCCGATCAGCGCGATCACGGTGACGGTCAGCCCGGACACCAGGCCCGGCCGCGCCTCGCGCAGCAGGACCTTGCCGACGATCTCCCGGCGGGTGGCGCCCATCGCGTCCCCCGCGGCGATCACGCCCGGGTCCACCTCGCGCAGCGCGATCTCGACGAGCCGCGCGTAGAACGGGATGGCGCCCACGGTCAGCGGGACGATCGCGGCCGCGTTCCCGATGCTGGTGCCGACGACCGTCCGGGTGAACGGGATGATGGCCACCATCAGGATCAGGAACGGCAGCGAGCGCCCGATGTTGACGGCCACGCCGAGCACCTTGTTGACCGGCGGCGCGGGCAGCAGCCCGCCGCGCTCGGTGACCACCAGCAGCACCCCGAGCAGCAGCCCGAGGACGGCGGTGAACAGCGTCGCCACACCGGTCATGTAGAGGGTGTCGACCGTGGCGGGCCACAGCAGCGGGGTGACCTCGTCCCAGCTCATCGAGCGTCCTCCTGAACGTCGTGGACGGCGCCCGTCCTAGAGGCGGGCGTCTCGGGAGCGGGCGTTCCGGCGGTCGGCGTCCCGGCGGAGGACGTGCCGACGGCCGAGGTTTCACCGGCATGCCTTCCGGCAGAGGGCATCCCGGAAGCGGGCGGCTCGGCGGCCGGAGTGCCAGCGGCGGACGTCCCGGCAGGGCGCACCCCTGGATCGGGGGTCTCGGGGGTGGGGGTCTTCACGGTCACGGCGAGGCCGGCCTCGCGCAGGAAGGCGATCTGCGCGGCGTTCAGGGACGGGTCGCCGGGGAGTTCGAGCTGGAGGCGTCCGACGCGCTCCCCGCCGACGGTCTCGACGGCGCCGCCGAGGATGTTCACGTCCAGGGAGTACTTGCGGGCCAGCGCCGACACGAACGGCTCATCGGTGGCACCGCCGACGAACGTGACCTCGACGAGGGTGTAGCCGTCGCGGATCTCGGCGGGCGGCAGCGGGAACAGGCCGCCGGCCAGCTCGGAGCCCGGACGGGCGAGCAGCCCGGTCACCGGCCCCTGCTCGGTGAGCCGGCCGTCCCGCATGACGGCGGCCGAGTCGCAGATGCTCTTGACCACGTCCATCTCGTGGGTGATCAGCAGGATCGTGAGGCCGAGCCGCCGGTTGAGGTCGCGCAGCAGCTCCAGGATCGACGCGGTCGTCTCCGGGTCGAGCGCGGACGTGGCCTCGTCCGACAGGAGCACCTTCGGCCGCCCGGCGAGAGCGCGGGCGATGCCGACGCGCTGCTTCTGCCCGCCGGAGATCCGCGCCGGGTACGCCTTCGCGTGCTCGGCGAGCCCGACGAGGTCCAGGAGCTCGGCGACGCGGCGGGCCCGCTCGGCGCGCGGGACGCCCATGACCTCCAGCGGGAACGCGACGTTGCCGGCGACGGTGCGGCTGCCGAGCAGGCCGAAATGCTGGTGGATCATGCCGATGCCCTGGCGCGCCCGGCGCAGCGCGCCGCCGCGCAGGGCGAGCAGGTCCCGGCCGTCGATCACGACGCGGCCCTCGTCCGGGCGTTCCAGCAGGTTGACGCAGCGCAGCAGGGTGCTCTTGCCCGCGCCGCTGCGGCCGAGGACGCCGAAGACCTCGCCCTCGGCGACGGTCAGGTCGACGCCGTCGACGGCGGTCACCTCGCGGCCGCGGCCGCGGTACACCTTTCGAAGCTTTTCGATCTGAATCACAGGGAATCAATCCATGCGGACGGAAGGCCGCCGGGTCAGGCGGCGGTGAACAGGTCGGAACACACCACACGGGGCACGGCGTCGCACGGCGGCGGGCGCGCGGGGCTCAGCCGTGCACGCGCGCGCTCAGGAGAGGCCGGGCGGGTATGGGGCGTGGCTCAGCAGATGGCGTTCGAGATCCATGCGCGACTCATGTGTCGGGATTCGCTCGCTTCGGGGCGCGAGGCTCAGGCAGGGGCCCTCAGCGGTCACACATTCGACAGCTGCACATACGCCGCATGGCCCGCGAAGTCTGCGGGCGGTGCTCAGGGCACAGGCGTACGGAGATCATGTCAGCAGTTAACCCGCTCCACACCACTGACGCAAATCCCGAGCGGTGTGGCCGCCGTCACTCTTCGTCGCGGTAGTCGAGGTAGGTGGCACCCGAGCCGCTGTGGACGGAGATCCGGCGCGGCGAGGCGTCGTCAAGGACCGCCTTGTTGAGGTGGGCGGAGCCGGAGCCCGTCCAGCCGGTGACGCGGTAGACCGAGCCGGGCGGGACGATGACCTTGATGGTGCCGGAGGCCGCCCGCGCCTCCACGGCGCCCGGCGGCTCGGCGAAGCGGAGGTCGAGCAGGCCGGAGGACACCTCGGCCTTGACCTCCGGCGACGCCAGCCCGGTCGCGACGACCGCGCCGGAACGGGCCCGGAGCCGCAGCCGTCCGCGCACGTCCGCGGCCCTGACCTCGCCCGAGCCCGTCCGCAGGTCGAGGTCGCCGCTCAGGCCCCGCACGCTGATCCGCCCGGAGCCCGTGGCGGCCGACACCCGGGTCCCGCGCGGGACCCTGACGTCGATGTCCGCGCCGCATTCCCGGCCGCTGACCAGCCCCGACCCGTTGCAGCGGAACGTGACGAACAGCACGCCGCCCACCACCGCCTCCGTCGTGTCCGGCTTGCGGACGCCCCAGCTGAGCCGCTTGTAGACGTGCGCCTCGCCGTCCGGTCCCGGCCCGACCGACACCTCGGCGCCGCCGGCGTCGAGCCGCAGCTCCGTGATCGCGTGCCGGTAGGGGGTGACGGACGTCGTGGTCTGCCGGATGGCGCGTCCCCACGCCGTGAGGCCGGCCGGGATCACCAGGACCAGCGCGGTCACGATCGCCAGGAAGATCCATATCCCGCGCCGCCTGGGGCGTCCGGGCACCGCCGAGGCGCCGCTCGCGCCACTCGCGGTGGTGATGGGGGCTCGCGGCGGCGTCCGGACGGCGGCGCCTGCGCTGCGAAGGATCATGGCTCGCCGTCCAGGAATCGGAGGACGGCGAGCACGCGGCGGTGGTCGCCCTCGGTGTGCGGGAGGTCGAGTTTCGCGAAGATGTTGTTGATGTGCTTGGCAACCGCGCTCTCGCTCACCACCAGCGCCGCGGCGATGCCCGCGTTGGAGCGGCCCTCCGCCATCACCGCCAGGACCTCCTTCTCGCGCGGGGTGAGCCGGTCGAGCGGGTCGCGGTGCCGGCGCAGCAGCAGCTGGGAGACGACCTCCGGGTCCAGCGCGGTGCCGCCGGACGCGACCCGCCGCAGGGCGTCCAGGAACACCGAAACGTCCGCGACCCGGTCCTTGAGCAGGTAGCCGATGCCGCGGGTGCTGGCCGCCAGCAGCTCCGCCGCGTACCGCTCCTCCACGTACTGGGACAGCAGCAGGACGGCCACCTCCGGCGACTCCTGCCGCATGACCAGCGCCGCCCGGACGCCCTCGTCGGTGAAGCCGGGCGGCATCCGGACGTCCACGATCGCCGCGTCCGGGCGGTGCTCGCGGACGGCGGCGAGGAGCCCGCCGGCCTCGCCCACGGCCGCCGCGACCTCGAACCCGGAGGTCTCCAGCAGCTTGATCAGCCCGGCGCGGAGCAGGACGGAGTCCTCGGCGATCACAATGCGCACGGCAGCTCCACGGTGACGGTGGTCGGTCCCCCGGCGGGGCTGGTGATCCGGAACGTGCCGTCCACGGACCGGACGCGCCGCGCGAGCCCGGCCAGCCCCGTCCCACCGGCCGCGCCCCTGCCCCCGGACGCGCCCGCTCCGCCGGACGGGTCGGCGCCGCCCGCGCCGTCGTCGGTGACGGTCACGTGGAGCACGTCGCCGCGCCGGATCACGGCGACGTCCACCTGGGTGGCCCGCGCGTGCTTGACCACGTTCGTGAGGGCCTCGGACACGACGAAGTACGCGACGGCCTCGACGGTGGACGAGGCGCGCGGCTCGGCCTCGACCCGCAGCCGGACGGGCAGCGGCACCCGCGCGGCGACGCCGGACAGCGCGGCGTCCAGACCGCGGTCCTCAAGGACGGCCGGGTGCAGGCCGCGGACCAGGGTGCGCAGCTCGGTCAGCGCCTCCTTGGCCTCCTCGTGCGCCTCGACGATCACCTGCATGGCCTCGTCCGGGACGCCGCTGAGGGTCTCCCGCGCCAGCCCGAGGCCCAGGGCGAGCGAGACGAGCCGCTGCTGCGCCCCGTCGTGCAGGTCCCGCTCGATGCGGCGGCGTTCGAGGTCGGCGGCGTCCACCACGCTGGCGCGCTTCTCGGCCAGGTCCTCGACGCGCCGCTCCAGCTCCCGCGCACGGTCGGGACCGAGCAGCGCGGAGGCGGCGCGGGCGTCCAGGAGGCGGACGCCCGCCGCCGCCCAGGGCGCCGCCGCCAGCAGGAGCACCCCGGCCCCGGACAGGACGGCGATCCGCGCCGGATGGGTGATCGGGCTCATCGGGCTGGACGACGGCAGCGCCCACCCGTAGACGCCGGAAACGGTGAGGAGGGCTCCGCTCGCCCACGCGGCGATGACGCCGAGACCGCCGAGCGCGAGGAACGGCCCGGCGACCATGTGGTACTGCAGGACCCGCCACAGCTCGGGCGAGCGCAGGTCACGGAGCGTGTCGCGCAGGTTCCCGTCGTCGAAGCCGGGCATGCGCGGGATGTGCAGGCCGAGCATCGCCCAGCAGCGTTCCCGCTGCCAGGACGTCAGCGGCCGCAGCGCGAGCAGCACCAGGACGACCGACGCCCCCGCGAGCAAAAGGATCTTCACCGCCTTCTCGGGCGTCCAGACCGTCCAGAGCGAGACCGCGATCAGCCACCCGGCGACCTGCAGCGGCACCCCGGACGCGACGAACGCGGTGTCGCGCCACGCCGTCGCCGACCACGGAGCGTGCGCGCGGGCACGCGGCACGGTCGCCGGAGTGGTTGCCATGGAGCAACCGTATTGCCCCGTTTCGCGGGCCACCAGGAACCGAGCCTCACATGCTGTGGTGAACCTAGTGCCACCCCCTGCCTCCGAGTCACCTAGGTGGCGTCCGTGCCACTCGGGATCGGCCGTGCTTGAAGGTGAGATGAAGGACGCATGGCAAAGCACGGACGGGAGTCCGCCAGACGGGTGAAACCAGACGAGCCGGACCTCTAGAGTGTGTCCAGCGTGGGGGCCCTCTCGCGGGAGGGCCCTTTGCTCTGCCTGCACGAACGTCCCGCCTGCACGATCCAGAGGTCCCGCAACATGAACGACCACCCCGCATCATGAACGACCAAGAAGTGCGCGAGGAGTGCATGCGGCTCCTCAGGGACGGCCTGCCCGACCCGGTTCCCGCCGCCCGCGACGACGGACGGGACTTCCTCCCGCTCGGCCTCGACATGGACGGCGACGTCGCCGTTGTCACGTTCCTGCACCAGTGGGGCGACGCCGCGCCCGGCTTCATCGAGGGCTGGACGTTCCACCGCCGCGACGGCGAGTGGATGGAGCTCGGCGGCGCCGGCGGGTCGGCCCCCGAGGAGCCCCTGGCGCGCCGCTCGTCCGGGGAGATGGGCCGCCACCTGCTGAAGTACGGGTCGGGCCGGACGGTCCGCAACGCCAACCGGCTGCTGCCGTGGGGCGCGAAGTGGGTGAACGAGGCGCGGCTGCGCGCGTCGGCGGAGGTCGCGCGGATCCGGGTCGGCAAGCGGCTGCTGGACGTTCCCGCGCACGGCCACGTCGCCGTCGTGTGGGGCGCCCGCCGCGGTCCCATCGTCGAGGCCCTCGCCGCGGACGGTTCGGTGCTGGACGCCCTGGACCTCGACGGTCCCGCCGTCCCGGCCCGGCCACAGCTCTGATATTTGACCGATCGTTCTAGATAGGTCTATCGTCTCGCCCCATGGCACGGACGAAGGAGTTCGACCCGGACGAGGCCCTCAGGCGCGCCCTGGACCTGTTCTGGGAGCGCGGGTACGAGGCGACGTCCATGGCCGACCTCGTGGCGCATCTCGGCGTCGCCCGCGCCAGCATCTACGCGACGTTCGGCGGCAAGCACGAGCTGTACCTGAAGGCGTTCGAGCACTACCTGCGGACGACGGACCCGGCGATCGCGGAGGCGCTGTCGCAGCCGGGGCCCGTCCTGCCGCAGGTCAAGGCGCTGGTCGAGCACTACGCCGAGGAGTCGTCGCGCGACCGGCCGAGACACGGCTGCTTCGTCGTCAACACCGCGGTCGAGCTCGCCGCCCGCGATCCCGAGGCCGCCCGGCTGGTCGAGGCGAGCTGGAACTTCCTGGAGGCGTCGCTCACCTCGGCGCTGACCCGCGCCCGCGCGCAGGGCGAACTGTCCCCAGACCGGGACCCTCGCGCGCTGGCCCGGTTCCTGGTCGTCTTCTTCCAGGGCCTTCGCGTGCTGGGCCGCGCGCCCGCCGACGACGACCGCCTCTATGACGCGACGCGCGAGGCGCTGACCGTCTTCGACTGACCCTCCCCCGCCCTTCCGTGAGGCGGGGCCTTCTTCGGCTCAATTCAAGAACGATCGATCTAGTATCTAGGAGACAGATCATGACGTTCGACGGCAGCATCGCGCTCGTCACCGGCGGTGCCGGCGGCATCGGCCGCGCCATCGCGCGCGCCTTCGCCCGCGACGGCGCCACGGTCGTCCTCGCCGGACGCGACGCGACCGCGCTCGCCGACGCGGTCAAGGAGATCGGCCCGTGCGCGGACCACGTCGTCGCCGACGTGACGGACACGTCCTCCGCCGCCCGGATGGTCGAGACCGTCGCCGCACGCCACGGCGGCCTCCACGTCGCCGTCAACAACGCCGGGATCCTCGGCGCCACCGGGCCGCTCGCCGACGTCGACGAGGCCGCCTGGGACGACGTCCTCGCGGTGAACCTGACCGGCGTGTTCCTGTCGATGAAGCACGAGATCGCCTACATGCGCGGCCAGGGCGGCGGGACGATCGTCAACATCGCGTCCAACATCGGCGCGCACGGCCGCCGTCCCGGCCTGGCGGCCTACGCGGCGTCCAAGGCGGCGGTCAGCGCCCTTACCCGCGCCGCGGCCCTCGACCACATCGCCGACGGCGTCCGCATCAACGCCGTCAGCCCCGGCGCCAGCGACACGCCCATGTCGCTGCTCCCCGGCGAGACCCGCGCCCAGCGCGCGGAGCGGATGCGCACGGCCGCCCCGTCCGGACGCGTGGCCGACACGTCCGAAGTGGCCGAGACGGTGCTGTGGCTGGCGTCGGACGCGTCCGGTCACGTGGTCGGGCACGACCTGGTCGTCGACGGTGGCGCCACCGCCTGACGCCCCGCCACCGCCTGACGCGGCCCGCCACGGCCTGAAGACGCTTTTCAGGGCGGCTGACCGGGAAGACTCAGGCCATGGCCCTCACACCCGACTACGACTCCGACCCGGAACGGTTCCGCCTCGCCTCCAGGGTCACCAGGAAGTACCTGATCGGGGCGCGGAGCCTGCACGACCACATCGCCGCGAAGCTGCTGCACGGCGCGCCGTCCCTCGTCCTGGACATCGGCTGCGGGGAGGGCGCGCTCAGCGACGCCCTCCCCGACCCGCCGCCGTTCCGGCTGGTGGGACTGGACGCGTCCGCCGCCCTCCTGCGCGCCCATCCGACGCCGCGCGTCCGGGCCGACGCGCTGCGCCTGCCGTTCCGGGACGGGACGTTCGACGCCGCCGTCGCCGTGAACATGCTCTACCACCTGGACGATCCCGGCCTCGCGCTCCGCGAGGCCCGCCGCGTCCTCGCGCCGGGCGGCGTCCTGCTCGTCACCGCGATCTGCCGGACCGACAGCCCCGAACTGTCGCCCGTCTGGCGCCCCGAGCCGACCACGTTCGACGCCGAGGAGGCCCCGGCGCGCGTCTGCGAGGTGTTCGGCGAGGTCGAGGTGGAGCGGTGGGACGCGCCACTGATCACGCTTCCCGACCACGACGCCGTCCGCGACTACCTGATCGCCCGCCACATGCCCCGGTCGCAGGCGGCCGAGGCGGCCCGGCGGCTCCGGACGCCCCTCCCGGTCACGAAGCGCGGAAGCCTGGTCCTGGCCCGCCGCTCCTGACGACCACCCCGTCACGGCACGACACCCGTCACGACGCCCGCCCGTCATGCGCGCACAAGGACCTCTGGATTGAGCTCGTCCGGACGTGTGAAGCCAGAGAGCGCCAGCGTCAACTCCAGTTCGGCCTGGAGGCAGCGCAGGACGTGCTGGACGCCCGCCTCACCCGCGAGCGCCAGCCCATAGGCGTACGGACGCGCGACCAGCACCGCTTTGGCGCCGAGTGCGAGCGCCTTGGCGACGTCCGATCCCGTGCGGATTCCGCTGTCGAAGAGCACCGTCGCCTGGTCGCGGACGGCGTCGACCACACCGGGCAGTGCGTCGAGGGACGCGACGGCGCCGTCCACCTGACGTCCGCCATGGTTGGAGACGATCACGCCGTCCATGCCCGCGTCGACGGCCTGGCGGGCGTCGTCCGGATGCTGGATGCCCTTCAGCGCGATCGGTCCGTCCCAGTGCTCCCGCAGGAAGATCAGGTCGTCCCAGGTCAGGGCGGGGTTCCCGAAGTTGGCGACCCAGTGCAGGATCGCCTGGTCACGGTTGGCGTCGGTGATCGGACCGCCGACCATGCCCTGGAAGACCGGGTCGCTGAGATAGTTGGCGACACCGACTCCGCGCAGGAACGGCAGGTACGCCTGGTCGAGGTCCCGGGGGCGCCACGCCAGCGTGAACGTGTCGAGCGTGACGACGAGTGCCGTGTAGCCGGCCGCCTTGGCGCGCTCCAGGAAACTGATGGCGAGATCCCGGTTCTTCGGCCAGTACAGCTGGTACCAGCGCGGCCCGTCGCCGTTCGCCCCCGCCACGTCCTCGATGTTGTGCGAGGACGCCGTGCTCAGCACCATCGGCACGCCCTCTGCCGCGGCCGCCCGCGCGACCGCCAGCTCACCGTCCGGATGGACGATCGACAGGACGCCGATAGGGCCGAGCACCACCGGGGACGGCATCCGCGTGCCCAGCACCTGCACGGACAGGTCGCGGTGGGTCACGTCCCTGAGCATCCTCGGCACGATCCGCCACCGGTCGAACGCCGCCCGGTTGGCCCGAGCCGTCGCCTCGCTGCCCGCCGCGCCCGCCACGTACCCGAACGCCCGCGCCGACAGCGACCGCTCGGCGAGGCCCTCCAGCCTGGTCAGGTCCGTCGGCAGCGCCGGGACGACGTCGCCGAGCCCCTGGAGATAGATCGAGTTCTGGAAGTCGGCCAGCGCGCTCAAGGAAGCCTCCACCTGCGATGATCCGGAACCGTCCGGCACCAATCTGCCAGGTCGACGGAGGTGACGGAACGGCACCGATTCGCCGATCCGGACGCCGCACCCGGTGGGGCGGGCGAAAGATGTCCCTAGGACCGGCCACAATGTTGGGCATGGCACGACGCGGATCCCAGGCCCCTCCCCCGCCGCCGGACTTCGAAGAGAACATCGTCGACGTCGATGTCTCCGACGAGATGCGCGGCAGTTACCTCGAGTACGCCCTCTCGGTGATCTACCAGCGGGCGCTCCCCGACGTGCGCGACGGGCTGAAGCCCGTCCAGCGCCGGATCCTGTACTCGATGAACGAGATGGGGCTGCGGCCCGACCGCGGGCACGTCAAGTGCGCCCGCGTCGTCGGCGAGGTCATGGGCAAGCTGCATCCGCACGGCGACAGCGCGATCTACGACGCGATGGTGCGGCTGGCGCAGTCCTGGGCGATGCGGATGCCGCTGGTCGACGGGCACGGCAACTTCGGGTCGCTCGGCGGCGACGACATGCCCGCCGCCATGCGGTACACCGAGGCGCGCCTGTCCCGCGAGGCGATGCTCATGGTCGCCTCCATCGACGAGGACACGGTCGACTTCCGCCCGAACTACGACGGGCAGGAGCGCGAGCCCGAGGTCCTCCCGGCGGCGTTCCCGAACCTGCTGGTGAACGGCGCGTCCGGCATCGCGGTCGGGATGGCGACGAACATGGCGCCGCACAACCTCGGCGAGGTCATCGCCGCGGCCCGGCACCTGATCGACCACCCGGACGCCACCCTCGACGACCTGATGCGCCACGTCCCCGGCCCCGACCTGCCCACCGGAGGCAAGATCGTCGGCCTGGACGGCATCCGCGACGCCTACGCCAGCGGCCGCGGGACGTTCCGCACCCGCGCCACCACGACCATCGAGAACGTGACGCCGCGCCGCAAGGGCATCGTGGTCAGCGAGCTTCCGTACGCCGTCGGCCCGGAGCGCGTCAAGGCCAAGATCAAGGAACTGGTCAACGCGAAGAAGCTCCAGGGCATCGCCGACCTGAAGGACCTCACCGACCGCAACGTCGGCCTCCGCCTGGTCATCGAGATCAAGAACGGCTTCAACCCCGAGGCCGTCCTGCAGGACCTCTACCGGCTGACGCCGATGGAGGAGACGTTCGGCATCAACAACGTCGCGCTCGTCGACGGCCAGCCCCGCACGCTCGGGCTCCGCGACATGCTGCAGGTGTACGTCGACCACCGCATCGACGTCGTCCGCCGCCGCTCGATGTTCCGCCGCAAGAAGCGCGAGGACCGCCTGCACCTCGTGGACGGCCTGCTCGTCGCGCTCCTCAACATCGACGAGGTCATCCAGGTCATCCGGCAGAGCGACGACGCCGCGCAGGCCAAGCAGCGCCTGATGCAGATCTTCGAGCTGTCCGACATCCAGGCGCAGTACATCCTCGACACGCCGCTGCGCCGCCTCACCCGGTACGACCGGCTCGAACTGGAGAAGGAGAAGGAGCAGCTCGCCAAGGAGATCGCCCAGCTGACCGCGATCCTCGAATCGGAGCGGAAGCTGCGCGGCGTCGTCTCCAAGGAGCTCGGTGAGGTCGCGAAGGAGTTCTCCACCCCGCGCCGGACGATCCTGCTCGAATCGTCCGGGCAGACCGCGGCGTCGGCCGTCCCGCTGGAGGTGGCGGACGACCCGTGCACGGTGCTGCTGTCGTCCACCGGGCTCATGGCCCGCACGCACGGCCCCGGCCCGCTGCCCGACAGCGGCCCCCGCTCCGCGCACGACGTCCTGACGTCGGTCGTCCCCGCCACGGCGCGCGGCCAGATCGGCGCGGTGACGTCGCACGGCCGCATGATCCGCGTGGACGTCCTCGACCTGCCGACGCTCCCGGCGTCCGCGACGCCGCCCTCCCTTGCGGGCGGGGCCCTGGTCACCGAGTACGTCGACCTGGAACCGGACGAGACGGTCGTGGGCATCGCCGCCGTCACCGACGAGGGCGGCGGCCTCGCCCTCGGCACCGCGCAGGGCGTGGTCAAACGGGTCGTCCCCGAGTTCCCCGCCAACCGCGACGAGTTCGAGGTCATCGGCCTCAAGGACGGCGACCGCGTCGTCGGCGCCGTGCAGCTCCTGTCCGACGACCAGCACCTCGTCTTCATCACCTCCGACGCGCAGCTCCTGCACTTCGCCGCCTCGGTCGTCCGGCCCCAGGGCCGCGCCGCGGGCGGCATGGCGGGCATCAAGCTGGCCGCGGACGCACGGGTCCTGTGGTTCGGCGCGATCGACCCGTCCCGCGAGGCCCGCGTCATCACGGTCTCCGGCTCGTCGTCCGCACTGCCCGGCACCCAGACCGGCGCGATCAAGCTCGCGGACTTCGCAGACTTCCCGGCCAAGGGGCGCGCGACGGGAGGCGTCCGCGCGCACCGCTTCCTCAAGGGCGAGGACGTCCTGCTCCAGGCGTGGGCGGCGCCGACCCCGCTCCGCGCCGCGGCCGCCAACGGCAGACCGGCGATGCTGAACGTGACCCTTGGCCGCAGGGACGGCTCCGGCGAGAAACTCGACAACCCCCTGACCGCCATCAGCGGCCCCCTGGGCCCGCCGCCACCGGAGGAGGACGAACCCGGGGAGTGAACCCGAGGCGCCACGAACGGTGCGCGAGGGCGGGTGCGTCACAGGCGGGGTGCGCCCCTAGCGGGTGCGCCACAATGTCGGCATGCCGATCGCATCGTTCATGGTTCCGCTCGGGTCCCCGGTTCCGGCGTTCAGCCTTCCGTCGATCGACGGCGGGAGGGTGTCGCACGACGACTTCCCCGAGGCGTCCGCCCTGCTGGTCGCGTTCCTGTCCAACCACTGCCCGTACGTGCGCCGCATCGAGGACCCCCTCGGCGCCGTCACGGCCGAGTACGCGGGCAAGGGCCTCGCGACCGTCGCCGTGGGCAGCAACGACGTCGTCAACTATCCCGACGACGGCGCCGAGCACCTGCGGGAGCAGGCCGGACGCGCCGGGTTCGCGTTCCCCTACCTGGTGGACGAGTCGCAGGAGACGGCCCGTGCGTTCCGCGCCGCCTGCACGCCCGACTTCTTCCTGTACGACCGGGAGCGGCGGCTCGCGTACCGGGGCGAGTTCGACGGCGCCCGCCCGCGCAACGACGTCCCGGCGGACGGCGCGTCGCTCAGGAACGCGCTCGACCTGGTGCTGGCGGGGAAGGACGTGCCCGAGCCGCACACGCCCAGCCTCGGCTGCGGAATCAAATGGAAGCCCGGAAACGAGCCGGTGTAATACTCCGCTTGTAGTCACACGGGCCGAGTTACGCCGGCCGAGTTACGCCGGAGTGGCTTCGCCCTCCCGCGGGCGCGGCAGCACGACGGCTTTGACGTTTCCGGATCGCACCCCGCGTTCGGCGGCCGCCGCCAGGGCTTCCAGGAGGTCGGACGGCCCGCCGTCGGCGTTGTCGTAATGCCAGAAGCGGATCAGTCTCTCGCCCTCGGCGCCCGGGTCGAAACGGCCCGTGGTGAAGCATCCGGCGCCGGCCATGCGGACGATGACGCGCGCGCTTTCGTCCAGTTGCGTCACGTAGGCGGCCGCGTCGATGAGACCGATCGCGGCGCGGGCGTTGCGGCCGTCGTCGCACGGGTCGGGACGATTGATCCGCCATTGCGCGTACGGGCGCAGGTAGTCCGCGATCATGGAGGTTCTGAGCACGATCTTCATGCTCGGACCGCCGGGACGCGCCCGCCGGGCCCTTGACCGAGATCTTGCCCCGTGGTGATCGACGATCAACCGGCGAGGCCGTGCCTGAACGCGTAGCCGACGGCCTGCGCCCGGTCGCGCAGGTTCGCCTTGGCGAACAGGTTGTTGATGTGCGTCTTCACGGTCGCCTCGGAGATGAACAGGTCACCGGCGATCTCGGCATTGGAACGTCCCCGCGCGATCAGGGCGAGGACCTCGGCCTCGCGGCGGGTGAGACCGTCCGGCAGCCCGTCGCGCCCGGGACGGCCGGGCCGGTCGCCGGTCGCGACGGCCTCCACCAGGCGGCGCTGGACGGCCGGGTCGAGCTGCGCCGCTCCCCCGCGGACTGCGGCGACGGCCCGCGCGATCTCGTCCGCGCCGGCGTCCTTGGTGAGGTAGCCGCGGGCCCCCGCGCGCAGCGCCGCGAAGATCGACTCGTCGTCGGCGTAGGTGGTCAGGACGACGATCTCCACGTCCGGACGGGCCTCCTTGATCCGGCGGGTCGCCTCGACGCCGTCCATCCGGGGCATCCGCAGGTCCATCAGGACGACGTCCGGGCCCAGTTCCGCGACCATCGCCACGGCCTGCTCGCCGTCCCCGCAGGCCCCGGCCACGTCGAGGCCGGGCAGGAGTTCGAGCAGCAGCACCAGGCCCTCGCGCACGACGGTCTGGTCGTCGACGACCAGGATCCTCGTCTTCTCGCTCACCGCGCACCGCCTCCCGTCACACCCGTATTCCGCGTCATACCGGAACTCCGCGTCATACCGGCACCCGGAGGGACACACGGAATCCCTCGCCGTCCGGGCCGGTCACCAGCGTCCCATCGATCAGCTCGGCGCGCTCCCGCATCCCCACCAGGCCGTACCCCCCGCCGCCCAGCTCCACAACGGGTTCGGTGGCGCCGCTGTCGGTCACTTCGAGTTCGACCCCGTCGTTCAGATAGCGCAGGACGACGTGTGCGCGCGCGCCCGGAGCGTGTTTGCGGACGTTCGTGAGCGCCTCCTGCGCGGTGCGGACGACGGCGAGCCCCGCCTGCGGCGACAGTTCGCGCGGTACGCCCGTCACCTGCACGTCGCAGGGACGGCCGGTGCTCGCGTGGAACTCCTCGGCCAGGTCCGCCAGGACCTCCTTGGGCTCCGGGATCTCCCCGCGAAGCGTGGCCAAGGCCCGCCTGGTCTCCTCCAGCCCCGAACGCGCGAGATCGCGTGCGCGCTCTACCCGGTCAAGGGCCTGCACACGGTCACCGTCCCGGGACAGCAGCAGGCGCGCCCCTTCCAGGTGGACGACCTGCGCCGACAACGAATGGGCGAGGATGTCATGGATCTCCCGTGCGATGTGCGACCGCTCGGCGAGCACGGCGTTGGCGGCCTCCGCGCTGCGGGTCGCCTCCTGCGCGACCATGCCCTGGCGGGTCGCGGCGGCGCCCAGGGTGATGCCCAGGAAGGCGATCAGCAGCCCGAGATCGGCGCCGCCGTCCCGGAAGAGCGCGCCGAGGACGCTCATCGCGACGATCGTCAGGCCGCTGGCGGCGAAGCCCCAGATCAGCGGGACCCGGGTGAACAGCGCCCAGAGGGCGATCATGGCGACGACGAATCCCGCGCCGAAGTCGGGGTCGATCCCGTAGAACACCATCGAGCCCGTCACGGCCCCCACCAGCAGGACGACCGACGCCGTCCGCCACCGCGACTCCTTGCCCCGCCCCATGCGCACGCCGCCGACCAGAAGGACGATCATGACGACGTTCAGGAGGGTGATGGCCAGGCCGAGCCCGTGCAGCGCCGGTGGGTCCTCGGAGTCGAAGAGGGCGCGCACGTAGGCGAACAGCGCCCATGCCAGCAGGACGCCGATGATGGCGACCATCACATACCGCTCGATGAGCGACGTTCTGCACTTCACGGTACGAAGCTATGGGACCGTGGCCGTGCGCGGATCGGCGCCAGGCTGGAACCCCGCTCTCCACCGCCGGGTGGACACCGCGCCGGGGCGGGTCAACCCGGGCGGCGGAGGTCAGACGTCGATGCGTTCGGCGTCGAGCTCGGACGCGCCGGCGGTGATGAACGCGCGCCGCGGGGCCACGTCGCTGCCCATCAGCAGCTCGAAGATCTTGGACGCCTCGTCGGCGTCCTCGACGCGGATCCGGCGCAGCATGCGGTGGCGCGGGTCCATGGTGGTCTCCGCGAGCTGGTCGGCGTCCATCTCACCGAGGCCCTTGTAGCGCTGGACGGGCTCCTTCCAGCGCTGGCCCTTGCGCTCGAACTCGACCAGCTTGCGGGTCAGCTCGCCGTCGCTGTAGCAGTAGACGTACTTGTCCTGCCCCTTCTTGGGCTTGACCAGCTCGATGCGGTGCAGCGGCGGGACGGCGGTGTAGACGCGCCCCTCCTCCAGCATGGGCCGCATGTAGCGGTACAGCAGCGTGAGCAGCAGGGTGCGGATGTGGGAACCGTCGACGTCCGCGTCCGCCATCAGGATGATCCGGCCGTAGCGGGACGCGTCGATGTCGAACGTGCGGCCCGAGCCGGCGCCGATGACCTGGATGATCGCGGCGCACTCGGCGTTCTTGAGCATGTCGGCGACGGACGCCTTCTGCACGTTGAGGATCTTGCCGCGGATCGGCAGCAGCGCCTGGAACTCGGAGTTCCGGGCGAGCTTGGCGGTGCCGAGCGCCGAGTCGCCCTCGACGATGAACAGCTCGCTGCGGTCGTCGGCCGTGCGGCAGTCGACCAGCTTGGCGGGCAGCGCGGAGTTCTCCAGGGCGTTCTTGCGGCGCTGGTTGTCGCGCTGGGTGCGGGCGGCGATGCGCGTCTTGGCGGCCCCGGCGACCTTCTCCAGGACGGCCCGCAGCGGCTGCTTCTGCCCGCGCGGCGGGTTCTCGAAGATCGCGCGCAGCTCCCGCAGAACGACCTGGGACACGATGCGCGTAGCGGCGGACGTGCCGAGGACCTCCTTGGTCTGGCCCTCGAACTGCGGCTCCGGGAGCCGGACGGTCACGACCGCGGTGAGGCCCTCCAGGACGTCCTCCTTGAGGACGTCCTCGTCGCCGTTCTTCAGCAGCTTGGTCGCCCGGAGCTGCTCGTTCAGCACCTTCAGCATGGCGCGGTCGAAGCCGCGCACGTGGGTGCCGCCCTTCGGGGTGGCGATCACGTTGACGAACGACTTGGTGATCGTGTCGTAGCCGGTGCCCCAGCGCAGCGCGATGTCGACCTCGAGGTCGCGCTCGACGTCGGTGGGCGTGAGGTGGCCCTGGTCGTCGAGGACCGGCACGGTCTCGGTGAAGTGGCCGCGGCCCCGCAGCCGCAGGACGTCGACGATCGCGGCGTCCTTGGCCAGGTAGGCGCAGAACTCGCTGATGCCGCCGTCGAACCGGAACGTCTCGTCGACGACCTCCTCGCCGCGCTCGTCGCGGACGTCGATGGTGAGGCCGGGGATGAGGAACGCGGTCTGGCGCATCCGGTCGAGGACGAGGGCCTGCTCGACCGTGGCGTCCTTCAGGAAGATCTGCAGGTCGGGCCAGAAGCGGACACGGGTGCCGGTGACCTTCTTGGCGACCTTGCGGACCTGCCGAAGGCCGGACTTCTTCTTGAACCGGGCGTTCGGGCGGCCGTCGTCGGCGAACTCGCCGGGCAGGCCGCGCCGGAAGCTGATCGCGTGGGTGTGGCCGTCGCGGTCGACCTCCACGTCCAGCCGCGCGGACAGCGCGTTCACCACGGACGCGCCGACACCGTGCAGGCCACCGGACGCCGTGTAGGACACCCCGCCGAACTTGCCGCCCGCGTGCAGCCGCGTCATGACCAGCTCGACGCCCGGAAGGCCCGTCTTCGGCTCCAGGTCGACCGGGATGCCGCGGCCGTTGTCGGCCACCTCGAAGGACCCGTCCGCGTGCAGCGTCACGCTGATGTGGGTGCAGTAGCCGGCGAGGGCCTCGTCGACGCAGTTGTCGACGATCTCCCACAGGCAGTGCGCGAGGCCCCGGTTGTCGGTCGACCCCACGTACATGCCGGGTCGCTTCCGCACGGCCTCCAGGCCCTCCAGCACCGAGAGGTGCCGGGCGGAGTAGCCGTGCGGGTCTTCGGTGGTCGCTTCAGCGGTCGCGGCGGTCAACGTGCGTGTGCTCCTCGGGGGTCGGACGGTCGGCAGAAGAGTACCCCCGGTAGCCGACAATCCTCCGAAAGGCTCGCCGCCCCGGACGTTCCGGCACGCCTGCGCGGCGGCTCCTGACGGTTCGCCAGGCTACCCGGAACACCGGCGTCCGGCGCGCTTCGCCCGATACGCCCCCCGGACTCCGATGGACGAACGCCATGCTGCTGTTCCGATGGGAGGCCGTCTAATGTGACGTCGGTCACTTATTGGGCCATTCCGCTGTGGGCGTACGAAGAACCAGGTTGGGAACGTCAGCGTCGGGTTAGATGTTGTCCTAAGTACCGACCCCGAGCATGAGGAAGGTGCCGTGACTGGAGCCCTTGCCCCAACCAAGCCGTTGACCGTCGCCGACCGATGCGACCGATGCGGCGCTCAGGCCTACGTCCGTGCAGTCCTTGTAGGCGGCGGCGACCTTCTGTTCTGCGCCCACCACGGACGCAAGTACGCAGAGGCCCTCCGCTCCAACGGGGCCGACATTCAGGACGAGACCGACCGGCTCACCGAAACCCCGGCCGTCACTCCCGACGACGAGCGGTGACCCCCATATAGCAGGAGCCCTGAACGGCGGCCATCGGAGACGGTGGCCGCCGTTCGCATTCCGCCCCTTCGGCTCTCCCGGAGCAAATTGGGCGCCAACTCCGCTCCGTAATTGAATGATCGCGTAACGTATCAGAAAATGGGCGGTCGGGGTGGATCACCGATCCGTCCCGGCCGTCAGCCGCCCGTGACATTCTTCACCCGATAGTGGTAGCCGCTGACGTGCGCGAATCCCTCCGCCTCGTACATCGACCGCGCCGGCGCGTTCCGTTCGACGACGACCAGGTAGGCCCGCTCGCATCCCTGCTCGCGTCCCCAGTCCAGCAGGGCGCGCAGCACGCGCCGTCCCAGTCCCCGCCTGCGCGCTTCTGGCGCGACGGCCATCGCGTACACGCCGAGCCACTTTCCTTGGGGCACGCCACGTCCGACGACGACGCCGTCCAGCGACGCGTAGGCCGCCGGGACGCCGGTGAGGATCCTCTCGGCCGTCGGCAACTGGTGGCCGAAGCGGCCGTCCACCGACCACCAGAGGTCCAGCCACTCCTTGGACGGTGCCTGCCTGATCTCCACCCCGTCACGCTCGTAGGGGCCCGCTATGTCCGCCACCATGGCGAGCGTCGGATCCACCAACTCGTAACCGCGGCCCTCTAGGAACCTGTCGAGTTCCGCTGGCTTCGCCTGGGCGCCGATCGAGAACACGGTCGGCAACCTCATCGCGGTGTAGAAGCGCTCCGCCTGATGGACGGCGTGCCCTACCTCCCCTGGGTCGTCCAGAGGCAGGACGGAGTTGGCCCGCTTGGTCACACCTCCGGCGTGCCGCAGCAGCCAGCCGCCCATATCCTGGGTGGACGGCGCGGGCCATGCCTCGGCGACCAGCCGGCCGACCTCCGGGAACCGCGTCATCCGTCACCGCTTTCGGGGGGATCGTGCACATCCTGCTGCCGCCGTCGGAGAAGAAGGCTACCGGCGGGGACGGCCCGCCCCTCGACCTGGGCTCGCTGAGCTTCCCCGGCCTCAACCCGACGCGCGAACGCGTCCTGAAGGCCCTGACGCGGGCGAGCCGGCGCAAGAACGCGGCAGAAGTGCTCGCCCTACCGCCGGGCCAAGTGGACGAAGCCCTGGCCCGCAACCTGGCACTGCGCGAGGCGCCGACGCTGCCCGCGGCGCGGCTCTACACGGGCGTCCTCTACGACAACCTGAACCTCGCCGACCTCGACGCGACGGCCGCCGCCGAGCAGGTCATCGTCTTCTCGGGCCTGTGGGGCGCGCTGCGGCTCACCGACCGCGTCCCGCCCTACCGGCTGGCCATGGCGGTGTCGCTGCCCCCTGCCGGCCGCCTGGGAACGCTGTGGCGCCCGCCCATCCGCAAGGCCCTGCGGCTGGACGACGACCTGATCGTCGACATGCGTTCCGGGCCGTACGCGTCCGTGTGGAAGGCGCCTGGGCCGGCCGTGGCGGTCCGGGTGTTCCGGGAACGGGTCGTCGACGGCGTCCCCAAACGGACCGTCGTCAGCCACATGGCGAAGGCGACGCGCGGGCAGATCGCGCACGACCTGCTCAAGGCGGGCGCCGCGCCCCGCACCCCGGACGCGCTGCTGAAGGCCGTCGCCGACCTCGGCCACACCGCCGAGCTCAACGGCGCCAACCTGGACGTCGTCCTCCCCGACTGACCGCATGAAACAGGGCCCCCATCGCGGGGGCCCTGAATCGGAGCGTCGTACGAAGGATCAGTCGAGGTAGTCGCGCAGGACCTGGGAACGCGACGGGTGGCGCAGCTTCGACATGGTCTTGGACTCGATCTGGCGGATGCGCTCCCGGGTCACCCCGTACACCTTGCCGATCTCGTCCAGGGTCTTCGGCTGGCCGTCGGTGAGGCCGAACCGCATCGACACCACGCCCGCCTCGCGCTCGCTGAGCGTGTCCAGGACCGAGTGCAGCTGCTCCTGCAGAAGCGTGAAGCTGACCGCGTCCGCCGGGACGATGGCCTCGGAGTCCTCGATGAGGTCGCCGAACTCGCTGTCGCCGTCCTCGCCGAGCGGCGTGTGCAGCGAGATGGGCTCGCGGCCGTACTTCTGGACCTCGACGACCTTCTCCGGGGTCATGTCGAGCTCCTTGGCCAGCTCCTCCGGGGTGGGCTCGCGGCCCAGGTCCTGGAGCATCTGCCGCTGCACGCGCGCCAGCTTGTTGATGACCTCGACCATGTGCACCGGGATGCGGATGGTGCGGGCCTGGTCGGCCATCGCGCGGGTGATCGCCTGCCGGATCCACCAGGTGGCGTACGTGGAGAACTTGTAGCCCTTGGTGTAGTCGAACTTCTCGACCGCGCGGATCAGGCCGAGGTTGCCCTCCTGGATCAGGTCCAGGAACAGCATGCCGCGTCCGGTGTAGCGCTTGGCCAGCGACACCACCAGCCGGAGGTTGGCCTCCAGGAGGTGGTTCTTGGCACGGCGGCCGTCCTCGGCGATCCACTCGAAGTCTTCGAGGTCTTCCTCGGTCATCGCGGCAGCGGCGGCGGCGAGGCGCTCCTCGGCGAAGAGCCCGGCCTCGATGCGCTTGGCGAGCTCCACCTCCTGCTCGGCGTTGAGCAGCGGGACCTTGCCGATCTGCTTGAGGTAGTCCTTGACGGGGTCGGCGGTGGCGCCGGCGGCCGCGATCTGCTGAGCGGGCGCGTCCTCGTCGTCGTCGCCGAGGGTGAAGCCCTCCTCCTCGGGCGGCGCGCCCTCGGCGGGCTTGCCGGCGGCGGGAGCCGCCTTCGCCGCGGGCGCGGCGACGACCTCGTCCTCCTCGGCCTCGGGCGCCTCCACGGCCTCGGCGGCCGGGTCGTCCTCAAGGTCGACGTCGAGGTCGGCGAGGTCGGCGTCGACATCGACGTCGACATCGTCGTCGACATCAGGGTCGTCGGACGCCTTCTTCTCCGGCTTGGCCGGGGCGGGCTTGGCGGCCTGCGCCGCGCCCTTCTTCGCCTGCGCGGCCTTCTTGGACTTGGCGCCCTTCGCGGGCGCGCCCTTCTTCGGCGGCGCGGGCTTGGGGGCCGCGGGACGCGGCTCGGCCACGATCTCCTCGGCGGCCGCCTCGACGGCGTCGTCCCCGACGACCGCGGTCACCGTGTCGGGCTGCTCCTTGGCCGCCGCGGCGGTCTTGGGCCTGCGCACCGGCTGCGACGCGCGCTTGCGCGGACGCTTGGGCGCCGCGGAGTCGGCAGCGCTCACCATGACGGTCACACCCTCCTTGCTGAGGCTCCGCAGAATGCTGGAGGCCGCTGACACGGGGATGTCGGCCTCCTCGAACGTACGTCGTACGTCGTCGGCTTCGAGGCGATTGCCCTGGGACCGTCCACGCTCGATCAGTTGCGCGATGACGTGATCGTGCAGATCTGACGCTTTCGAGGTCGAGCTAGCAGGCGACACAAATACCTCTCGAACGAACGTGTGGCTTGGCTGACCCAAGTGCCCTGACGGGCCCGGCCTCACACTGGTGTGGGACCGCACACGGAGCGGACCTCCCGGTGCGGGACCGCAGCGTACCCGCTCTCGTTGGGTCAAGCATTCTGGCACTGCTGCGCATTCCGCCTGTGAAGTCCTACCCGGTAACTCTCCACCTTAGAGGGCGCGGGACGGTCCTTCGTACGTGCTCCACCGTCTTCGCGCCGTCTTCGGCACGCTTCAGGCGGGCTTGGGCGGGACGTGCAGGGCAAGCACGGTCACATCGTCTACCTGCTCATACCCGGCAAGCATCCGATCGACCAGGAAGTCGACGAGTCTCTCGGGATCTCCTACCACTTCAGGTGGGGCGTCCGCCGCAACGGCGACCAGCTCCTCCAGCCCTGCGTCCACCCCACGCCTACGGTTCTCCACAAGTCCATCGGAATAGAACACCACAGTGTTGCCGGTCTCGATGGAAAAACTTGTCTGCTGTCGCTGGCTCGGCCAGCCGAGGGGGGTTCCCGGCTCCCGCGTGCTGACGCGCGCGGGCGTGTCGGGCGAGATCAGGAGGGGTGGCGGGTGGCCGGCGTTGCTGAACTCGCCCTGCCCTGTCTCCGGGTCGATCACCGCGTAGGCGACGGTGGTGAACTGCTCCTCGTCCTCGGTGGCGCTGAACAGCCGGTCCAGGCCGGCGAGGACTGCGGCGGGGCGCGGGTCGTTCAGCGCGAGGGCGCGCAGGGCATTGCGGACGCGTCCCATACCGGCCGCGGCGAGGACGCCCTTGCCCATGACGTCGCCGACGGCCACGGCGAGGCGGCGGTCGGGGAGCCGGAACACGTCGTACCAGTCGCCGCCGACCTGGACGTGGCGTGTCGCGGGGTTGTAGCGGGCGGCCAGCACCATGCCCGGCAGCTGCGGAAGATCGCTGGGCAGGAGGCTGCGCTGGAGTTCCTCGGCCGTCTTGTGCTCGCGCTCGAACAGCAGGGCGCGCTCGACGGCCAGGGCGCACTGGCCCGCGAGGGCCTCAAGGAAGACCCGTTCCTCCTCGGTGATCTCCCTAGGGCGGGTGAACGAGAAACGGAGTGCGCCTATGGGCGCGCCCGCGGCCAGTAGCGGAAGCCCCACCCAGGCGCGTTCTTCCGTGTGCTGGGCGAACAGATCCTTCTCGCCGTGGCCGAGCTGCAGGCGCAGGCTGTCGGGATGCTCGGCCAGGAACGGGCGGCTCTCGCGCACCGCCACCGACATGACGGTCTGGTCACTGACCTTGATCGCGTCGCGGGAGGCGGGACTGCTCTCGCCGTCGGCGCCCGGCTGGGACGGCGCCACGATGCTGAGGCGGAGTTTGTCGTCGTCCAGCAGCGCCACCGCGGAGTAGTCGGCGCCGATGGCCGACCGTCCGACCTCCGTGATGACCTGGACGACCTGGGACACGGTCAGCGCCTCGGCGAGCATGGAGGTGGCCTGCTGAAGGCGCGCCGTGCGCAGCGCCGCCGCCGACAGCTGCTCGGTCAGCCGTCCGCGCATCTCCTCGGCCTCGCGCTGCCCGGTGACGTCGGTGTTGGCGCCGACCCACTCGATGACCGCGTCGCCCTGCCAGATGGGCACGGCCCGTACGTCGAAGTGCCGGTAGGTGCCGCTCTTGGTGCGGACCCGGTAGTTGGTCTCGAAGACCCGGTTGTCCTCGACGCACTCGCGCCAGGCCGCCTCGATGCGAGGACGGTCCTCGGGGTGGACCACGGCCAGCCAGCCGCCGACCGCGTAGTCGTCCGGCGCCTGGCCGGTGATCGCGCGCCATTCGGGCGCGTCGTCGATCACGCCGCCGTCCGGGGCGGCGACCCACACCACCTGGGCACTGGCCTCCACGAGCGAGCGGTAGCGCTGCTCCTTGCGGCGGATGACCTCCTCGGCCCTGCGCCGGTCGGTCACGTCCAGCGCGGTCAGGACGACGCCCAGGTGCTCGCCGTCGGCGCCCTTGGCGGGCAGCCACGAGCAGGCCAGGATGCGCTCCTCGACCGCCGTCGCCAGATCCGCCGCGTCACCAGGGGTCACGGGCGATGCCGCCTCGGCGGACGTGCCGTCATGCTCGGCCGCGGCGTCCTCCCCGGCCGGGACGACCAGGTCGAGATCGCTCAGCGGACGGTTCTCGTCGATCACCTTGCGGAGCGCCGACTCGAACGCCGCAGCGAGCGCCTCGGGCAGGACCTCGGCGGGCCGTTGCTGCTGCAGATCGCCAACGGGCACGCCCAACAGCGCGGCGAGCGCGTCGTTGGCCCGCCGGCAGCGCAGATCGCGGTCGAAGAACGCGAGCCCGGCCGGGGCCTCGGTCAGCAAGGTCGCGTACAGCGCGGCGTCCGACGCATCCATGGGCTGCCCCTCCACCCCTGAAACGCGAGGACGCGGGACGGACGTCTCGGTGCTCATGGACAACACCTCCGCCCCAGAGGATCCCGTACCGCGCGGCAAGTTTTCATCACTATGAGTGAATGGGAGCAGGCTAGCGCTCCCGCCTCCATCACAACACCGTTCGGAGTCAGGTATTCATCATCCCGATGGTTCGCCGCGTACGGAAGCCCTGATGAACATCCTTGTCCCCTTCGGCCACAGGCGAACACGTCGGATTCGGACACCGTCGCGGAGGACACGGGAGGCGGTCCGCCAGGACGGCGAGTAGGAGATGCTACGGCGCCCGGGGGTCACAGGGCGTCAACTCGGCTCGTTCGGCGAGTTCCGGCCAGCGTCCCCCGCCGGTAGCGGGACGCTCCTATTTGGCGGCCTTCCTATTTGGCGGCCTTGGCCGCGGATTTCTGTTCCTGCTTGAAGGCGCGGACCTTGGCGAGCGACTCGGGGCCGGTGATGTCGGCGACGGACCGGTGGGAGCCTTCCTCCCCGTAGGCCCCGGCGGCCTCGCGCCATCCGTCCGGCTGGACCCCGTACTGCTTGCCCAGCAGCGCCACGAAGATCTGTGCCTTCTGCTTGCCGTACCCGGGGAGGCCGTTGAGGCGCTTGAACAGCTCCTTGCCGCTGTCCACGCCCTTCCACACCTTCTCGGCATCGCCGTCGTAGGTGTCCACGAGGTACTGGCACAGCTGCTGGACCCGCTTGGCCATGGAACCCGGATACCGGTGGACGGCGGGCTTCTCCGACAGCAGCGCGGCGAAGCGCTCGGGGTCGTGCGCGGCGATCTCGTGCGCGTCCAGGTCGTCGGCGCCGAGCCGCTGGGCGATGGTGTAGGGGCCGGTGAACGCCCACTCCATCGGGACCTGCTGGTCGAGCAGCATGCCGACCAGCGCGGCCAGCGGGCTGCGTCCGAGCAGCTCGTCGGCTTCCGGACGCTGGGCTAGATGAACCTTCGTGGCCATGGGCCCAGCTTAGAGCCGGTCCCAGATCTGTCAGAAGTCTTACGGGCACGGCCGGAACCTGGCGTGGAGCGTCCAGCGGTGCTCGAATGAGGAGATGAGCGAGGACGGACGGGCGGAGGGCAGTCCCGTTGGTCGGCGGGTTGTGCTGGGGATGCTCGGCCTCGGCGCGGCGGGCGTCGCCGTGGGGGCATCCGTTCAGGACGGCGTGAGCCGTGCCCTGGCGCCGGTGGGGCCGATCGGGGACATCCTCCCGGCGGCTGGAGGGTTCCGCTACTACTCCGTCACCGGGAGCGTGAAGCGGCACAGTGCGGCCACCCACCGCGTGACCGTCGGCGGCCTTGTCGACAAGCCTCAGTCATTCGGGCTGGCCGACCTGGCACGGTTCCCCCAGACGGTGCTCGACAAGGATTTCCAATGCGTGACGGGCTGGCGCGTGCCGGACGTGCGTTGGGTGGGCGTGGCTCTCCCTGACCTGCTGGACGCGGTGGGAGTGTCGCGCAGGGCCCGTGCCGTGCGATTCACGTCGTTCGACGGCGTCTACACGGAGTCGCTGACGCTGCAGCAGGCGCGCCGGCGGGACGTCCTCGTGGCGACGCAGATGGACGGCGAACCCGTCACACACGACCACGGCGGCCCGACGCGCCTCTACGTGGCGCCCATGTACGGCTACAAGTCGCTGAAGTGGCTCGGCGGCATCGAACTGACCGACAAGGTCATTCCCGGTTACTGGGAGAACCTCGGTTACGACGTCGACGCCTGGGTGGGCCGGTCGAACGGGCGGAACGATGCGCCGACGTGACCCGGCTCCGTCCGAGCGGACCTGGCTCATGCGGTTCACCGTGGCGGAGCGGTCGATCCACCATGTGACCGCGTTGCTGATGCTGATCTGCCTGGCGACCGCTGCCTGCCTGTACCTGCCGCTGCTGTCGACGCTGGTGGGCCACCGGGAGACGCTCAAGACCGTCCACGTGTGGTGCGGGTTCGCACTGCCGGTGCCCATCGTGCTCGGTCTCGCGTCTCGCGCCTTCAGGGCCGACCTGAGCCGGTTGAACAGATTCGCTCCGCACGACTGGGAGTGGCTGAAGCGCCGCGACCGCAGGGCCGTGCAGGACGGTCGCGGAGTCATTCCCGTGGGCAAGTTCAACGCGGGGCAGAAGCTGAACGCGGCGTTCACCGCGGGCGCGATCCTGCTGATGCTCGGCACCGGCGAGATCATGACGTTCCCCGATCCCTGGGGTGACCGGTGGCGGACGGGCGCCACGTTCGTCCACGACTGGCTCTTCCTCATCGTCGTCGTGGTGACGGCGGGGCACCTGTGGGAGGCGTTCCGGGACCGGGGCGCGCTCAACGCGATGCTGACCGGGCGGGTGGAGCCCGGCTGGGCGGCACGGCACCACGCGGGCTGGGCGGACGCCTGGCAGAGGTCGCGGGACGCCGTCCGAAGATCGTCAGGTGCCGGGGCGAGTTCCCAGGTCACAGCGACGAACGCCGATCCGGACGGGGGCTCCGGCGACGACGGCACAGAATTTGCCCAACGACGTCCCGATATCTATTGACTCTCTCCGCAAAAGCGCTGGAATGGGACATCGAGAGGTACCCCGTGCGCGGAGGTGTGCGCTGATGCCTGCACTGGCCGGTCATCGGACCGAGACCCGCGACGCGCTCACCCGACGGCTCTGCGAGGAGTTCGCCACCTTCCACGCGGACATGGTCCGGCGGTGTGTGGCCGACGTCCAGGCGTGCATGGCCCACCTCGGTCTGGAGGCCACGCCCACCAGCGTCGAACGGATGGCGCGTGAGCATCTCACCGGCATTCTGAAATCGGAACCGCCCTCTGGACGCGCCCCGGTTAGCGGAGTCGACGGCTGAGCAGCCCCTTCGCGTGTCCCAGGTCGCCGCCGTCCCCTGTTCGGACGTGTCCTGGACAGCGCCCGCGGCTGATCTGAGAGGCTAGAAGGGTGAATCCCCGCCGCCACCACCGTTCCTCCGGGGAACCGGGCCGAGAGGGATCGCCACCCCCCGACGAGGTCACCGCGATCTTCGATGGCATGCTGCAGCATGCCCGCGAGCTGCTGGCCGTGCGCAGCCCCTTGGACGCGGAGCTCATCGTCAGCGAGATCCTCGGCTCGTGGTGGGCGAAGCGGGTGCCGGACGGCGACGTCGAGGAGATCATCGGCGAGGCACTGGTCGCCCACGCGGGGACGGTCGGAACCCCGGCCGCGCTGGCGCTGCTCATCGGAATGGCCTACATGGGCACCCCGCGCCAGGCCGCCATGGCCGAGCGCGCGGCGCTGGAGCTGATGGGCAACGGCGTCGCCAGGCCGGGTTGGGCCGACCGCGTGGGGATGGTCGCTCCCGAGGAGTGCTTCGTGTCCAGGGACGTCTACGGCGACCAAGACTCCATCGTCTGCACCTACACGTATGGAGGCACTGAACGGCACGCGCTGGTCATCCTGGTCGATCGCAACAAGGCCGGGGCCGTCCCGTCGGCCAGCGGCCAGTTCGCCCCCGTCGCGCGTGTGGGGCGGCCGCCGATGCCCGGGATGGTCAGGGACGCCTGGGTGTCGTCCAAGGTCGACACGCTCCTGGACCATTGCCGCCGTGAGGGACGCGACAACCCGCTGATGCGGTTCGAGCCCCTCGACTCGCGGGACGCCAGGGCGCTGCTGCAAAGCGCGCTGGACCTCACGGACGACACCGACGACCCGCCGGTGAACGAGAACTTCGGCTCCTATCACGCCTTCGTCCGCGCGCGCGTGGACATCTTGCCGCCGGGTGGGCGCCTCCCCCAGCCCCCGGTGTACGGACGCGACAGGCGAGCGACGATCGCGGCGAGGTTCCTCGCGTCGGACGAGGCCGAGGGTCTGTCCGACCTTTCCGCGGCGAGCCGGTGCGTCGACCGCATCATCGACTACGGCTGCACCCACGACTTCGGGCGGCCGTTGCGGGTCAGCCCCGTCAAGTGCGAGATGTTCCTGCTCGACTGGCTGCCGCGGAAGGTCCTGCTGTCCCCGACCGAACAGGAGGCCGTCCCTCACGTGCTGGCGGCGTGGGTTCGGTGGGCGGGCAAACGCACAGGGCTGCCCGAGGAGGGCATCAGGGCGACGCTGGACGCCCTCTGGGACGCCACCGCGAAGTTCGCCGAGGCCTACCGCGACCCGTCCGCGTTCGGTCTCGACCGTGATCTGGTCGGCCGGCTCCTGCCCGACGGCGACCTCGAGGCGCTGCCGCGGCGGGCGTTCGCCCTGCCGTTCCTGTCCGGCACCCACAGGCGCTCCGGGCGGCACGGTTTCATCAACCTGTCGACCCTGGATCCGGCCGACCGCGACGACCGCCGCGTCATCCTGGAGTTCGAGCACCCCGGCGCGGACGAAGAACACCTGAACGCGCACGAACGCCTTGCCGAACGTCTGTGGGACGGGGAGCCCCCGCAGCTGTGGGATACCGCACAATCACTGCTCGACATCGGTTACGAACGCCACGAGATCCTGCACAAACTCATCGACGTCCTGGACCGCTGCGGAGAAGATCCGGAGGCTCTCCGCGAAGCCTTGCATGTGCTGCGTCACGAACCCCCACCGGAGTGAACTCCCGGTTTGCACGCGGCGTCCCCGGCGGTAATCATCGGTTCTCGGGCATGGTCTCGCGGGGGCCCGGGGGGCCGGCCTCCGGTCGTAGGGAGTGATCTTGTTGGAGTGGTCCGAGTTCGCCCGGCGGCTGGGTCGTGAGCTGGCGGGTCTCGAACGGGACACCATCCTCATCGTGCGGGAGCGCGATGAGAGCCGGCACTATGTTCAGGCCATGCGCGAGCCGGACCGACTCTACGCCGAGGCCGTCAGCAACAACTTCCTCGAAGGGCCGCTGCTGCTCACACTGGCCGACGAGGAGGTCATGAGCGACGCGGGCTGGCGCCCGCCCGCCGAGCCCGCCCCGCGCAACTGGTGGACGGAACTGCCCGAGTTCGGCGCGCCCGGCGGGATGCAGTCGGTGACCGGCGGCGACTTCTCGCGGCTGGCCGACGTCATGGTCACCGCCCTGCGCGACGTCCAGGGCGTCAGGCGGCCGTCCGACCTCGTGTACGAGTCGTTCCACCGGCACGGCACCGGGCTGATCGAGTTGACCGACTTCGGCATCGACGTGGCTGACCCGTCGCGCGTGAACAAGCGCCGATCCTCGACCGGCCGCGCGCCCGGCGGCGACGTGCTCGCGGAGGCGGGCTCGCTTCCCTCCGGGACGCCGCCTAGGGGGACCTACATGCCGCCGGAGGGCCTTCCGAGCGCGAACGCCGATCTGCTCGAACCACGCCTGGCCGAGGCCAAGGCGAACGGCGACAACAGCGCGTACTTCAGGCTGCTGGCCAACGCCGACCTGGTGCTCCCGGCGACGGCGCCCGCAGTGGAGGATCCCGACCGCGCCGAGTTCCCCACCATCACGATCGGCAGCAGCACCTACGTCACGGTGTTCACCTCGCCAGGGGCCCTGGCCCGCACCGGCGACCGGCACCCCGGCCTCTACCGGCGCACCTCGTTCGCCCGGCTGGCGTCCGCCTGGCCCGACCCCACCTGGCGGCTGGCGATCAACTGGGGATTGCCCAGCGAAGTCCTTCTGGACTCGTCCGTCGTCTCCCGCATGGACGCAGAGGCGAGCGCGGCGCCGTCCCTCGCGCCGGACGTGCCCAACCCGTACGGGAAGGTCGACCCCAACGCGCTCGCCGGGCCCAACCCCGTCGCCGGTGGGTCGATCCCGGCGGCCAACGGCTCGGCTCCTACCGTCGACCGGCCGCATGAGAACTCCCACACCGCCATCGACCCGTACACCACTGCCGATCTACGGGCGGCGCTTGGGCCGGGCGACGGTGAGCCGGAGCCCGTCGTGCGGGAGCCCGTCGTACGGGAGAGCTTCCCGCAAGAGGTCGTCGCGCCGAAGCCCGCCGAACCGGAACCCACCGAGGCGGAGAGCGCCACAGCGGGGAACGCGGCGGCGCTTCCTCTGGGCGCGCCAACGAACAAGAAGCCCGCCGTAGCCGCGCAGCCGCCCGCAGGCGTCCCGCTCCGTCCGCCCCATGGCACCCGCCTCTGGCGCTCGGCCGGTGAGGGCGACGAGACGCCGCTCGCGGTCTATGACGCCATCGGCGGCGTGTGGGCACCGGCGAAGGCCGACGCCGTTCCGGCTCCGCGGGCCGACTGACGCGCATTCGACTACCGTCCGGTAGCATCCCCGGCGCCCCACGGATGTGAGAGTGGACCCCTTGTGGACTGGAACGACTTCGCCAAGCGGCTGACGCTGGAGCTGTCACGCCTGCCGGTCACGTCGTTCGTCATCGTGCAGGGTCCGAGCGGGCTGCCCTACGTCCAGGCGATGAGGTCCGAGGGGCTGTTCGACGCCGAGGCCGTCGGCAGCGCGTTCCTGCCCCGCCCGCTGGCCCCGCGGCAGGAGCGGCGGCTGCGGGCGCTCGGCTGGGAGCCGCCGGACGAGGAGGAGCGCAAGAACTGGTGGCAGCAGTTCACCCTGCGCGAGCGCCGTGACCGTCGTGCCCGGGCCGGCCGGGGTGACCGGGTCGACCGGGTCTCGGCGGAGCGTCTGGAGGCGTCCGCCCTCCTTGCCGGGCTGATGGTCGGGGCGTTCCGCGACGCCTACCACGTCGAGTCGCCGCTCGAACTCGTCTACCAGGCGAGCCGGGCCGGGCCTGACGGCGGCCCGTTGGCGTTGCCGGGGCTCGGCATCCCGCTGGCCGTCCCCGAACCTGAGAGCCACCCCGAAGTGCATCCCGCCGGCCCATCGGACTCCGGTCTGGAGACCGCACTCGCGGAGGCGCGGGAGCGTGGCGACCAGCACGGGTACCTCAACCTGTTGGCACGCGCCGTCCTGTACCTGCCCGCTCCCGGGGGCGCAGGAGCGAGCGACCACCAGTTCGCCACGGCGCGGTTCGGCGGCGGGACGTTCGTCCTGGCGTTCACCTCGCCCGAGGCTATGAACCACTCCCTGCAAGGGCAGGCCGCGCACCACCGGGAGGCGTCGCTGGCGGAGCTGTCGCGCGGCTGGCCGCATCCAGACTGGCAGCTCGCGATCAACCCGGGCCTGCCGAGCGCGTCCTACCTGGACGCGAACGCGCTCTTCGAGCCCGACGGGCCGGCGCGCGCCGAACCCGTCCCGGGTGACGCCGTCGCCGCCCGGACGGCCCCCAGCCCGCCGGAGAGCCCCTCTCCGTCGCCGGCCGAGCCTCGGGAACCGTCCGGCGTTCCGGAGGGCTCAGAGACGCCTACAAGCCCGCCCGTCGCTCCTCGGCCGCGGGAGGCCGCGTCCTCGACGGGACGGCGCGGGCCCGCGGACGGCGGGCCGCAGGTCGTGATCATGCAGAAGGCGGTGCGCCCCGAGCACGTCCGGCACTACCTGGATGGCGGCTACGACCTGGTCGCCGGCTACGTGCACCGGGTCCAGGACGTCGCGGAGCCGGCGACCCCGGCGGCGCTGATCCGCGGGCTCGGGCTGGTGTACGAGGGCTCGCCGTTCACGCCCGACGACGAGGAGATCTTCGTGATCCGCTGGCCGGCGGTGAAGCCGTCGCTGTTCCCGGGGCCGCTCCACGCGCCGGGCGACGGCCCGGGCATCCCCGAGTTCAAGATCGAGAGCCAGCGGCTGCCGCACGGCGCCGAGCTGTACCGGCTCGTCGTCGCCGGGACGGAGTCGCCGGTGGCGTCCTACGACGCCGATCTGCGCAGGTGGCTCGTGATACTGCCGGGAGGGCGTGGATGAGCGTCCGGCACGGCTACTACGCGGCCTGGCACGGCGCCGAGTACGAGGCGAGCCCGGACGGCGACCTGGTCCGGCTCTACACCGCGCGGCACACCGACGGTTTCAGGCGGATCTCACCGGACCGGTACGTCCAGGTGGTGCCGCTGTCGGACGTGGACGACCTGCGGTACGTCACGACGCGCTGCACCTGGCAGGGTGAGCCGTTCGTGGTGCTTGGCGAACATGACGGCTGGCTGCGCGTGGAGCACAGCGGCGGCGAGGCGGCGGTGGCGGAGCGGCTGCGGCTGGAGCTGTTCGACCGTGGCGTGTACCAGGCGTGGGCGTCCAGGCACGAGGTGGAGGACGTGCGCGAGGAGATCGTCTGAAACGCGGTGATCGGTGGTAGGTCTTGGGCATGGCGGTCATCGACATCAACGCCGACCTCGGTGAGGGGTTCGGCATCTGGGAGCTCGGCGACGACCTCGCACTGCTCGACGTCATCACGAGCGCGAACGTGGCGTGCGGCTTCCACGCGGGCGATCCGCTCATCATGCGCCGGGTGTGCGCGGCCGCCGTCGAGCGTGGGGTGACGATAGGCGCGCAGGTGTCGTACCGGGATCTGGCCGGTTTCGGACGCCGCGAGATGGACGTGCCCCCACCGGAACTGACCGCCGAGGTCCTCTACCAGGTCGCCGCCCTGGACGGCATCGCGCGCACGGAAGGCGGACGTGTGGCCTACGTCAAGCCGCACGGCGCGCTGTACAACCGGGTGGCACGCGACGCCGTCCAGGCCCGCGCCGTGGCCGATGCGGTACGGGCCTACGATCCTTCGCTACCGCTGTTGACACTGGCGGGTTCCGCGGTGCGCGATGTCGCCGAAGGGCTCACTGTGGTCGCCGAGTGTTTCGCGGACCGGGCCTATACGCCGTCTGGTCGGCTCGTGTCGCGCCGTGAACCGGGAGCCGTCGTCCATGACCGGGACGCCGTCGTCCAACGTGCCGTGAGGATGGCCGTAGAGGGCACCGTCGTTTCCGTTGACGGCGGAGAGGTCGCGCTGGACGCCCGTTCCATGTGCGTACACGGCGACACTCCGAACGCGGTAGAACTGGCCCGGTCGGTGCGGTCGGCGCTGTCCGGGGCGGGGGTCGCGCTGGAGCCGTTCGCGTGAGAGTGCTGCGCGCCGGTGACGCGGCCCTGCTCGTGGAGACCGGCGACCTCGTGACCGCGCACCGCCTGAACGCCGCCCTGCGTGACGATCCGCCGCCTGGTGTCGTGGACGTCGTCCCCGGGGAACAGACCGTCCTGGTGATCGTCGACCCGTCGGCCGATCTGGACCGTCTCGCCGCACGGCTTCCGCAGCTGCGCCTACCCGAGGACGCGGCAGGAGACGCGGAACCGGTGGAGATACCCGTGGTCTACGACGGGGAGGACCTGGACGAGGTCGCCGCACTCACCGGCCTGTCCCGCGACGAGGTCGTCCACCGTCACACCACCGCCTCGTACACGGTCGCCTACCTAGGCTTCTCCCCCGGATTCGGCTACCTGACGGGCCTCGACCCGGCCCTGCACGTGGCGCGGCGCGAGTCGCCGCGGACCTCGGTACCGGCGGGCTCGGTGGCGATCGCGGGGCCGTACGCGGCCGTCTACCCGTCCAGCTCCCCGGGCGGCTGGCGGCTGCTCGGACGTTCCAGGCTGCGGCTGTGGGACGTGACGCGCGATCCCCCGTCGCTGCTCAGGCCGGGAACGCGCGTCCGTTTCGTGCCCCGGGAACCATCGTGATCGAGGTCGTGCGTTGATCGAGATCGTGCGGCCCGGCCCGCTGGCGACCGTCCAGGACCTCGGGCGGCCGGGCCGCGCGCACCTCGGAGTACCGCGTTCCGGAGCCGCGGACGAGCGTGCCTTCCGGCTGGCGAACCGGCTTGTTGGCAACCCCGAGGGCGCGGCTGCCGTGGAACTCACGCTCGGCGGGGCCGCCTTGCGTTTCCACAGGAACACCTGGATCGCGGTCACGGGAGCACCAGTGCCGCTGTGCATCGACAGCCGCGCATACGGGACGAACGCGCCGTGCCATGTCCCGGACGGCGGGCTGGTCGAGTTCGGCACGCCGCAGTCTGGGCTGCGCAGCTATCTCGCCGTGCGGGGTGGTGTCGTCGTCGAGGAGATTCTGGGGAGCCGTTCGACCGACCTTCTGTCGGGGCTAGGCCCTGCGCCTCTTTCGCCTGGCGACCGCATTCCGGTGGGGTCCGCCAGAGGACTCGGCGACATCGCCGTGGACGTCGCGCCCGCGCCGCCCATGCCTGAGACACCGATATTGCGCATCCTGCCCGGGCCACGTGACGACTGGTTCGCTGAAGACGCGATGGCGACGCTTACGTCCACTACGTACGTCGTGTCGCCGGACAGCAACCGCGTGGGCGTACGCCTGGACGGCCCGCCGCTGGCACGCGTCCGCGAGGGCGAACTCGGCAGCGAAGGCATGGTGACCGGTTCGCTTCAGGTGCCGCCCAGCGGAATGCCCATCATCTTCCTGGCCGACCATCCGACGACCGGCGGCTACCCAGTGGTCGCGGTGCTCGCCTCAACCGGTATCGCCGACGCCGCGCAGTTGCGCCCTGGCCAGCGCCTCCGCTTCCGCCTCTAGCACCTGGCGAGCACCCGGCGCCTATGTCAGCGGGGCGGCCACGGACCAGTCCAGGTGGGAGACGTCGTTGAACCCGCGGATGGACGACAGGTCACCGATCCTCACCAGGCACGAGATGGAACCGTTGTCGGGGGCGAGGAACGCGAACGGCCTGGCCCCGGTCGCGGCCGCGAGCGCCTGGGCGATCACGCCACCATGGGTGAACACCGCGATCCGGCCGCCCGCGTGCGCCGCCGCGAGCCGGGTGAGGCTCGCGTCGACCCGTCCCGCGAACGCCTCGTTGGCCTCCGCTCCGGGGATGACGTCCCAGCGCTCCTGGGCGAACATGCGCTGCGCCACCGGATCGCCCTCGGCGACCATCTTCCGGAACAGACCGCCTTCCCATTCACCGAGATACACCTCGCGCAGGCCGGGCTCGACGCGAGGCTCCAGTCCCAGGCGACGGACCAACGGAGCCGCGGTCTGCGCCGTACGACGCAGGGGCGTCACATAGATCGCATCGAGGTTCTCCTCAGCGAGCCGCTCACCGACCCGCTCCGCCTGTTCGCGTCCCTCTGGCGCGAGTTCGGGATCGCCTTGGCCGTCCACAAGCGGGAACGGCCGGTCCGAATGGGCGGGCTCAGAGGCGCCGTGCCGGATCAGCAGAAGCTCGGCCGCTCCGTCCGGCGCCTTGTACCGCGTCTGCCGGTACACGGCCGGCTCGTCCGCCTCGTCGCGCCGATGGGCCGTGTCGTCGCGATCGTCCATGGGCGGCACACTAGATGAACGCTCCACACCCGCTTCGATCCGGGTCGTGCCACACCCGTCAGGACAGCAGCGCTTCCATCCGGGCCACTTCGTCCCTGAGCGGGGCGGTGGGAACGTCCTCGAAAGCGGTGACGGTCACATCGGCGTCCTTCGCCTCCCAGACGCCCGCTACACGCCCCTCGTAAAGGACGACAGGCGATATCCAGCCGCCCGCGCGGCTCACTTCCTTTCGGCGCTCCGCCGGCACGAGGTAGGACGCACCCGTCCCGGCTCCCAGGACGTACTGGTCGAAGGCCCCGACGAGCCGGACGGACGTACTCGGTTCGGTGTTCAGGAGTTCGTCGCGGTGCTCGTCCAGGACGTACATCTGCACGCCCTCCACTTCGATGGTGGAGAGCCCGTCCTCGGCTGCGGCGAACCAGGCTTTGACGTCCTTCTTGCGGTTCAGCTTGCGCATCAGCCAGTTGTCGAACATGTCGGGGGTGGCAGGCCCGTGCGCACCTAGGAAGGCATGAATGGCCGTCCGGGCCGCGTCCTCCATGGACGGCAGGCCCGTCCAGCCCGGGAGCCACCGCTCAGGGGACGTGAACGTCACGCGGGTACCCTGCGACGGCCCGTAACAGAGCACGCCCCACCAGGCCAGAGGCTTGAGCAAGGTGCCCCAGCCGGAGCCGAGCACTTCGGCCAGATGCCGTGAGCCGGTCTCCTCTACGACGGCCGTGGTCAGCTCCTCGCGTGTGAGTACCGCGCCGTCGGCCAGCGCGCCGGCGGCGGCTTCGGCGATCGCCTCCAGATCGGCGGGCGTGGCCCCGAAATTCCTCTGCCAGACAGGTTTCTCCCAGTTGCGCACGGCTGCGCACAGGACGAGATAGGCGGCGGCTTCGTCGGCGGGCAACAGGTGCAGGGTTCCGCGCATGGCCCAGGTCTTGACGAGGGTCCGTTCGTCCAGGATTGCTCTCTGCACCGCGCCCGTTTCGGGAGCCGTCTGCCGTATCGCCACGGCGAACTCCGCCGCCGAGGCGACCTGCGCCTGCACTCCCGCCAACCTTCGCGCTATCTGCAACGCCCCTGCGTCGGCGGCGGATTCGATGAACTGCCGCCGCATCCGCCAGGCCAGCACCTGCGCCCACGTCACCGAGGTCATGCCCCGATTACAGCGCACGCCCACGACACGGCGGCACGGCACACGCGCTTGGGTCAGGTCAGGCGGTGGGTGAGTTCGGCGAACGCGTCGCGGACGTCCTCGGTGGTGAGGACCGTGAGGTCGGCTGCGGTCGCGGCGTCGCCGAGCCGTGCCGCCCGCAGCGCACGGCGCGCGCTCGCCTTCTCGTACATGGATCGGGCGAAGCGGCCGTTGCCAAGTTCGTCAATACGGCCCGACCCGCACGCGCGCTGGAAGACCAGGGCGAGGTCGTCGAGAGCGCGTTCCTCCCACTGGTCGCCGCCTTCTTCGGCGATGAGCTGGGCGATGCGGAGCAGTTCGTCCGGCCCGTAGGAGGGGAAGTCGACGCGGACGTCGAATCGTGAGGCAAGCCCTGGGTTGGACGACAGGAACCGGTTCATCTCGGCCTCGTATCCCGCAAGGACGACGACGAGACGGTCGCGGTCGTCCTCGGCGCGCTTGAGCAGCGTCTGCACGGCCTCCGCGCCGAACGCGTCCCCACCGGCGTAGCCCGGGTTGCTCAGCCCGTACGCCTCGTCGACGAACAGCACACCGCCCAGGGCGGAGTCGACCACCTTGTTCGTCTTGAGCGCCGTGGCACCCAGGTGTTCGCCGACGAGATCCGCGCGCTGTGCCTCGACCACCTCCGGACGGGCGAGAAGCCCGGACGCGGCGAAGATGCGCCCGAGCACGCGCGCGACGGTCGTCTTCCCGGTGCCGGGCGGCCCGGTGAAGACGAAGTGGCGGGTCGGCGGGCGGGTGACCAGGCCCTGCGCCTGGCGCATCCTCGCGACCTGGAGCTGGGCGGCGATCTCGCGGACCTGCCGCTTCACCGGTTCGAGCCCGATCATCGCGTCGAGCGAGCCGAGGGCCTCGTCGAGCGTCGGCGTCTCGGCGTAGCCGCGGTAGCGCTCGGTGACCTCGGCGAACGCCGCCTCGACGTCCTCGGCGCGCAGGGTGACCAGGTCGTCGGCGCTGGGGTTCGCTGGGGCCGCGGACGCGGACACGGCGTCGACCACACGCACGTCCCGCGCGCGCGCCGCCGCCTCGGTCAGGGATCGGACGAACCGTCCGTTGCCCAGTTCGTCGACGATGCCGCGCCGTTCGACTTCCTCGAACCGAATGGCGAGCCGCCGCCGCGCCTCCGCGTCGAGCCGGTCCTCGCGGAGGCTGGTGTGGTAGTCGGCGATCCGGAGCAGTTCGGCAGGACGGTACGAAGGGAAATGCACACGCGTGCCGAACCGTGACGCCAGCCCCGGGTTGGAGTCGAGGAACTCGGCCATCTGCGCGTCGTATCCCGCAAGGATGATGACGAGGTTGTCGCGGTCGTCCTCCGCCCGCTTGAGGAGCGTCTGCACGGCCTCATCGCCGAACCGGTCCGGCTGGCCCTCAGCGGAGTTGGCCAGGCTGTACGCCTCGTCGATGAACAGCACCCCGCCCAGGGCGGAGTCAACGAGCCGGTTGGTCTTCAGTGCGGTGGCACCGAGGAACTCACCGACGAGGTCGGCGCGGTGCGCCTCGACCAGGGCCGGCTCAGGCAGCAGCCCGAAGGCGTAGAAGATTTTGGCCAGGACGCGCGCCACGGTGGTCTTGCCCGTCCCAGAGGGCCCGACGAACACGAAGTGCCGCATCGGCTTCTCTGTGGGCACCCCGGCGGCGGCGCGCATGTGCGCGGCCTCAATGGACGCGGCGATGGAACGGACCTGCCGTTTGACCGGCTCAAGCCCGATCATGTCCTCGAGTTCGGCGAGCGCCTCGGCCACCGAGATCTCCGGCGCCTTTTCCTTACGCGGCTCCGTGGGATTCGCACGCTCCGGGGCCACCGCATTGTCGGCCGCCTGCGCCGCGGCGCGCTGCTCATGACCCGCGTGCACAACCGCTGAAGCGCCGGCTTCATCGTCGTCTGGGACGCGCCTATCGGATCTCCCCGGCCGGCTCGGCCTGTCGGCCTTGTCGAACCGCTCGGGCCTGTCGTGTTTGTCAAGCCGGTCCGGGCGTTCGCGCCTGTCGCCGCCGGACGGGTTCCTGCGCGGCCCGGCGTTGCCGTCCCCCTTCGGGCCGGCCTGTTCCTGGACCCAGCCGGTCTCGTACGCCTCAGCGGGCACCGTGCGCCGCGCCTGGTCCCAGCGGTAGGCGAGAAAGGCCAGGGCCGCCACCCAGCCCGGCGCCACGCTCGCCTCCGGCAACGGATGCGCGATGGCCGCGGTCGTCACGCCCGCCGCGCTCAGCGCGAGGAGCGCGGAACGCCATGGCGCGTAACCGCGCAGCCGGAACGCCACGAACGCCACCGGGAGCGCGAGCAAGGCCAGGAGCAGTGCGGGGCTCAGGTACGGCGGGTGCCCTTCGTCCGGGTAGAGGCTTCCCAGAGGAACCGAGAGCGCCAGCCAAGCCACGATCACCGCTACGACTGCCATGCCCGTGGGCGAGCGCAACGTCAGGTGGACGACGACGAGCAGGATCACCGGGAACGCCACAGCAGCAAGGACGGGTCCTTCAAGCACCACCGTGGCGGACACGGCCAAGGCGACGAGCAACAGCCCGCCCAGGAACCTCACGCCCGGGGTGACCTGGAAGTAGCGCCATCGCAGGCGCTCAAATAGATCCCGCGCCGCGGCGTCCTTCGCCGGGCGGGAGCGGGACCTGCCGAACAAAGCCATCAGAAGCGAGTAAAGCGCAGGACCGCCCGGAACGGGACTCCCCGCGCCCTGTTCGTTGGCTCCGGTGCGCCTGCCTGGTGCGGGACAGGCAAGACCTCAGTCCCGAGACCAGCACATTTGTAGTGTCCAGAAGTGGACGGCCACTGCGATGATGGGCGCATGCGGACCGACCCCACGCACGCCCTGCCCGGACTGGATCCGGGCCCTGCCATCGCGAAGGAGATCTCGCGTGTCGCGGGCTACGAGATCGAGGACGAACTCCGGGCAGGATCGTCCAGGAGCGGCAGTCCCGGCACGATCGCCGGGGTGGACGAAGTCGGACGCGGCGCGTGGGCGGGCCCCGTCGTGGTGTGCGCGGCGGTCACCGACCTGACTCCGCCGCCCGTCCTCCAGGGGCGCGGCAAGAGAACGGTCAGCCTGACCGACTCCAAGCTCCTCACCGAAGCCCACCGCGCGTCGTTCGCCGAAGTGCTGCCCGGATGGCTCGCAGGCCATGCCATTGGCGCGTCCAGTCCCGAGGAGATCGACGAGCTCGGCATGACCGAGGCGCTGCGGCGTGCGGCCGTCCGGGCGCTGGAGTCGCTGCCCGTCCCGCCCGACGTGGTCATCCTCGACGGCAAGCACGATTTCCTGAGCCGGCCCTGGCGGGTGCGCTGCGAGGTCAAGGCCGACCAAAGGTCGGTCACCGTCGCGGCCGCCTCCGTCTTGGCGAAGGTCCACCGTGACCGGTTGATGGCAGACCTCGACGGAGAATTCCCCGGATACGGGTTCGCGGACAGTGCGGGCTATCCGTCGCCCACCCACCAGAAGACCCTTGAGGAGTCGGGACCGACACCGCATCACCGGCTGTCATGGTCCTACCTGGACGACCTTCCACGCTGGCGGCACCTCAAGAAGCACCGTGACCCGCTCGCAGGAGAAGGGCAGCTCAGCCTTCTGTGACCCTTGCCCGCGCCTGGGCATGAGTCATCCTCGCCGACTCGGGTAGGGCGGGCGATGACAGGAGGTAGATGCCATGGACACCGTCGTGAAGAAGCTGCTGCACGAGTCCGGCGAGACGTTCGCCGAGGAGGCCGGCATCCCGCTGAAGGACCAGCCGGCCGCGCTTTTCAAGCTGCTCGTCCTGGCCAACCTGCTGAGCGCGCGCATCTCCTCGGACATCGCCATCGCGGCGGCCCGCGAACTGTTCGAGGCGGGCGGCGGGACACCGCGCGGGATGAGCAAGCTGACCTGGCAGGAACGGGTCGACGCACTCGGCCGCGGCCACTACGTCCGCTACGACGAGAGCACCGCGTCCCGCCTCGGCGACACCGCCGAGATCGTCCAGGACAGGTACGGGGGTGATCTGCGGCGGCTCGCCATCGACGCCGGACGCGACCCGCACAAGGCTGCCGAGCTGCTCCAGGAGTTCCCCGGGATCGGGCCCACCGGCGTGGACATCTTCTGCCGTGAGGCCCAGTCCATCTGGCCCTGGCTGCGCCCCTACATCGACGGCCAGGTGAGGAAGGGCGCCGAACGGCTCGGCCTGCCCACCGACGCCGGCGAGCTCGCGTCCAAGGTGCCCGACAAGGACCTCGCGCGGCTCAGCGCGGCCCTGGTGCGAGTCGCCCGCGACAAGAAGCTCGCCGAGGCCCTCAAGGCCGCGTGAGCCACGCGGAGAGTCACGACGTGCGGAGGGTCACGAACGCGCGGAGGTCATAGCCGGACGATGACCTCGTCGACCGGCTTGCGGGTGATGTCGGGCACCATCGCGTCGTCGGCCGGGTAGCCGACCGGAATCACCACGTACGCGCGTTCCTCCTGCGGACGGTCGCACACCTCGTTCAAGAACCTCATGGGGCTCGGCGTATGCGTGAGCGTCGCCAGACCCGCCTGGTGCAGCCCGGCCAACAGAAACCCCACGGCGATGCCCACGGACTCCTTCACGTAGTAAGGCCGGGGCGTCTCCGGGCCCTTGTGCACCTCGAAGACGATGATGACCGCGGGGGCGTCCTCCAGGAACGGCTTGCGCCAGTCGGTGCCCAGCGGCGCCAGCGCCTCAAGCCACTCCTGCGAGGCGCGCCGCTCGTAGAACTCCCGCTCCTCCTGCTCCGCGGCCTCCCTGAGCCTCCGCTTGCGCTCGGCGTCGGTGATGACCACGAACCGCCACGGCTGGAGGTTGGCCCCACTCGGCGCCGTCGCCGCCGCACGGATCGCGTGCTCGATGACGTCCGGCGGCACCGGACGGCGGGAGAAGTCACGCACGGTGCGCCGCAACGTCATCGAATCGGCGAACGCCTGGACGCGCTCGACCGCCTCCTCCTGCGGAACATCGAAATGGGGGGCCGGGACGACGGGGTACTGCCGCTCAGAGCTCATGCGACGTTCCTACCCTTGCCGCCAGGCTCGGGACAATCGGCAGCATCAGCCAACGTTCCGGCCCCTAACCAGCACATGCGCGGACGGGCCGTTCAGTCCTTGCCGCGTGAGGCGACCCATTCCAGGTTCCAGCCGTACGCCTGGTCGACCGACATCTTCCCCCAGCGCGGACGGCCGGGAGGCGGCAGGACGAACCGGCCCTCACGGCGGACGACCAGTTCGCCGTTCACGTTCTCGATGAGGGCGAGGACGGCGTCGCGGGACGCGTCGACGCAGTCGTCCATCCGCATGTCGATCGGCGGCGCGCCCACCGGGAACAGCGTGGCGATCGCGTCCAGGCCGCGGAAGTCGTCGGCGCCGTCGTAGATCTCGGCGAACACCAGGATGCGCTTGAAGTCCGCGGTGTGGTCGAGGTTGATGTGAAGATTCTCACCCGCCTCGATCGCTCCGGTCCGGTCGTCCTTGTCGAGCTTGATGAACGGCGCGCGGTCCAGGGCGCCCATGTCGCCGAGCGCGTGGATGATCCCCTTGCGGCCGTCCCGGAGCTCCCAGAGGCAGCACAGGTCCAGGTCGAGGTCGACGCCGCGGCGGCGCTTGCCGAGCCGTCCCTTGGCGACGCCCGCCCGCGCCGTCCAGTTGAGGTTGACCCGCATGTGCCCGGACGTCGCGCCGTGCTTGGTGAGCGACACCGACGGAGAGTTCTTGGTCAGCGAGATGGCACCGCCACCTTGCTGCGGCTGCGCCTGCTGCGCCTGCTGCTGGGGCTGCGCCTGTGGCTGGGGCGGAGGCACGTACTGGCCGCCTGGCGGCGGTGGCGGAGGAGGGGGCGGCGCGTACTGGCCCCCCGGCGGCGGCGGTGGCGGCGTGTACTGCCCGCCAGGAGGCGGCGGAGGCGCCGCCTCCTGGCGGGCAGTACAC
>NZ_VCKW01000450.1 GCF_005889715.1 Actinomadura soli
GCCCGGGCCCGCGCGGCGCGCCGCCGAGCCCCTCGCCTGGTGGACGGTGCTGCTGGCCGGATACCTCGCGCTGGCGTCGAGCATCACCGTCACCGAGATCACCGTCGGGGCCGTGACGGCCGCCGCCTGCGCTGCCGCCGCGGTCGCCGGACGCCGCGCCCTGGCCACCCCCGGCCCCGGCCGTGGGCACGCCCGGCCGGCCGTCCCGCCCGCGCGGCTCCTGCCCGCGCTGGCGCTGCTGCCCGGCCAGATCGCCGCCGACACCGCCCGCATCACCGTGCGCGGCGCGACCGGCGGGCGCTGGACGGACCTGGCCGTCGCCCCCGGACCCGCCGCCCGCGGCACCGCGACGCTGCTGGTGTCCACCTCCCCCGGCGCCTACGTCGGCGCGGTCGACCCCGGACGCGGGCTGCTGCGCGTGCACCGCCTCGCCCCCGGGCCGTCCCGGTTCGAGCGGCGCCTGCGCGACGCCGGGCTGGTCGCCGGCCCCGCCGGGGAGCGGTCGTGACGACCGACGTGCTGAACACCGCGGTGCCCGCCCTGGCGGTCATGGCCGGCGCGCTGCTGCCGGCGCTGCTGGCCACCCTGCACGGCCGCCCCGCCGGGCGCCTCGCCGGGCTGATCGTCACCGGGCCGCTGGTCACCCTGGTCCTCGTCCTGCTCGCCGCCGCCTACGGCCGTCCCGCCTACCTCGACGTCGCGCTGGTGCTGGCGCTGCTGTCGTTCGCCGGGTCGCTGGTGTTCGCGCGGTTCCTCGGCCGGACGCTGTGAGCCGGGGGCGCCGATGACCCTCGACCTGCTCGCCGACGCGCTGACCTGGGCCGGAGCCGCCGTCGCGGTGGCCGCCGGGATGCGGCTGGCCGGCACCCGCGGCGCCGCCGCCCGCCTGCACGCCGCCGCGCCCATCACCGTGCTGGCCGCGCCGCTGCTCATCGCCGGGACGGCGCTGCGGCCCTGGTCGTCGTGGCACGACGTCGCCAAGCTCGCCGTCATCGCCGTGCTGCTCGCCGCGACCGGGCCCGCCACCGTCGTCACCGCCGGGCAGGCCGTCGAGCGCACCGCCGGCCGGGCGCACGCCCCGCCCGAGGGAACCGGAAAGGGGACGGGAGTGAACCCGCCGTGACCACCCTGACCGCCGTCACGTCGTATGCGCCCGCCCTGGACGGGCGGGCGATGGACGCGTTGTCCGGGCCGCTGGCCGACGCCCTCATCTGCCTCGCGCTCGCCCTGGCCGCGCTCATGGCGACCGCGGTCGTGCTGACGCGCGGCACCGTCCGGCAGGCGATCGTGCTGTCCGGATACGGGCTGGTCCTCGGCCTGCTGTTCCTCATCCTGCAGGCCCCCGACGTCGCCATGTCACAGATCGGCGTCGGGACGGTCCTGCTGCCGCTCATCGTCGTCCTGGCCCTGCACGCCACCCGCCGCCACCGCGACACCGGCCACCGCGACACCGGCCACCGGGGAGCGGAGAAGGAGACGCGGCGGTGAAGGCCCGCACCCGCGTCACCCTGTTCGGGTCCGGCGCCGCCGGGACCGCCGCGCTGTTCACCGCCGGGGCCCTCGGCCTGCCCGCCTTCGGCGGCGCCCTGCACCCCTACGCCGACCGCGCCGTCCGCCAGGCCGCCGCGCAGGGCACCCCCAACGCCGTCGCGTCGGTCACCTTCGACCAGCGCGCCTTCGACACCCTCGGCGAGGAGCTCATCCTGCTGTCGGCCGCGGTCGCCGCCGTCGTGCTGCTGCGCGCCGTGCGCCAAGAGGAGCAGGACGCCGGCGGCTCGCACCGGCACGGGCCCGCCGAGGTGCCCGACGCGCTGCGGACCATCGGGTACCTGCTGCTGCCCGTCACCCTCGCCGCCGGGGTGTACATCGTCGCGCACGGGCACCAGTCCCCCGGCGGCGGGTTCCAGGGCGGTGTCGTCCTCGGCACCGCCATCCACCTGCTGTACCTGGCGGGCGACTACCCGGCGCTGCGGCGGCTGCGGCCCATCCCGCTGTTCGAGACCGCCGAGGCCGTCGCCGCCGCCGCGTTCGTCGTCCTGGCGCTGGCCGCCGCCGGCTGGGCCGCGACCGGGCGGGTGCCCGCCCTCAACGGCGCCGTCGGCACCGAGGTCGGCTGCGCGCTGGTCCTGCTGCTCGGCAAGTTCTTCGAGCAGGCCCTCCTCGTCCGCGAAACCGGCCCCGCCGCCCGCCCGGGCGCCCGCGCCGCCGGTGATCCCCGGGAGCCGCCGTGAGCGTCCTGCCCTACCTGACCGCCGGCTGGATCATGCTCGTCGGCGTCTACGGGATCGTCACCAGCCGCGACCTCATCCACGCCGTGGTGTGCCTGTCGGTCACCCAGTCCGGCACCTACGTGCTGCTGCTGGCCATCGGGTACCGGTCCGGCGCCACCGCGCCGGTGTTCTCCGACCGGCCCCCGCCGCCCGCGGGCGGGCCCGTCACCGACCCCGTCGTGCAGGCCATGGCCCTCACCGACATCGTCGTCGGCGCCACCGTCACCGCGCTGCTGCTCGCCCTGGCCGTCCAGGTCGCCCGGCGGCGCGGCACCCTGGACCCCGGCGCCCTGCGCTCCCTCGAATCGTGATCCTGCAGCTCACCGTCGCGCTGCCCGTCCTGGTCGCCGCGCTGCTGGCCGCCACCGGGCGGTGGCTGCCGCGCCTGGCCGTCGACGTCGCGGCCCTCGCCACCGCCGCCGCCGTCACCGCGCTCACCGCGCTCACCCTCGCCCGCTCCGCCCACGACCCGCAGGTCGTGTGGCTCGGCGGCTGGGGCCCCGGCACCGGCGTCGGGATCCCGCTGGCCGCCGACCCGCTCGCCGCCGCGCTCGCCTGCGTCGCCGCCGCGCTCACCCTGGCCGCGCTGGCGTTCTCCTGGCGGTACTTCACCGAGATCCAGGCGATCTTCCACGCCCTGGTGCTGCTGTTCCTGGCGTCGATGTGCGCGTTCACCTACACCGGCGACCTGTTCGACGCGTTCGTGTTCTTCGAGCTGATGAGCGTGGTGGCGTTCGCGCTGACCGGATACCGGTCCGAGGAGCCCGCCACCGTCCACGGCGCGCTGAACTTCGGGATCGTCCAGTCGATCGGCGCCTACCTCACCCTCGCCGGGATCGCGCTGGTCTACGGCCGCACCGGGCAGCTCGGCCTGGCCGCCGCCGGACGCCACCTCACCGGCGCCGCGCCCGGCGCAGGGCCAGGGGCCGGGGACGCCGACGCGCTGGTCACCGCCGCGTTCGTGCTGATCTGCACCGGCTACCTGGTCAAGGCCGCCGCCGTCCCGTTCCACTTCTGGCTCGCCGACGCCCACGCCGTCGCGCCCACCCCCGTCTGCGTCCTGTTCTCCGGCGTCATGGTCGAACTCGGCGTGTACGGGGTCGCGCGGACGTACTGGGCGGTGTTCCCCGGCCTGGTCCCGCTGCGCGCCATCGCCGTCCTCGGCGCCGCCGCCGCGCTCGTCGGCGCCGTGATGTGCGTGCTGCAGCACCACGTCAAACGGCTGCTGGCCTACTCCACCATCAGCCACGCCGGGCTGCTGCTGGTCGGCGTGGCCGCCGCGACGCCCGGCGCGCTCGCCGGCACCGCCTACTACCTCGCCGGGCACGCCGGGGTGAAGGGCGCGCTGTTCTTGGGCGCCGGGGCCCTGCTCAACCGGCACGAGACCGTCGACACCCGCGAGCTGCGCGGACGCGGCCGCGGCCGCGGCATGCCCGTCACCGGCATCACGTTCCTGGCCGGCGGGCTGTGCCTGGCGGGGCTGCCGCCGTCCGGGCTGTTCGCCGGGCACGCGGTCACCGAGCACGCCGCCCTCGCGGCCGGCTGGTGGTGGTACACGCCGCTGTCGGTCGCCGCGTCCGCGCTCACCGCCGGCGCCGTCCTGCGCGTGTGGCTCGTGGTGTGGCGCGGCGCCCCCGC
>NZ_VCKW01000451.1 GCF_005889715.1 Actinomadura soli
CCCTGTCGCAGGTCGACGGATACGCGGCGCTTCGTTCGCGGATGGACGAGGCGGGGGAGCGGCGGGTGTTCGTCAAGCCGGCGCACGGCTCGTCCGCGTCCGGGGTGGTCGCGCTGCAGGCCGCGCCCGGTCCCGGGGGGCGGCGCCGGGTGCGGGCCGTGACGTCGGCGTTCATCGCGGGGGACAGGCTGTTCAACTCGCTGCGCGTCGGCACCTACGAGACCGAGGACGAGGTGGCCGCCCTCATCGACGCGCTCGCGCCGGACGGCCTCCACGTGGAGCGCTGGTTGCCGAAGGCCACGGTCGGCGGCCGTGTGTTCGATCTGCGCGTCGTCGTCATCGGCGGTGAACCCACGCATGCGGTCGTCCGGACGAGCCGCCACCCGATGACCAACCTGCATCTGGGCGGCGCAAGGGGCGACCTGGGGGCGGTGCAGCGCGCGCTTGGGGATAACGGCTGGCAACGGGCATTGGACGTGTGCGCGCGGGCCGCCGCTTGTTTCCCGCGCAGCCTCATGGTCGGCGTCGACCTGCTCGTCGGCCAGGGGATGAAGCGCCTGGCCGTGTGCGAAGTCAACGCGTTCGGCGACCTGCTGCCCGGCCTCACCGGCCTGCACGGCGGCCCCGCCGAGGGCCTGGACACCTACGCCGCCCAGATCAGAGCCGCCCTCCAACCCACAGCCGCGTTGCGCCCATGCATGACATGAACCGGGTCATCGGCAGCCATGACGTGCTGCTGGTGACCCTCGACACGCTGCGCTACGACGTGGCCGCCGAACTGGCCGCATCCGGGGAGACGCCTACGCTGACCGGGCTTCTCCCAGAAGGCCGCTGGGAACGCCGCCACACCCCGGGCAGTTTCACCTACGCCGCGCATACCGCGATGCTCGCCGGGTTCCTGCCGACGCCCGCGTCCCCTGGGCGGCACCCACGTCTGTTCGCCGGAACGTTCCCAGGCAGCGAGACGAGCACAGACGGCACCTGGACGTTCGACGCCGCCGACCTGCCGTCCGGGCTCGCGGCGGTCGGCTACCACACGGTCTGCGTGGGCGGCGTCGGGTTCTTCAACAAGCAGACACCGCTCGGGTCGGCGCTTCCGTCGCTGTTCGCCGAGAGCCACTGGGAGCGCGGGTTCGGAGTGACCGACCCGGAATCGCTGCCCAACCAGATCGACCGCGTCGCCGAAATCGTGACGCGGCTGCATGCCGAACGCCGCCTGTTCCTGCTGCTGAACGTCGCGTCCCTGCACCAGCCCAACTGGTTCTACCTGGACGGTGCCACACGCTCAGCCGGGGACACGCGCGCCAGCCATGCCGCCGCGCTCCGGCATGTCGACGCCCATATCGGCCGGCTGTTCTCCCTGATGCGCCGCCCCTGCTTCGTCATCGTCTGCTCCGACCACGGGACGGCGTACGGCGAGGACGGCCATACCGGGCATCGCATCGGCCACGAGGTCGTCTGGACCGTCCCATACAGGGAGTTCGTTCTGTCGTGAATCAGTACCAGGCGTATGTGTACGCATACCCGCACAAGACCGCCTACCGTCCGCTGCCCGCACCGCCTGCACTACGCGATGTATGGGCCAGTGAGCAGCTCGATTCGCTTTTTCTCTACATGCATGTGCCCTTCTGCGAGATGCGGTGCGGCTTCTGTAATCTGTTCACCCGCACTGGCGCCCCCGAAGAACTGACCGGCGCCTACCTGAACGCGCTCGACCGGCAGGCAACCGCCGCCCTGGACGCCCTGGACGGCAAGGGCTCGTTCGCCACCGCGGCGTTCGGCGGCGGCACGCCGACCTACTTCACCGCGCCCGAGCTGGAACGGCTCTGCGACATCGCCGGACGGTTCCCGGGATTCGGCACGATCCCGCTGGGCGTGGAGACGTCACCGGCCACCGCGACCACCGACCGGCTGACAGTGCTCGCCGAACGAGGGACGACCCGGATCTCCATCGGAGTCCAGAGCTTCATCGATGACGAAGCGCGCGCGGCCGTCCGTCCTCAGAAGCGTGCCGAAGTCGAGGCAGCGCTGGACCGCATCCGCGCGGTGGGTTTTCCGACCCTCAACATCGACCTCATCTACGGCATCGACGGCCAGACACCCGCGACCTGGACACATTCCCTGAACGCCGCTCTGGCCTGGCGTCCAGAGGAGATCTACCTTTACCCCCTCTACGTCCGTCCGAAGACCGGGCTCGAACATCGCGCGCAGGACTGGGACGACCAGCGCGCCACCCTCTACCGGATCGGCCGCGACCACCTCTTGGGCGAGGGCTACGAGCAGGTGTCGATGCGGATGTTCCGCCGGCCTTCTGCCACCGCCAACGGCACCGAATACTGCTGTCAGACGGACGGCATGATCGGCCTGGGGTGCGGAGCCCGTTCCTACACGTCCCGCTTGCATTACTCGTTCGAATACGCGGTTGAGACAAGGCTCGTGCGCTCCATCATCGACGACTACGTGCGCGAGGACGACTTCACCACAGCCCGCGTCGGTTTTGAATTGGACGACGACGAGCGCCGCCGCAGGCACCTCGTCCAATCCCTGTTGCAAGCGACCGGTGTTGATCGAAGCCATTACCGGTCGCGCTTCAACACAGACCCACTGGACGACTTTCCAGCCGACCTCACGTCGTTTCACGACCGCGGATGGCTGGAGACGTCCGACGACACCATTCGGCTGACTCCGGAAGGGCTCGCCTACTCCGACGCCATCGGCCCGGCGCTGTTCTCACCGCACGTCCAGGCGCTGATGGCCGCCTACAAGGCCCGCTGATGGAACACCTGACCATCCTCTACCGAGGGCCGCTGGCCAGCTGCGACTACGACTGCCCGTACTGCCCCTTCGCCAAGCGCCGCGACACCCCCGAACAGCTCCGCGCCGACCGTGCGGCACTCGAACGCTTCACCGCATGGGTCTCGGCGCAAGACCACCGCGTCTCCGTGCTGTTCACACCGTGGGGCGAAGGCGTCGTCCGGTCCTGGTACAGGCGCGCGCTCATCGACCTGAGCCATTTGCCGCATGTCGAGCGGGTCGCGATCCAGACGAACCTGAGCTACCGCGTGGCGTGGACGGCCGACGCTAACCTCACCCGCTTGGCGCTCTGGGCGACCTACCATCCCGGCCAAGTGCCGTACGACCGGTTCCTCGGCAAATGCCGTGACCTGGCGGCTCGCGGCGTGCGGTTCAGCGTCGGCATCGTCGGCCTGCCCGAACACCTGGAGGCCGCCCGGAGACTCCGCGCCGACCTGCCCGCCGGGACGTACCTGTGGGTCAACGCCGCCGAAGGACACACCTACGACGACGCCGAGGCCGACGCCTGGACCGCCGTCGACCCCCTGTTCCCGGTGAGCCGCCGCCCGCACGCCAGCCGCGGCCTCCCCTGCCGGACGGGCCACACCGTCGTCTCCGTGGACGGCGACGGCACCGTCCGCCGCTGCCATTTCGTGCCCGCCGTCCTGGGCAACCTCTACGACGGCTCGTTCCGCGACGCCCTTGCCCCACGCGCTTGCCCTCTCGACACGTGCGACTGCCACATCGGCTACGTCCACCTCGAACCTCTCGGCCTCTACGACACGTTCGCGGGAGGCGTCCTCGAACGCATCCCGGCCCTCCTCGCCCACCCCTGACCCGCCCGCACACCGCCGACATCGGCCTGGACGAAAAGGCCCAAGCCAACGGACGCCCGACCACGACCAAGGCGCAAGCCGCCTGGCAAGGAAGGCAGCAGCCGGGCCCGCCCGAGGCGTCAGCCCGGGCCGACCGAGGGCGCGAGCCGGGGGTGACTGAGGCGGGAGCCCGGGGGTGACCGAGGCACGAGCCCGGGGATGACCTTGGCGGGAGCCCGGGGTGAC
>NZ_VCKW01000452.1 GCF_005889715.1 Actinomadura soli
TCCTGCGATCTCGTCGTCGATCTTCACATACAGTGCCGTCAAGAGGGTGTTCAGGTCGGTCGTCACAAACTGATCTTGAACACCCTCGCCACGTCACCGGGCCCAAACTTCGGAACTACTCGTCTAGCGCGCACTCCCTACCTGCACTGGAAAGGACGAGATCGTGAATCACCTTCCATCACCCGCCGTCCAGCCGGAGGCGAACGGCTCCTGCCTGATCTATGAGCTGTGTGAGCTCATCACCGCCACCGCTCGACTCGACGAGAAGCCCCGCAATCCTCATCAGGCCACGCAAGAGCTGGTCGCGGTCGCCTACCGCGTCGCCGCCGCTGCCGGACCGGTCCTGGACGGTGAGGCCGCGCTCATCACCGCGCTGCGCGATGCCGCCGCCGCCCGCCCGAGCATTCCCCAGTCCTGCCCTGGCTGCCAGCCGATGGACGGCAGCCGGTGCGGACGGCACGCCACGAGCACCGCCGTCGCCGAGACCTATCACGACCTCGGCCGCGCGCTCAGCGGCCCCGGTTACACCTCGCTGAGCACCGCCTTGGGCGCGCCCGGCCACGGTCCCAGCCGACGCTGAACCGGGCCGCCCTCGGACGGCCCGCACCCGCCAACCCGCACCTCGTTGAACCACGACCTGAGCGAACACGAAGGGCATCTGTGGCCGATGAGATGTTTGTCCTGCTCGGCTGGGCATGGGACATCGACACCGCCACCCTTCTAGCCGCCCGGCACCAGTCCCAACGCGCTGATATCCGGCCGCTGGCCTGGGCCCGCGCCGTGATCCGCATCGATCCCGACCACGCCGCTACCGTCGACCTGGCCCGCTCACTGCTGACCGTCCCGTTCCGGGGCACCGGCGCGCCCCTGCTGATCGACGGGTGGCACCGCATCCACCGCGCCCTGACCACCCGAAAAGGACGCTGCGTCCCCCTAGGGCGGTCGCCTTGACGCCGGATTTGGAGTCGAGCCTGAATCGCCCCCCACCCACCGGGCCCGCGCCCGGGGTGGCCAACACGCGAAATGCACTCGTTCCACAAAGGGGGGACATTGGTCATGACCATGGTTGAACGGCCGCTGGCTGGTCCAGGATCGCCCGTCACGGCGCTCAACGTCTTGGCGCGCGCGGGATGGACCATTACCAACGATCGGAAGGCGAACACATTCGCGTTCCCACCCGACCGCCGTGTGCTCGTGGAGTTCCTGCCCGAGGCCAACGAGTTCGGCCCGAACGAAACGCTGTGGGGTATCCGCGCCTACGACGATCTGCACCAGATCGTGTGGGAGGCCACCTTCACCTCAGCCACGCCCGCTGAGTTCATCGCCGCGTTCCTGACCGACCTGGCCGATCCCGAACCGCTCGACCCCGACCGCGAAGAGGACGTCGTCCCGGCGATCGCCCCGGCCGACAACGCGTCGCCCACATCTGACGAGGGATAGCCGATCCCTGGCGTCACGGGATCGGTTGGCTCAGCCGGTCCCGTGACGCCTGCGTGGGACGGACTCGACGCGGCGAGCGTCGCGTCCACTGCCCATGCCCGCCTGCCATGCCGTGCGCGCCGAACCCGCGCCACAGAAACGGAGCACCCGTGCCAACGCCCACGCCGAAGCAACTTCTGGACACCCCTATGGCTTCCAACAGCGCGCACGCCGTCACCATCGGTGAGTATCTGAAGAGGCTGCTGGTCACGGTGTGGCGCGAAGGCGAGTTCTTCTCACCGGTCAAACCGTTCGGCAGCTGCGGATGGCAAACCGAGGTGCATACCGCAATGGCCCGCGCCGGTCACATCCTTGGCCTATTCGACCTGTGGGACCTGCTGGAACGGGCTGACACCGTCCACGCCAACCACCTGATCGCCGAGGCTATCGAAGCGATGTCGGTTCTGCCTGGCGACCAGCGTGAACGGAACGCGGTCGGCATCGTCGCCACGACTACCGCAATGATCGAGGTGTACGAGCGGCTCATGATGGCTGAGGAGGTCCCTGATTCCGACAAGCCAACGGCGGAACAGGTTTTGGATGCCTGGCGCGAGTCCCTCCAGGACCCGACCTAACCCGGTGGCCGGGTGACTTTCGGCTCAGGTTCAACGCGCAGGGGGTCACGAAGGGGGCGAACCCTCGGTGCGGGTGATGATCTGTTTGACCTTGCGGCGGTCGATGCCGTATCTGTCGGCGAGGTAGCGCTGGGAGAGGGGCCGGCCGGGCCCGTTGAGGCTGGCGCGGTACTCCTTCAGCATGGCTTGCTCTGGTGTCTGCTCCACTTCGGTGCAGGCTGGTTCGGAGCGGCGCGCGGTGGTGTGTTCGCTCGTGGCGGGTGGTGACGGCGGGGGCGTGTTGCGGGTGAGGGTCATCAGCAGCTCGAACGAGCCGACCAGGGCCAGGGCGGGCCAGGCGCTGACGAGGGCGCCGATGGGGCCGTGGGCGGCGCCGTGCGCCAGGTTGGCGCCGATGGTGGCGCAGATGCCCGCCGCCAGGCTCCATCGGGCTAGTGCCGGTACGGGGCGGTGATGGCGGTGGGCGTCCAGGATGACCATGGACGCGGCCCAGATCAGCCCGTCCACGGTGAAGGGCACCAGCCGCGCCGTCGCCCCGGTCTCGCCGTGGGAGCGGACCAGGTCGAGGGCGTGGGAGTAGGAGATGAGTGCCGCGACGGCGGCAACCGCGACCACCGCCATCGCTGTCGTCGCCTTGATGAGACGATCGGTCACCGCGCAACCCCGTGCGGGATTCTTTCCGCGCGTTGGTGCGCGGTGGGGCGGGTGAAGCCGAGCAGGGTTCGGCGGCGGTAGGACTGGACTTGCACCACGGTGCCGGTGTGGGGTGCGGCGATCATCTTTCCTCTGTCGATGACCAGGCCGACGTGTCCGGGGTTGCGGGTGGAGGTTCCGGGTCCGGTGTTGAAGAACACCAGGTCGCCGGGTTGCTCGTGGCCGTTGAGGACGCGGGGGCCGTGTCGCCATTGGTCGCCGGACACGCGCGGGATGCTGATTGCGGCGGCGCGGTAGGCGGCGTAGGTGAGCCCGGAGCAGTCGAAGGCGTGGGGGCCTGTGGCGCCCCATTTGTAGGGTTTGCCGAGCTGGGCGCGGGCGAAAACGATCGCCCTCGCGGCCGCCTTGCCGGGAGGCGGCGCGAATGAGAAGGCGTCGGCGCAGCCTGCGTTTCCCGTCCCGAGTTCGGCCGGTTCGTGGTGTGCGTAGGCGCGCGCTTGCCGTAGCACCTTGTTCACGTAGTCGCGCGAGTGGTTGTACTGGTACAGCGCGGTGCGGACGCGCTCGGGTGCGCCGTTGTGTTTGAGGTAGCGGGCGGCGGCGGGGATGGCGTCGGACGGGTCGTAGATGTCGGTGCGGCCGTCGTGGTTGCCGTCGACACCGAACGCGGCCCAGGTGCCGGGCATGAATTGCATCGGCCCGGCTACTCCGGCGAGGTTGCGTCCCGCGGAGATCCCCGGACCGTCTCCGCGGCCGTGGTTGGACTCGACCTTCCCGACGCCAGCCAGCACGTGCCAGCCGATCCCATACTTCCGCCCGGCCTGGCGGTAGAGGGCCAGATAGGAGGCCGGGATACCGGCGGACGACCGCCCCGGGGCGGGTTGGCACGCGGCAGCCCCGGTTCCCGTGCCGGAGCCGGGGAGAACCGCGCCAAGCGCGGCGACGATGACCGCGACCAGGCCGAGCGCGACCACCACGACTCCGATCAGCAGTGGCATCAGGCGGGCTCTGATTCGTGTCGCCGGGTGGTGTGCCAGAGCGCGGCGAGGTCGGTGAGCCGGTGCCGTGGGCCGGCGGACCCGGCGGGTTGCCAGGCTCGTCCGGCGGGGCCCTCGGGTGTGG
>NZ_VCKW01000453.1 GCF_005889715.1 Actinomadura soli
GGGGCGGAGGGAGCGGGGCCTCCGGCTCCGGGTTCTTGTTCGGGAAGATCATTTCGCAGACTTCGAGGTAGAGCTGCTCGGGGTAGGGCAGGTAGTCCACGTTGGTGAGCGCCTGGTCCTGTCCGGCGGACTCCAGGATGAACTCCCCGTAGCCGAGCATCCGGCCCGCGATCGTCCGCTTGAAGCTCATGTCGGTGACCTTGGCCAGCGGCATCATCGCGACCTTGCGGGTGATCAGGCCGGTCGTCAGCAGCATCCGCTGGTTGGTGATCACGAAGTAGTCGACGGACCATTCCGCGACGCGCCAGACGAACCAGGCCAGCAGGATCAGCCAGCCCCACCACACCCAGGTGATGGCGGCGGTGACGGTGTTGCTCAGCACGCCCGCGACGATCAGGCCGCCGAGGACGAGGGCGACCGGGACCATCAGCACGGCCGGATGCCGCCGCACCGTGATCACCTGGTTCTCGTGCGGGAGGAGGTACTTGTTCACCGAGGCCGGCGCGGAGTCGCCGGGAGTAACGAGCCTCATGACACCGACCTCAGGCGAGCGCGTTGACGAAGGTGGCGATGGATCCGGCGGCGGAGGCGAGACCGTTCGCCGCGCTCTCCACCGACTGGGCCGCGCCGTCCGGCTGATTGATCACGTAGAACGCCACGAAGGCCACGGCGACCCACGTCATGTACTTCTTGGCGGGCACGGGCGCCTCCCGGAGCATCGACCCACGGACCCCGGTTCAGTCTCGCACAGCCAGAACTACCGGCAAAGCAAGCGCTATGGCGCGTTGTCGAGAGACGAACGGCGCGTCCTGCGGCGCTTCTCGGCCGCGACGGTGGCGAGCACCTCCAGATGCCTGCGCGCGATCCGTTCCACGAGATCGGGCGGCGCCGACCCCGTGACCTCTTCGGCGCCGTGTCGTGCGGCGGAAAGGCACCGGTCCACCGTGTCCGCCCCGTGCACCCCTTCGAACTCCTCGGCGAGCCGCTCTCCGATCGCGGTGTAGCGCGGCAGGTCGCCGTCCCCTTGGTGAGCCATCACGTGTCCTCGAGCTCGCTCGCACCGCCCGGTCCGTAACGGTCCCCCTGTGCCGGGACGGCGGAGGGGAACGCACATGGCGTTCCGTAGCGCTGTCGTACCCTCTGCCACCGGGAACGAACATCAATGATCACGACCGCGTCCAGATCGTGATCAAGCACCCGGACACCGCGATCGACCGCTCAGACACCCCCGCGGACGCCCGCCCCAACCGCTCGGACGCTCGTGATCAACCGCTCGGATACCCGGGATCGAGCGCCGGGACGTCCTGCCGATCGAGTGCTCAGACGACGCCGTAGAGGCGGTCTCCGGCGTCGCCGAGGCCGGGGACGATGAAGCCCTGCTCGTTGAGGTGGGAGTCGATCGCGGCCGTCACCACCCGGATGGGCGCCGAAAGGTCGGCGAACGCCTGTTCCAGGTACCTCAGGCCCTCGGGGGCGGCGAGCAGGCAGATCGCGGTGACGTCGTCGGCGCCCCGGTCGAACAGCAGCCGGATGGCGGCGGCGAGCGTCCCGCCGGTCGCGAGCATCGGGTCGAGGACGTAGCACTGCCGCCCGGACAGGTCGTCCGGCAGCCGCGTCGCGTACGTCTGGGCCTGCAGGGTGCCCTCGTCCCGGATCATCCCGAGGAAGCCGACCTCGGCGGTGGGCAGCAGGCGGGTCATGCCGTCCAGCATCCCGAGCCCGGCGCGCAGGATCGGCACGACGAGCGGCTTCGGGCTCGCCAGCTGGACGCCCTCGGCCGGCACGAGAGGGGTCTGGACGGTCGCCGCCGTGACCCGCATGTCGCGGGTCGCCTCGTAGGCGAGGAGGGTGACCAGCTCGTCGGTCAGACGGCGAAATGTGGGGGAATCAGTGCGGACGTCCCGCAGCGTGGTGAGCTTATGCGCGACCAGCGGATGATCGACGGCGAGGGTCTGCATGCGCTCACCGTAGTCCACCTCGTCCGATCCGCCGGAGGCCGCCGAAACTGGATAGACGCCGCTGAGCTGGGCACTATGGCGTTATGAACAGCGAAAGCGATCAGCAGCCCGGAGGGTCGGCGCGGGCTCGCGAGTCCGCACCCGACCCACCGGCGCAGGCGGCGCCTTCCTCCGAGGTCGCGACGCCCCCTCCGCAGTCCGCGACGTCCCGGCCCGGCCCCGTCGCCGATGATCCCGCTTCCACTGCCGCTCCCGTCCCCGCCACCGAGACCTCACCGGAACCCGCCGAGCCCGCATCGGCCCCCACCAAGACCGTGCCAGGGGCCGCCAAGTCCGTGCCGGGGGGCGTCGGGTCCGCGGTCCAGGTGACCGATGTCACAGGGGACGAGGACGTCCAGCCGCGTCCCGGTCCGCAGGGTGACATCTCCCCCGAGCAGGTGCGCGAGCATCTGCGCCGCCGGGCGATCTTCCTGCGGGAACTGGCCGAGGCCCGCGAGCTGCGCCGCCGGGTGACACCGCACCGATCCCGCCGCGCGCGGATCCACGCGGCGCTCCGCCGCCGCACCTTCCGGATCAACTGACCCGATCGCCAGGGACGTCGAGGCGGTAGGTTCGTGCGGCCGGGCACCGGTCCGCGGCGGCACTGACTCCGGGTCTCACGCGCGGGTGCGGCGCCAGTTTGGCGGTCGGGCGCACGAGCGCGCGTCGCATCTGCGACCATGCCCTGGCAGGAGACGCGCCGGTGGGGTGGAAATGACGGATGTGGACGCGACGGACTTCGCCGTCGTGGTGTACCGGGAAGACGAGGGCTGGGAGGCCGAGATCCTCCCGGTCGCGTTGACCGAGGACCTCGCGGGGCTCATCCACGCCCTGCGCCAGCAGCCGAGCCTCGGCGGCACGGTCGGGCTGGTGTCGGTCGGTGACGACTTCTTCGTCGCGATCCGCCTGCTCGGCGACGACGTCATGGTCTTCCTGTCGGACGTCACCGCGTCCGTCGACTGGCCGCTCGCCGGCCAGGTCCTCGACTACCTGGACATCCCGATCCCGGAGGACGAGGAGCTCGACCAGGTCCTCCCCGTCGGCGACATGTCGATCTTCGCCGACCTCGGGCTGGACGAGATGGAGCTCGGAGCCATCTCCGGCGACCTGGAGCTCTACCCCGACGAGATGCTGCTCAGCATCGCCGGCCGCATCGGCTTCGCGTTCGCCTTCGAACGGGCCATGGACGCCATCGCCTGACCCTCCCACCGCTCGTTTCACCGCCCGCTTCGCCGGTCACGGCGGCGGGCCGGAGGCGCGCGACCGGCCCGCCGGAACGGCGCAGCCGCCGGGGCGCGACGGACAGATCTGCGGTGAAGCGGGTGATCCGCTGAGGTAAGGGGTGTGAGCGGGGCAACCCCGTGGGTCACAATGAGCACGTGTCCTACTTCGCCGCCGTGTTCGCGCAGACCCCGCAGGGCTGGGTCGGCGCGGAGGCCCTGATCGCCGAGGCCGAGCACGTCGATGACATCGCCGACCTCATGCGGGAGGCGGCCGTCGAGTCCTACGGCGATCCCGTCGTCCTGCTGGTCGAGCAGGACGACGACTGGTTCGCGGTCGTCCGGCTGGACGGCGAGGACGAGCCGCGCGCCTACGTCTCAGCCGCCCGCGAGGACGGGCTCGGCTCGCTGTTCCAGCAGCTCATCGGCGAGGTCCCGGACGGCGACGCCGCCGGCGACCCCGCCCTCCTCGAAGACCTGGGGCTCGACGCCAAGCAGCTCAGCGACCTCGGTGAACGCGCCCTGCCCGGCGACGCGCTGCTCACGGTCGCCGAACACGCCGGCTTCGGCGAGGAGTTCGACCGCCTCCGTGAC
>NZ_VCKW01000454.1 GCF_005889715.1 Actinomadura soli
TCCCCCACCCTCGGCAGCCGCGGATCGGCCAGCGGGGCCTGCTTCTCCCCGTGCGGACCCGCCGAACCCGAATACACCGCGCGGACGTCCAGCACGTACACCAGCGTGTCGTCCGCACCCACCCGATGCTTCGGATCGCCCTTCGCACCGAAACCGTCCCCCGGCGGGATCCGCGCCACCACACGCGCCCCCGGACGCGCCCCCACCAGCGCCTTCGTCAGCCCCGGCACCAGCTGCCCCGTCGGGAACGCGCCCGGCTGCCCCTTCGCGTAACTGTCCGCCAGCAGCTTCCGCCCGCCCTCGTTCCACCGGTAGCCCACATAGTCGGCCACCACCAGATCGCCCTTGCGCGCCGCCGACCCCTTCCCCTTCGTCAGCGTCTTCACCGCAAGAGAATCCGCGGGCGCGCCCTTCGGAAACTCCACCTCGGGCAGCTTCCCGAAATCGCCGCGCACCGTCACGTCCACGTCTTCGCCGCCCGAACACGCCGCCGACAACGCCAACGGCACCGCGAGCGCCACGACCACCGACACCAGCCGAACACGACGACGCATACAAAGATCCTTCGAGGGACGCCCACGCTACTGCGCGCTCACCCTACCGTCCTCGTGACCGGCCAGTAGCGCCCAGTGGGCAAGTCCCCCGGAAACCCGTCACATACCGGCGATCAGCTTGTCGACCCGCTCGTCCACCGACCGGAACGGGTCCTTGCACAACACCGTCCGCTGCGCCTGATCGTTCAACTTCAGATGCACCCAGTCCACCGTGAAATCACGCCGCTTCTCCTGCGCCTTCCGGATGAACTCCCCGCGCAGCCGCGCCCGCGTCGTCTGCGGCGGCACCGACTTCGCCTCGAAGATGTCCAGATCCCGCGACACCCGGTCGACCGACCCCCGCTTCTCCAGCAGGTAGTACAACCCGCGGTCACGGTGCACGTCGTGATACGTCAGATCCAGCTGCGCCACACGCGGCGACGACAAGGGCAGATCGTACTTCCGCCGATACCGCTCGATCAGCTTGTACTTCGTCACCCAGTCGATCTCACGCGACACCAGATCCAGATCGCCCGTCTCCACCGCCCGCAGCGTCCGCTCCCACAACTCCAGCACCCGCTTCGACGTCGCGTCACCGCCGCGCGCGTCCACGAAATCGCGCGCCTTCCCGAAGTACTCCTTCTGGATCTCCAGCGAGCTCGCCTCGCGGCCGTTCGCCAGCCGCACCTTCCGCCGGCCCGTCATGTCATGGCTGACCTCGCGGATCGCCCGGATCGGGTTCTCCAGCGTGAGGTCGCGCATCACCACCCCGGCCTCGATCATCCGCAGCACCAGGTCGGTCGCGCCGACCTTCAGCAGCATCGTCGTCTCGCTCATGTTCGAGTCACCGACGATCACATGCAGCCGCCGGAACCGCTCCGCGTCGGCGTGCGGCTCGTCCCGCGTGTTGATGATCGGACGCGACCGCGTCGTCGCCGACGACACGCCCTCCCAGATGTGCTCCGCCCGCTGCGACACGCAGTACACCGCACCGCGCGGCGTCTGCAGCACCTTCCCCGCACCACAGATGATCTGCCGCGTCACCAGATACGGGATCAGCACATCCGCCAGCCGGCCGAACTCGCCATGCCGCCCCACCAGATAGTTCTCATGACAGCCGTAGGAGTTCCCCGCCGAGTCAGTGTTGTTCTTGAACAGGTAGATGTCCCCGGCGATGCCCTCCTCCCGCAGACGCCGCTCCGCGTCCACGAGCAGCCCCTCCAGGATCCGCTCACCGGCCTTGTCATGCGTCACCAGATCCACGACGCTGTCGCACTCCGGCGTCGCGTACTCCGGGTGACTCCCCACGTCCAGATACAGCCGCGCCCCGTTGCGCAGGAACACGTTGCTGCTGCGACCCCACGACACCACCCTCCGGAACAGATAGCGCGCCACCTCGTCCGGTGACAACCGCCGCTGCCCCCGGAAGGTGCAAGTGACGCCGTACTCGTTCTCAAGCCCGAAGATGCGCCTGTCCACACCCTGACCCTATGCGGCACAGACCCGACTTGGCAGTCTCTCCAACCGACCGTTTCCACCGATCGCCACAACCGCCGCACACGCGACAAGCCCGCCGCCGCAAGGGCGGCCACCACCACCCCGCGACGACGGGCCAATCCCCCTGGCCGGACGCTCCACCCCGCGGCGGAACACCCGGCCCGGGGTCAGTCTTCGTCCTTCCCAGCATCCTTCGGACCCTCGGCGTCCTTCGGGCCCTCGGCGCTCTTCGGGCTCTCCGGGAGGTCGGGGAGATCGAGGAGGTCGTCGTCCGCGCCCGGATCCGGGCTCGCACCCGCGCCCCCGGCGTCCTCCACGCCCTCCGCGGTCGCCGGTGCGCCCTCGTCCGCCGACGACAGCAGGTCACCGATTCGCGCCGCCGTCAACCGCTTGAACAACCGGTGCTCACGGTTGCGGTCCAGCACCGCGACCTCCAGCGACGTCGCCTCCAGACGACGCTCCGAATCCTGCGCCTCCAACGCCCGCACCGCCGTCCCCAACGCCGCCCCCAGCGACGAACCCTCGTGGTACCCGTCCTTCAGCGACTGCGCCACCGCCTCCGCCTGACCGCCCATCGCCACATAACCGTGCTCGTCCGCCACCGAACCGTCGAACGTCAACCGGTAGATCTGATCCGTCTCCGCCGCGTCACCCACCTCCGCGACCACGATCTCCACCTCGTACGGCTTGTTCGTCTCCGTGAAGATCGTGCCCAGCGACTGCGCGTACACGTTCGCCAGACCCCGCGCCGTCACATCCCGGCGGTCGTACTGGTACCCGTTGATGTCGGCGTACCGGACACCGCCCAGCCGCAGATTCTCGAACTCGTTGTACTTCCCCACCGCCGCGAACGCGATCCGGTCATAGATCTCACTGATCTTGTGCAGCGCCCGCGACGGATTGTCCGCCACGAACAGGATGCCGTCGTCGTACTGCAGGACGACGACGCTGCGGCCACGCGCGATCCCCTTGCGCGCATAGTCCGCCTTGTCCTTCATCTGCTGTTCGGGCGACACATAGAACGGCATGGACACCGGTCAGGATCCCTTCTAACGCAGCGGGGCGGTCGGCCCGCCCGGCGACTCGTAACGACCATCGACGACGGCCCGCGCCAACGCGCCCACCTCGTCCTCGCCCAGCCGGCGGTACCCGTCCGACGTCACCGACGCCACCACAGGGAAGATCCGGCGCGTCAGATCAGGACCGCCCGTCGCCGAATCGTCATCGGCCGCGTCGTACAGCGCCTGCACGCACACCAGCCCGGCGTCCTCCGCCGACAGGTCCGCACGGTACAGCTTCTTCAACGCGCCCCGCGCGAACACCGAACCCGACCCGACCGAGTAGAACTCCCGCTCCTCGTACCGTCCGCCCGCCGGGTCGTACGAGAAGATCCGGCCCTCGTCCCGCTCCTCGTCATACCCCGCGAACAGCGGCACCACGGCCAGCCCCTGCATCGCCATGCCCAGGTTCTGCCGCACCATCGTCGCCAGCCGGTTCGCCTTGCCCTCCACCGACAGCGTCCGGCCCTCGCGCTTCTCGTAATGCTCCAGCTCCACCTGGAACAGCCGCACCATCTCGATCCCGATGCCCGCCGTCCCCGCGATGGCGATCGCCGAGAACTCGTCCGCCCGGAACACCTTCTCGATGTCCCGCTGCGCGATCACGTTCCCCGCCGTCGCCCGCCGGTCC
>NZ_VCKW01000455.1 GCF_005889715.1 Actinomadura soli
GGGTCGGGGCGACCGTGGTGATCGCGCTGGTGCCGGGCGACCCGGGGTACGGGGTGCCGCTCGCGGCGTTCGTGGGCGCGATCTCCGGGGTGTTCCTGGCGTATGCGCTGGGCAGCGCGGCGGGACGGGGGAACGGCGTGGCGACGCTGGTGCTGGCGGGGGTCGCGGTGTCGTCGTTCCTGGCGGCGGTGCAGACGTTCGTCCAGCAACTGAAGGCCGAGGAGCTGCAACGGATCTTCTCCTGGATCCTCGGCGGGGTCGGGTCGGCGGACTGGCATCAGCTCGCGCTGATCGCCCCCTACGCGCTGGTGTCGACCGTGGTGCTGCTGGCGCACGGGCGGCTGCTGGACGTGCTGAGCGTCGGTGACGAGGAGGCGGCGGCGCTGGGCCTGTCGGCGGCGCGGGTGCGGCTGATCGTGCTGGTCGCGGCGTCGCTGGCGACGGCGTGCGCGGTGGCGGTGAGCGGGCTGATCGGGTTCGTCGGGATCGTGGTACCGCATGCGGTTCGGCGGCTGGCGGGCGGTTCGTATCGGATCGTTCTGCCGCTGTCGCTGCTCGGCGGGGCGGCGTTCCTGGAGGTCTCGGACCTGGTGGCGCGGACGGTGATCAAGCCCGGCGAGCTTCCGCTCGGTGTCGTGACGGCATTCGTCGGCGGGCCGTTCTTCGTCGCGGTGCTGCGCGCCAGCCGCAGGCAGGTGGACACGTGACCATCGAGATCCGGGGGCTGGACGTGGCGCTCGGCGGGCGGCCGGTGCTGAAGGGCGTGTCGCTGGACGTCCCGTCCGGGTCGTGGACGGCGGTCATCGGGCCGAACGGGGCGGGGAAGTCGACGCTGCTGCGCGCCGTTCTGGGCCTGGTGCCGTCCAGGGGCGGCATCACGCTGGCCGGGTCGGACCTGGCCGCGCTGAAGCCGAGGCAGCGGGCCCGGCTGATCGCCTACGCGCCGCAGAGCCCGAACATCCCGGTCGGGATGACCGTCTTCGACTACACCCTTCTCGGACGTTCCCCGTACATCCCGCATCTCGGGCGGGAGAGCGCCCGCGACCGGGCCATCGTGGCGGAGGTCCTCGACCGGCTGGATCTCACCGGGTTCGCGTCCCGTCCGCTGGACCACCTCTCGGGCGGTGAGCGGCAGCGGGCGGTGCTGGCGCGGGCGCTGGCGCAGCAGACGTCGGTGCTGCTGCTGGACGAGCCGACGACCGCCCTGGACATCGGCCACCAGCAGCAGGTGATGGAGCTGGTCGACCAGCTGCGGCTGTCCGACGAGCTGACCGTGGTGACGACGATCCACGACCTGACGCTGGCGGGGCAGTACGCCGACGACCTGGTCCTCCTCTCGGACGGACGGGTCGCCGCGGCGGGCCCGCCCGCGCGGGTCCTCACCCGCGCCGCCGTCGAGGAGCATTTCGACGCGCGTGTGCACGTCGGCGCCGGGCCCGGCGGCCGGCCGATCCTGTCGCTGGAACGTCCCTTGGAGCGTCCTTTGGAGCGTCCGTGAAGGTCGAGATGACGTGGCGCGAGGAGGACGGGAAGCGGCTCGCGGCGACGGTGTGGCGGGCCGGCGGCGGGCACCGGATGATCTCGTCGGCCATGCTGGGCGGCGGGATCGGCCCGGCCCGCTGGGTGCTGAACGCGCAGGTCGCGGGCGGCTATTCGCGGACGGACCCGGTCGTCCATCTGGAGGAGCTCGCCAGGTCGCACGGCTTGGAGGGGCCCGGCGTCGGCATGCTCACGGCGGCGTCGGTGTCCCGCACCATGCGGCGGGACGACGAGGGCGCGAGCGTCTCCGCCACGGTCGGGCTTCGTGTCCCCACCTGGGCCGCCGCGCCCGCCGGGAGCGCCGACCCCGAACTCGCGCCGATCCACCTGGACGGCGGGACGCCTCCCCCGCCGCCGCTGCGGTCGATCGGTGAGGCGCCGTCGTCGTGGACGCCCGGGACGGTCAACATCGTCGTCGCCGTTCCGGTGCCGTTGAGCGACGCGGCGCTGGTGAACGCGGTCGTCACCGCCACCGAGGCCAAGGCCCAGGCGCTCCTCGAAGCGGGATATCCCTGCACGGGCACCGCGTCCGATGCCATCTGCGTCGCCGCCACGACCGTGGGCGGTGCGCAGGAGGACTTCGCGGGACCGCGTTCCACGTGGGGATCGAGGATCGCCCGCGCGGTGCACGCCGCCGTCCATGCCGGGGCGCTCGACTACGCCGCCTTCCTGGAGGCGCGCCGATAGGTACCGGCCGCCGTACCACCCCGGTGCGATACGGCGGCCGGTTCAGGGCCAGTGCAGTGTGGGGAAGGGCCTCACCTCCTAGCTTTTCGACGTCCTGCCAGCGAAGGTCATCCGGCGTGAGGCAGGCGATGTCCGTTGAGGGTCCTGGGATCGTGGAGGTTCCTTGGGTCGTTGGTGAGGTTCCTTGGGTCGGTGAGGTTCCTGGGGTCGGTGGCCAGCGGGTCGGCGCCGTTCGGGGACGGGCCTTTCAGCGGCGGGAGGGGGTGCAGCCCGGTCGGCGGCTCCCGGTCGGCGGCGGAGCGGGGACCGCTGTCGCGGCGGCCGCCGTCGCGGGGGCCGAAGTCGGGGCGTCCGTCGGTGACGGCGGTGAGGGCGTCGACCCGGCGGCGCGCGCGGTCGGCCTCGGCGCGGGCCGCGTCGCGTTCGGCGGTGAGGGCCTTGACCGCGGCCCGCAGTTCCTCGGCCGTGCGCGTCAGCTGCCAGTTGTGCCGCTCGAACTCCCGTGCCCGCGCCTGGAACTGGTCGCAGTCGGCGACGGCCTGGCCGCGCTTGGCCTCGGCGTCGCGGACGGCGGAGCGCAGGTCCTCGGCGGAGCGTTTCGCGGCGTCCGCCTCGACGCGCTGGCCCTCGGCGAGGGTCTCCGCGTCCGACAGCCGTCCGTGCAGGGTGACCAGTTCCGAGCGGGCGCTCTCCAGGGAGGCGATCAGCTCGCCCTCGCGGGCGGCGACGCGGTCGCGGTCGCGTTCCGCGGCGAGGCGGGCGGCGCCGGCGGCTTCGGCCTCGTCCTTGGCGGCCTGGCATTCCCGCCTGGCGGCGTCGAGTTCGCCGGTGAGGCGCTCGGCCTCGGCGCGGACCGACGCGGCGTCCCGGACGGCGGTGTCGGCGCGCTCGCGGGCGGAGGCCGCCTCCCGCCAGGCGGCCTCCGCCTGCTGCTGGGACGCGTCGCGTTCCCGCTGCGCGACCGCGATGTGCCCGGCGGCGTCGGCGCGGGCACCCGAGATCCGCCGTTCGACGCCGGCGACGCTCAGCTCGGACATCAGCGCGCCCGCGAGCCGGTCGGCGGCGCCTTCGAGCCGGTCGACCATCTCCCACGTCCAGGCGACCTGGCCGGTCAGTCCCGGGGACTCCAGCCCGCGCGCGCGGGCGTCGCGTGCGGACCGTTCGCACGCGCCGTCGTCGTCCTGGCAGTAGCGGACGGTGCGGGCGCCGCGCACCGGCTGCGGCACGGGCCGTCCGCAGCCGGCGCACGGCCAGACCGCGACCGGGTCACCGAGGCGTGTGATCCCGTCGCGGTCGGCTTCGGTGTCCGGCGGCTCGGCGCCGGTACGGGACACCGATCCCGCCCGCGCCACGGCCTCCGGCGGCGACGCCGGCTCCGGGAGCGGTGTGGTGTCCGTTCGGGGGACGGGGGCGCGGTGAGACGCGGAGGAGGCGGTTGTCGTGGTGTGGGC
>NZ_VCKW01000456.1 GCF_005889715.1 Actinomadura soli
CGGTCGGGCCGCGCCGTCAGGCGGCGGGGACGTCGATGATCTGGGGGCGCGCGTCGGGGTTGTCGGCGAGCCAGCGCAGCGCGGTGATGTTGCGCTGGACGATCGGCCGGTACAGATCGTGGAACGTCCGGTGCAGGATGTCGATCTCACCGGCCGGCACCCCGGCGGTGCGCCAGCGCAGGACGCGGTACGCGTCGGTGACGTGGTCGGAGAGCGCGACGACGGTGATCCCCTCGGGGGTCAGCCAGGTCGGCGAGGCGAGTGCGATGGCGAACCCGGCCGCGACGAACCCGACCATGACGTTGACGTCCGCGCCGGCGTACCGGAACCGCGGCGTGAACCCGGCCGCCTCGCAGGCGGCGCGGAGCAGGGCGGTGCCGCCGTCGTCGCCGCCCTGCGGCGGGATCCACGTCTCCCCGGCGAGATCGGCCAGGCTGACCCGGCCCCGCGACGCGAGCGGATGGCTGGACGCGATCGCGATGCCGCACGGCTCGATGATGATGACCCGCTCGGTGATCCCGGGCGGGCACTGCGGCGCGTGGTGGTCGGCGACGCGTCCCATGAGGACGACGTCGACCTGGTCGTTGGCGAGGCGGCGGGTCAGGACGGCGCCGGAGTAGTCCAGGTTGGTGCTGACGGTGCGGTGGGGCAGCTCGGTCTCGAGCCTGCGCAGCCACTCGCCCAGCAGGATGTGCGGGTGTGTGCCGAGCCGGATGCCGGGACGGGACCCGTCGCCCGGCACGGTGGCGAGCAGGTCGTCCATGTCGGCCAGCACGCCCCGCGCGCGGGCCAGGACGTGCCGTCCCAGCGCCGTGGGGCTGATGCCCTGCGGGCCGCGGACGAACAACGGACCGCCGAACGCCTTCTCAATACGGCGGAGCTGGTTGCTGAGCGTCGGCTGGGACACGCCCAGACTCGCCGCGGCGCGCGTGATGCTGCCCATCTCCGCGACCTGGCAGAGCACCCGCAAATGGCGCAGTTCCACTTGCATAGCCGGGAAGCTATGCCGAATCGAGTGGACCCCGCAAGCATGACGTAAATTTCAATTTTCATTCTATAAAGACTGAATGCCTGACGTCCTCTGTTGACGTCCCCTCATTTCGCGTGCGGTTCCGGCGCTAACGACGCCAATCCGTCCCGTCCGCTCTTAACGCCGGGTGCCCGCCTCGTAGCGAAGGGCGGCGATGAGGCTAGATGACGCCGGCTTCGGCCAGCCAGCGCCAGAGGCGGCCCTGGTCGACGACCGTGACGCCGAGTTTCTCGGCCTTGCCGGTCTTGGCGGCGCCGACGTTGTCGCCGGCGAGCAGGTAGTCGGTCGTGGCCGAGACCGAGGACGCGGTGGTCGCGGCGGCCTGCTCGACCAGGCGCGTGACGTCCGGACGGCTGATCTTCGCGCCCGAGCGGGGGTCGGTGAACGCGCCGGTGATCACGACGGCCTTGCCCTTGAGCGGCGAGTCGCCCGCGGCCAGCGCGTCGACCGGGCGGTCCTCGTCCAGGACGTCGAGGTTCACGCCGCGCTCGCGCAGCGCCGCGATCTCCTCCCGGACCTCCGTGCGGGCGAAGAAGGCCACGATGCTCTCGGCGACCTTCGGGCCGATGTCGCGGATCGCCACGAGGTCGTCGGCCGTCGCCGCCGCGATGTCCTCGATGCGCTCGTAGCCGGCCAGGCAGAGCCGCTTGGCCGTGCCCTCGGACGCCATCGGGATCGCCAGCCCGATCAGCGCGCGCCGCAGCCCCATCCCCGTGGAGGCCGCGATCGAGTCGACCATGTTCCTGGCGCTGACCTCGCCCATCCGCTCGTAGCCGAGCAGCTGCTCGGCGGTCAGGTCGTAGAAGTCGCTGCGGCGCCGCAGGACGCCGTCCTCGGCGAGCTTCTCGATCCACGTGTCGCCGACGCCCTCCATGTCGGCCGCCGGGCGCGAGGCCCAGTGCATCAGCCGCCGCGTCGCCTGCGCCGGGCACTGCAGGTTCACGCACCAGCGCTCCTCGCCGGTGCCGCGGACCTCCAGCTCGGACCCGCACGACGGGCAGTGCTCCGGCGGGACGATCTCGACCTCGCCGCCGTCGCGCCGCTCCGGCAGCGAGCGGCCCGCGAACGGGATCACGTCGCCGCGCCGCACGACCGCCACCGTGTCGCCGATCCGCAGGTCGCGCTCGCGGATCAGGCGCGGGTTGTGCAGGGTGATGTTCTCCACCGTCACGCCGCCGACGAACACCGGCGCGACCTTCGCCCGCGGCGGGACGCGTCCGATCTTGCCGACCGGCCACTCGACCGACAGCAGCGTCGTCAGCTTTTCCTCCGGCGGGTACTTGAACGCGATCGCCCCGCGCGGCTCGGCGCTGTTGAAGCCCGCCGCGTCGAACGCCGCGGGCTCGTGCAGCCGCACGACCGCGCCGTCGATCTCGTAGTCGAGCCCGTCGCGGCGGCCGCCGATCTCGTGGATCGCGTCCATCACCTCGTCGACCGTGGTGCACACGTACTGGGCGACCGGCTCGAAGCCCGCGGGGTCGTCCACCGCGACGCCGTCGCGGTCGGTGCCGAACGCGAAGAACCGCAGCAGCCGCTTGGCCTGCGCGGCGGCCTCGGGGTCTTTCAGCACCAGCGTCCCGGCGGCGCCCGACCGCGGGTTGGTCAGCGTGCGCTCCGGGTGGGCCTCGTTGTAGGCGGCCCACACCGACCGGAGCATCACCGCCTCGCCGCGGACCTCGATGCGCCCGGGCAGCTCGATCTCGGCCGGCAGGCCCGGGATCACGTGCCGCACCTTCTCGGTGACCAGCTCGCCGACCGCGCCGGTCCCGCGCGTGGCGACGTAGTCGAGCTTCCCGCCGGTGTAGACGACGCTGAGCGAGAGCCCGTCGAGCTTCTCCGACACGCGGAAGACCCGGCCGCCGAACCGCTCGCAGAACGTGCGGATCTGCTCCTCGCCGGTCGCCTTCGCCAGCGACAGCATCGGGCGCGCGTGCCGGACGGTCGGGCCGGTCAGCTCCGCCGGCGCGTTGACCTTGCCGAGCGGGCTGTCGGACGGCTCCAGCTCCGGGCGCTCGGCGACGAGCGCCGCCAGCTCGTCCTTCAGCGCGTCGTAGTCGGCGTCCGGCACGGGGCTGTCGCCGGCGCCGTAGTACAGGTCGTTCAGCCGCTTGACCTCGGCGGCCAGCTCCGCGATGCGTTCTCCAACGTCCACCCTTCGATTAAACGCGATGGCACCGACAGCGGTCATCGCCCGCCCATCGGGGCGTGGCCGCGCCTTGCGCCGACGGCATCGGCCCGCGGATCTCAGCGGAAGGAGCGGCGGTAGGCGGCCGGGGTGGTGTGCAGGGCGGTGTGGAAGCGGCGGCGGAGGTTGACCGCCGAGGACAGGCCGACGCGGGTGGCGATGGTCTCGACGGGCAGGTCGGTCTCCTCCAGCAGGGCGCGGGTGGCGGCGAGGCGGCGCTCCAGCAGCCAGCGCGCGGGCGGGAGGCCGAGGCGGCTGGTGAACTGGCGGGTGAGGGTCCGGGGGGAGACGCCCGAGTAGCCGGCCATGTCCTCGACGGTGATGTGGTGGTCGTCCAGGCGCGAGAGGAGCCATTCGAGCAGGGGCGCGAGGGAGTCGGGCATGGGGCCGGTGGTGGGG
>NZ_VCKW01000457.1 GCF_005889715.1 Actinomadura soli
CCTGCTCGGCGGGGGCCTCCGCCGCGGGCGCCTCCTCGGCCGCCGCGGCGGGCGCGTCCCCGCCGGACGACGACTCGCCCTCGTCGCCGATGACGGCCAGTTCCGCGCCGACCTCGACGGTCTCGTCCTCGGCGACGGTGATGCTGGTCAGGATGCCCGAGGCGGGGGAGGGGATCTCCGTGTCGACCTTGTCGGTCGACACCTCCAGGAGCGGCTCGTCGGTCTCGACGCGCTCGCCCTCCTTCTTGAGCCAGCGGGTGACGGTGCCCTCGGTGACGCTCTCGCCGAGCTGGGGCATGGTGACGGAGACCGGCATGTCTCAGCTGCTCCTTCGGAATACTCGTTGCGGCGTATCAGCCGTGCACGTGCAATGGTTTGCCGGCGAGGGCGAGATGCGCCTCGCCGACCGCCTCGGACTGGGTCGGGTGCGGATGGATCAGCTGGGCCACCTCGCCCGGGAGCGCCTCCCAGTTGTAGATGAGCTGCCCCTCCGCGATGAGCTCGCCCACGCGCGCCCCGACCATGTGCAGGCCGAGGACGGGACCGTCCACGGCCGCGATCACCTTGACCTCGCCCTGCGTCCCCAGGATCTTGCTCTTGGGGTTGCCGGCCAGGTCGTAGGTGACCTCCTTGATCTCGTACCCGCGCTCTCGGGCCACGGCGGACGTGATGCCGACCGAGGCCACCTCGGGGTCGGAGTAGGTGATGCGGGGAACGCCGTCGTAGTCGATCGACGCCGGGTCGAGCCCGGCCAGCCGCTCGGCGACGAGGATCCCCTCGGCGAAGCCGACATGGGCGAGCTGCGGCGTCTGGATCAGGTCGCCGACCGCGGAGATCGTGGGGACGTTCGTCCGGCAGTACTCGTCGACCTTGACGAACCCGCGCTCGGTCTCGACGCCGGCCTCGGCCAGGCCGATGCCGTCGGAGATCGGGCCGCGGCCGACCGCGACCAGCAGCAGTTCCGCGTCGATCGTCTTGCCGCCCTCGAGGGTGACGGAGATGCCGCCCTGCGTCGGCTTGGCGCTCTCGAAGCGCGTGCCGAGCTCGAACTTGATGCCGCGCTTGCGGAACGCGCGCTCCAGCCGCTTGGAGCTGGACTCCTCCTCCAGCGGCAGCAGGTGCGGGAGGGCCTCGACGATGGTGACGTCCGCGCCGAACGAGCGCCAGACGCTGGCGAACTCGACGCCGATCACGCCGCCGCCGAGGATGACGACGGAGCCGGGGACGCGGTCGAGCCGCAGCGCGTGGTCGCTGGAGATGACGCGCTCGCCGTCGATGTCGAGGCCGGGCAGCGACTTCGGCTGGGAGCCGGTGCCGAGGACGATGTGCCGTCCCTCGATCGTGCGGGCCTCGCCGGCGGCGGTGGCGACCTCGACCGTGGCCGGGCCGGTGAGCCGTCCGGTGCCGTGCACGACCTCGATGCCCCTGGCCTTGATCAGCCCGGTGAGGCCCTTCACGGTCGTCGAGACGACCTTGTCCTTGTAGGCGTTCACGCCCGCGACGTCGATGCCCTCGAACGTGGCCTTCACGCCGAACTTGGCGGCTTCGCGGGACTGGTCCGCCACCTCGGCCGCGTGCAGCAGCGCCTTGGTGGGGATGCAGCCGCGGTTGAGGCACGTCCCGCCTAGGGACTCGTCCCGCTCGATCAGCGCGACGGACTTGCCGAGCTCGGCGGCGCGCAGCGCGCACGCGTAACCGCCGCTGCCGGCACCTAGGACGACGATGTCGAAGGGGCCGTTGTCAGCCACTGGACGCTCCCTTTCCCCGGGGTCGTGGCGCCGCGTGGTCCGGGCGCCACGTCAGGTGGTCGTGGTCCGGGGCGGGCGCGCCGGTCGCGGGCCCCCGCCGCCACAAGGAATCTATTCTGTTCTCCCCCGGGGACGGCGGGCGGGGCCCCTGCAGAATTACCGTCTCCTGGTTTCCGGGACCCTACAGAACCCCGGGGGCCTTCACAGAACCCCGGCGGCCCTTCACAGAACTCCGTCGGCGAGGTCTTCGGCGATCTGGACCAGCGTGCGGGCGGCGGCGCCGGTGCCGCCCTTCGGGGTGTAGCCGTACGGCTCGCCCTTGTTGAAGGCCGGGCCGGCGATGTCGAGGTGGGCCCACTTGACGCCGTCCGGCACGAACTCCTTGAGGAACGTTCCGGCGACGAGCATCCCGCCCCACCGGTCGCCGCTGATGTTGGCGATGTCGGCGACGGACGAGTCGAGGCCCTTGCGCAGCTCCGCCGGAAGCGGCATGCCCCAGGACGCCTCCCCGGCGCGGCCGGCAGCCGCGACCACCTTCTCACGGACGTCGTCGTCGTTGGCCATGATGCCGGTGGTGCGGGTGCCCAGCGCGACGAGCTGCGCGCCGGTCAGCGTCGCCACGTCCACGAGGAGGTCGGGGGAGTCCTCGCCGGCGCGGACGAGGGCGTCCGCCATGACGAGGCGGCCCTCCGCGTCGGTGTTGAGGACCTCGACGGTCTTGCCGCCGTAGATGCGCAGCACGTCGGAGGGGCGCTGCGCGGTGCCGCTCGGCATGTTCTCCGCGATGGTCATGTAGCCGACCACGTTGACCGTGGGCTTGAGCCTGGCGATGGCGGCGAGCGCGCCGAGCACGGCGGCGGCGCCGCCCATGTCGGACTTCATCCAGTCCATGGCCTCGGACGGCTTGAGGGACAGGCCGCCGGAGTCGAACGTGATGCCCTTGCCGACCAGGACGAGCGTCTTGGCCGCCTCCGGGTGGGCGTAGGCGAGCCGGACGAGGCGCGGCGGGTTGACCGAGCCCTGCCCGACGCCCGCGATGCCGCCGTAGCCGCCCTCGACGAGCGCCTTCTCGTCCAGGACCTCGATGGCGAGGCCCGTCTCCCCGGCGACCCGCTCGGCCTCGCCGGCGAGGTCCTCGGGGCACAGGTGGGAGGGCGGGGTGTTGACCAGGTCGCGGACGAGCGTGACGGACGCGGCGAGGGTCCGGGCCCGCTCGACGGCCGCCTCTTCGGACGCCGGGGCCAGGAGGCGGATCTCCACGACCGGGCTCTTGTGCTCGTCGCCGGTGCGGTAGGAGTCGAACGAGTAGGCGCCGAGAAGCGCGCCCAGCGCCACGGCCTCGACGTCGTCGGCTGACGCGGCCGGCAGCGCGACGGCGACCTTCGCGTGCCCGGCGAGGGAGCGGACGGCGGCGCCCGCGGCGCGGCGGACGTCCTCGGCGGAGGGCGTCTCGCCCAGCCCGGCGGCGACGATCAGCTTGGCGGCGACGGCGCCGAGCGCGGGCAGCTTGGTGACCTCGCCGGCCTTGCCGGTGGCGCCCAGCGCGGCGAGCGCCTCGGCGAGCCTTCCGTCCAGCGCGCGGTCGAGGTCCTCGGAGCCGGCGGCCGGGGCGACACCCGTCCCGGCCGGTGCGACGCCGATCACGATGGCGTCGGCGTCGATACTTGCCAGGTCTGTGCCGTCAAGGCTGATGCTCGTCACGTAGCACGATGTTAGTCCCACCGGTGACCGGTTTCGCCCTTTTGGATCAAGCATTGCCGGTCCTGGGGGCCGGTACCGGCGAGGCGTGACAAAGCGTCCGGCCGGGGCTCGCGGGGCGCGGCCCGGGGCGGCTCCGGTGCGACTCGGGGG
>NZ_VCKW01000458.1 GCF_005889715.1 Actinomadura soli
CCCGTGCTGCAGTCGGGGAACCGCGGGGGGTCGCCGGGGTCCTGGGGGAGCACCTCGACGCGGCTGAACGCGCCGATGAGCCGCCAGCCGTCCGGGGTCTGCCGCAGCAGGGGCCCGCCCGAGTCGCCGAAGCAGGGGCCGGTGGCGGTCTCCGGGTTCCCGGTGCAGACCTCGGAGTCCGGGTCGATGGGCGCCTGGACGTTCACGCAGCCCGCGGGCGCGCGGACCGCCGAGTCGAGCTGCTGCAGCACCTCGGGCCTGCCTTCGTCGCCGCAGAAGACGCCGACCTGCGTGCATCCCCAGCCGAGGAGCCGCGCCGGAGTGCCGGCGGGCTGCCGGACGTCCAGGGCGACCGGCGCGTTCGCGACCGGCTTATCGAGCCGGACGAGCGCGACGTCGAACCGTGCGGGGCTGCCCTCGGGATGCAGGACGATCCGCTCGGCCAGGCGGGCGCTCCCGCCGCCGTCCAAGCGGAGGCTTCCGATGCGGAGCCGGAGGTCTTCGGGCTGCCTGCCCCTGACGCAGTGGAAGGCGGTGACGACCCAGTCGGCGGTGAGCAGGCTGCCCCCGCAGAAATGCTCCGACTGGACGGTCTGCAGGGACACCATGAACGAGTACGGTTCGGGCGCGTCGGTCCCGCCGATGATCATGGGGGAGACGGTGCCGCCGGGCGATGGCGGACGGGGTTCGGCCGGTGCCGCGAGAGCGGGCGCGGCGAGCGCGGGTGCGGCGAGCGCGGGCGGCGCGGATAAGCCGAGCCAGAGCAGCGCCGCGACCGACGCGATCAGCGTTGAGCGGAGGGTGCGCACGTGCGTGTCCTTCCGGTGCGGGCGGCGCGCGTCCGGAGTCGGGGAGCGGAGGGCGCGCCGCCGGAGATGATCATTACGCACCTTGATCGTGTCACAGCGCGGCGCGTACCGCCTCCCGCTCCAGGTTGTCCAGGATCAGCTCGATCACGATGTCGTGCTGCCGCCGGATCACCAGCGGCCACATCAGCCGGAACATCCCCCCGGTGCGGCCCTTGAGCTCGTGCCGGACGAGCGTGCCGCCGTCCCGCTCGATCAGGGTGAAGCCGTGCCCCTCGCTGAGCTGCTTGCCGGTGTCGAACCAGAGCTTGCGGCCGGGCTCGACCGTCCCGACGCGGTAGCGCAGCGAGGAGTGCTCGACCGGGGCGCCGGGGGCGAGTCCCTCGGGCAGCCGGAAGGTCCCCTTCCCCTCGGGCCACAGGCGGTCGTCCCCGGAGCCGATCGTGGTGAGCACCTCCCAGATCCGCTCGGGCTCGGCGCGGACGAAGCGTTCGTGCATGTTGTAGACCATGATCCGGCCCTCCATACGGTGGCGTATGTTCTCACCGTACGCTGCCGTATGGAAGGGTGGCAATGTGACCCGACTTACTGCCGACGACTGGGCCAGGGCCGCGCTGGACGCCCTGTCCGGCGGGGGCCTCGCCGCGGTCGCGGTGGAGCCGCTCGCCGTCCGGCTGGGCGCGACGAAGGGCAGCTTCTACTGGCACTTCCGCAACCGCCGCGCGCTGCTGGAGGCCGCGCTCGCGCTCTGGGAGCGCGACACCGAGTCCGTGATCGCCGACCTGGACGAGATCGCCGACCCCGCGCGGCGGATGCGGACCCTCCTGCAGAGCGCCCTCTCCGACCCCGTCGACGCCGCGATCTCCTTCCGCCTGATCAGCGAGGCCGACGACCCGGCCGTCGCCGAGGTGGCCCGGCGGGTGAGCGCCCGCCGCCTCGGGTACATGCAGGCGTCGCTGGAGCAGCTCGGCGTCCCGCCCGGCCTTGCCCGCCGCCGCGTCGTCGCCGGGTACGGGATCTACCTCGGGATCGCCGCCCTCCGCAGGATCGGCGCGACGGACGAGCCCGCCGCCTCGTTCATCGACCAGGCAATGACCGAGATGGGCATCCCCGGCGGCCGGGCGGAAGACGCTCAGCCCATGGCCTCCAGGCCGGCGGCCACCGACAGGAGGCGCCGCTCGTCGTAGTGGCGGCCGATGAGCTGCACCCCGGCCGGACGGTCCTCGGGCGCGGTGCCGGGCGGGACGGACACGGCCGGGTGCCCGGTGTGGTTGGCGAGGGACGTCAGCCGGACCATGGCGGCCACGGCGTCCTCGGGACGTCCGTCGAGGTCCACTTCCGTGCGGCCCATCTCGGGCGGGTCGATCGCCATGGTCGGCAGGGCGATGACGTCCACGCCGGACAGGGCCGCGTCCACCTTGGCGCGCAGGACGGGACGGCCGCGCTGCGCGGTCAGGTACTCCTCGGTGGTGACGGTCGCGCCCGCGGAGATCCCGTCCTTCATCGGCGCGTTGTAGCGGTCCTCGGACGCGCCGAACCGGCGCAGGTGGTACGCGGCCATCTCGGCGGACAGCACCGGCCAGTGGACGCCCTTGACCTCCTCCTGGCCGGGCAGCTCGATCCGGAGGACCTCGGCGCCCGCGTCCGCCGCGGCGGCGAGCGCGGTGCGGAACTCCGCGAGCAGGTGCGGGTCGGCGACGCTCAGGTACTCGTCGGACGGGATCCCGATGCGCATCCCGCCGAGCCCGGCCGCCGGGGCGGAGCCGTTGCCCCCGAAGCCGGACCCGAAGCCGGACCCGAAGCCGGGCCCGGAGCCGGGGTTCCCGCCGGCGGCGCCGCTGAGCAGGACGCCGAACATCGCCGCGACGTCCGCCACCGTCCTGCCGATCGGCCCGGCGTGGTCGAGCGACCAGGCCAGCGGGATGATCCCGTCGGTGGGCAGCAGGCCGTAGGTCGGCTTGAGCCCGACGACCGCGCAGCACGCCGCCGGGATCCGGATGCTGCCGCCGGTGTCGGTGCCGATGGCCGCGAAGCACATCCCGGCCCGCACGGCCGCCGCCGAACCGCCGCTGGAGCCGCCCGCCGTCCTGGCCCGGTCGAACGGGTTGCGGGCCGGGCCGAGCGTGGTGAGCGCGAACTCGTCCATGGAGGTCGTGCCGACGATCACCGCGCCGGCCTCCTTCAGCGCGCTGACCAGGGTCGCGTCGCGGTCGGCGTACTGCCCCTCGAGGACGCGGGAGCCCGCGTCCTGCGGCATCCCGGCCATCGCGACCATGCTCTTGACGGCGATCGGCACGCCGTCGAGAGGCCCCCGCGCGGCCCCGGCCGCGAGGCGCCGCGCCGCCTCCTCCGCCTCCTCGCGGGCCCGGCCGGCGCGCAGGTGCGCGAACGCGCGCAGCCCGGCGTCGCCGCCGTCCCGCTCGATCCGGCCGAGCGCGGCCTCGACGGCGTCCACCGGGGTGGCCTCCCCGGCGTCGTACAGGTCGCGCAGCTCGCTGATCGTGCGGCCGTCCTCCGGCGCGAAGGTGGACATCGGGACCTCCTGGATCGTTGTGGTACGGGTCAGCCGGCGTGCCAGACCTGGCGGCCGCCGACCCAGGTGGACAGGACCGGGATCTGCGCCAGTTCGTCCGGCTCGGCGTGCAGCGGGTCCTGGCCGAGCACGGTGAAGTCGGCCAGGCGGCCCACGGTGATCCGGCCCTTGTCGTCCTGGTCGCCGGACGCCGCCGCCGACCCGGCCGTGTAGACCTCCAGCGCCTCGTAGGGGGTGAGCCGCTCGTCCTGGCCGA
>NZ_VCKW01000459.1 GCF_005889715.1 Actinomadura soli
GCCCACCCCCGCATGCAGTGCGGGAACAGGCCAGTGGGGCGCTGGGTGCGTCTGCCAGCGGAGCGGGTCCGCTCCGGTGCCCGGACGCATGTCCTGCGGCTTGCAGACCAGCGGATTGGGCCGGGCCGGAGCACCGGTATGCACGCTCGCCTCCATCCCGCCGGTCAAGCCCCGCCCTGCTGCCCCGGAGATCCTGGACGAGGGTGACGGGCGGGGTGATGCGCTGGCGACGCTGCGGTGGGCTGGTCAGGTGCCAGGCATCACCGCACCGGTAGGTGCGCAGCCCGGCGCCGGGCGCAGCGATGCTGGCGGCGTGCCGGGCGGTACGGCGGGTGGCGTAGCTGGCGCGTCCGCACCGTCCGCACAGGCCGAGCTGCAGGATGGCCAGCATCTCCAGCACCCGGTTGCGTCCGGCACGCTTGCTATGGCGGTTCGCGGTCATCGGCTCACCTCCCGCAGGTCGGTGGCGGGCTTGAAGATCAAGAGGTCTTCGTGCGCGGTGGCGCAGGCCGGGATGCCGCGATCGCGGGCCCGGCGGGTTTCGAGCATCTGGAAGAAGGAGGCCCGGTTGACCAGCCGGCCGTCACGCAAGCCCGCCAACAGGGCAGCGCACCGCCCGACAAGGACCAGACCGTTCTTGTTCGCGGTGTCGATGACCTGGCCGGGCAGGTCAATCAGCTCACCTTGGACCCGAATGGGGCGGACGGTCACCGCGATCACGCCTCGGGGCCGGAGCAGGCCGGCGCTGCCGGCCAGGATCTGGCCGAAGCCGTTCAGTAGGCCCGGGAGTGGATGGTGGGCGAGGTTGCCGCGGTCGGTGGAGTAGCGGTGGTGGCGCTTAACCACCTTGCCGCCGCCGTTGTCTCGGCCCGAGCGGATGTGCCCGTGCGTGCGGGACCCGTACGGCGGTGAGGTCAGCACCAACGCCGCCTGGCCGCGCCGGGCGCGGTAGATGGTGGCGATGTTGCGGGCGTCACCGCACGCCACCTGCGCACGGCCGGTCGCGCCCTTGGCACGGGCATGCCGCAGGTTGCCCAGGGTGAGGTGGACGAAGTCGGGTTCGTACTCCACCCCGGCGGCATCGCGGCCCAGGTGCACGGCTTCGACCAGAGTGGTGCCGATCCCGCACATCGGATCGACGACCAGGTCACCGGGCCGGGTGAAGGCGTCGATGACGGTGGCGGCGATGGCGGGCAGCATCTTGCCGGGGTGCCGCATCGACTCGGGCGTGTAGCGGCCCTGACGCTGCAGCCGGGATGGCCGCTGACCGGTGGCCAGCACCGACGCCAGCATCGACGAATGCCTCGGCGAGGTGGGCGCGTTGTGGTTCATCGCGCGTCCCCCTCCTGCCGGTCCCCGGGCTCCCTCGGCGGTTTGCTCAGCAAGGTGACGTCCGCGTGGACGCTGACGGGCGGCGGCAACACGCCGGAGCGGGTGTCGCGCAGCTCAGCCAGGTCGGCGGGCCCGGCCTGGACGACCAGAGCGTCTCCGTCGATCGGGACGCGCAGCGCGATGATGTGCTGGGCGTACCGGAACCCCAGCCCCTGGGCTTGGCGGATGATGCGCGGTGCGGGGTCGATAAGGCGCCCGGCCTGCTGGCGGGCGGTAGTGGTAATCGCCAGGACACCTCCGGGGCGCAGCACCTTCCACGCCGCAGCCAAGAACAGGCCCAGCTGTTCACTGGAGAGCATCCACAGGTCCGCCCGGCATGCCGGGCAGCCCGTCTGTGAACCTCGCTTCGGGTTGTGGCCGCCGGTCTCGTACGGCGGCGGGGCACCAATGACCAGAGAGACCTGGCCGAGGTCATCGGCCAGCCCTCTGGCCATCTGGTCGGGCCGGACAGGGCGCATCTGCACCCGCGTCAGCCGCCGCTGGTCCAGGGTGGCGCGGAGTCGGGTGCCGATGTGCCGGGCGAGCGGGAAGTGCGGGACCAGCGCGACGGCGCGGCGGTCGAGTTCGGCGGCGGCGACCAGCGCGGCTTCACTGGTGGTGAAGCCCTCGACGACCAGACCACCCTCGCCGGTGCAGGTGCTGATCAGGTGCCGGGCCAGTTCCCGTCCGATGCTCTGGCGGTGCTGGAGGCAGATCGTGCTGCCCGAGCCCGGTCGTCTCGGCTGGGAGGCCGGTTGGGGCGTCGGCTCATCGTTGTGAGGGTCCGAGCACAGCCAGACGGTCAGCGGAACCATTCGCCGCTGTCCCTGGGGCCGACTATTGCCGGCAGGTGGGTGGTTGGAGTTGGGCGGTGTGTGGTTCATCTGCTGGGTGACCCGAGACGGCCACCCGATCCCCGTGCACTGATGAAGCACCGCCAAGCGGCCCGATTTTCATGATCAGCCGCCCCATGGTTCGGTCAAGAAGGGCCGACCGTCCGATGACTTGACGCTCCCCTCGCATCGGGTATCGCAGAGGCCGAGAACGGCTACCGGCTCGGGTCTCACCGGGGCTTCCGGGCGCGCATTTCTTCCGCTGGGCGCCCCAAGACTTGATCAAGGATGACGCCTGAACCGTGAATTCGGGCCTGTTCGGCGGTGCTTCATGGGTGCCAGTCGAGATCACCGACGAACGGTGCGTTCTCGGACGGACGGCCAAGAGCCCGGTCCCCGCCGCAATCATCCGTCCCATGTGTCCCGTCAAGGAGGACGCCCGCAGTCCGAGGGCCGCACCGTTCGCCGGTGATCGCACGGCTGGCAGCCGCTTCCGCCATTCGAGATTCCGGAGACGCTGCCATGCGCACCCGCACGTACACCCGCCGCACTACCCATCGACTCATCGCGAATCGGCCTAGCCCTCACCGAGACCGCGGTCAGGCCCGCCACAACACCGGCACCGGCCGACTTGGCTCCGCCTCCACCGCACCTCAAAGGTCCACGCGCGATCGAGTACCGCGCAGGCCACGACCGTCCCGACGGCGTCTGGCGGCCGGGTCTCTGGTGTGGACGGCGGGGTGCGGGCTGAGTGCGCTGCTGGTCCCCGGGGTGGCCGAGGCCGGCACGGGTCTGGCGGCGGCCGGGTCGCTGGATGAGGTGATCCGCAATCTGCGGAACGTGATCGTGGGGCTGCTGGTGGGGTTGGCGACGTTGTTCGCCACGATCGGCGGGATCCGCCTCATGCTCGCGGGAGGCGATCCAGGCGAGGTGGAGGCCGGCAAGAGGACGCTGCGGTACGCCGCGATGGGGTACTCGGTGGCGGTGCTGGCTCCGGTTCTGGTCAAGCTGTTGCAGAGCATCGTTGGCGGGCCCTCGTGACACCCGCCAAGGCCTCGCACCCACCACCCGAACCGGTCGGGGGCGGGGTACCGCCGACCGCCGCTTGCAGGATCGCCGTCCTCATAGCGCTGGTGGCAGGCGCGTGGATGTGGATGTTCGCACAACCTTCGCAGGCTGGTGCCGACCCCGCACCGAGCCCGGCCCCAGCGGCACCTGCGCAGACCCCAGCCGTCGCACCTCCAGCCTCCCCATCACCGCCACCCCCGCCGCCAGCTTCGTCTCCAAGCCCGTCGCCATCGACCGGGTCCTCGCCGACACCGGCGAACCCCGGCGGCCCCGTCGGCCCCGGCACCGGTCCGCAGGGCACCGGAGAGCCTGGCCCGGGC
>NZ_VCKW01000045.1 GCF_005889715.1 Actinomadura soli
GCGTAGGGGAGGGGTAGGGAGTGAGCAGGGCTGCGCGAGGAGCCGGCTCACCGGGCGCCGGCGCGACCGGCCACCCTGACCCGAATGAGTTTCACATTTTCTCGCCTCCGCCGCCCCTATCCGGCGGCTCAGCTGATCATCTGGTGGATTTGGGATACGGGCCGGGTAATGGCGGGTGAACCGAACTCGACTCGGCCGCGACCGTCGCCGCCGCGGGAGTGGAAGCGGGCGCGGCGGGCGAAAACAGGACGCGCCGGACGCCCCGGTGCCATCCGGGCGCCCTGGATCGCTGACCGTCCGCTCGAAACAGGAAGATGTCCGTCATGATGCGCTCGACGGTGAAGTTCTGTGCCCCCGGTCGGATTTGAACCGACACTTCTACTCTTTTAAGGAGTATGCCTCTACCGTTGGGCTACGGAGGCGGAGCGCATGTCCCTGTCCCCCGTGACCTGGGGGGACGGGTCGCGTGGCCTGAAGCCGGGCGGTTACCGGGCCCTGGGTGCCGCGCGGGCATCGCCGCTCCGCGCGCACCGTCCTCCGGCCCCTGCCCAAGGGGCAACCCCCGCACAACGGGCAATGGAGGAGCCCCGCCCGGCTCCTTTTCCGGCCGGATCCGGCCGCCCGCCGCCCGTATCCGGCTCCCTCCCGGTCAAGCCCCCGACACGTTCCCGGTGGTATCCCGCCATACCGAAGTCCCCGTCATGACGTTTTGTGTTCGCAATGTGACTATTGCCGGTCCTGGCTGATCATCCGTGCTAACCAGGTTGCCCTGGAAGGCGCATGGGTGCCGTATATTTTCCGTATAGGACCGATGTCATCCTCGACGGTGGGACCGGAACCCGAAGAGCGGTACGAGTGATCGCTCCTGACAGGGCCGGTTAGGGGATCAGATGGAATTCCGCATCCTTGGACCGCTGGAAATAGCCGTGGACGGCCGTCCCCTCGGTGCGGGCGGGCCGCAGCAGCAGGCGGTGCTCGCCGCGCTGCTGCTGGCGTCCAACCAGGTCGTCCCGATCGATCGGCTGGTGGACGCCGTCTGGTGGACCTCGCCCCCGTCCGCGAGGGCGAACGTCCGGGGATACATCGCCGCGCTGCGCCGGATGCTGCGCGCCGCGGGCGAGCCCGCGGACCGCCTCGTCACCCGGTCGCCCGGCTACCTGCTCCGCGTCGAGCCGGGCGAGCTCGACCTGTTCCGGTTCGAGGAGGCGTTCGCCAGGGGAGAGAAGGCGCTGCTCGCCGGCCGGGCGGAGCAGGCCGCGCAGGACTTCGCCGAGGCGTCGCGCCACTACCGGGGGCGGCCGCTCGAAGCGATGCCGCTGGGCGCCCCGCTGCAGGCCGACGTGGAGCGGCTGGAAGAGCGAAGGCTCCTCCTCATGGAGCAGTACGCCGACGCGTGCCTGCTGCTCGGCCGCTCGGACGCGCTCGTCCCCGACCTGCGGCGGCTCGTGGCGCGCCATCCGCTCCGTGAGCGGCTGTGGGAGCGGCTGATGCTCGTCCTGTACCGGATGGGCCGGTCCGCCGACGCGCTCGACGCGTACGCGCAGGTCCGCCGGCATCTCGCCGACGATCTGGGCATCGACCCCGGGCCCCGGCTGCGGTCGCTGGAACGGCGGATCCTCAACGGCGACCCGGCGCTGGACAGCTCGCCGCCCCGGCCCGGCTACGTCCCGGCGGGTGACGGCGGCGAGGGGGCCGGACGGCCCCCGGGCGCGGCGCCCGGCCCGGCGCCCGCCGCGACGGGCACGCTGCGCCAGTTCCCCATGGACATCGTCGAGTTCACCGGCCGGGAGGCGGAGCTGCACGCCCTGAACCGTCTCGCCGACGGCGCGGGCGGCCGCGGCGACACCGCGCTGACGGTGATCGCCATCGAGGGCATGGCCGGGGCCGGCAAGACCCGCCTCGCCGTCCGCGCCGCGCACCAGATCGGCTCCCGCGGCCGTTTCGGCGCGGTGCAGCTGTGGGCCGACCTGCGCGCCATGGACCCCGAGGTCCCCGCCGCCGACCCGGCCGAGGTGCTGGAGACGTTCCTGCGGCAGCTCGGCGTCCCCGCCGCGCGGATCCCGCCCGACCTGGAGTCGAGGGCCGCGCTGTACCGGGACCGGCTGCACGGCCGCCGCGCCCTGGTGATCCTCGACAACGCCACCGACGAGGCCCAGGTGGAGCCGCTGCTCCCGGGCGACCCGACCGGCCTGGTGCTGATCACCAGCCGGCGGAGCCTGGCCGGGCTGGACGGCGTCCACCGGCTGCGGCTGGCCGTGTTCGCGCCGCCGGAGTCCCGCGACCTGCTCGGCCGGATCGCGGGCCGCGAGCGGGTCATGGCCGACCCCGCCGCCGCCGCGCGGATCGCCGAGCGGTGCGGGCAGCTCCCGATGGCCGTGACCATGGCGGCGCGCCGGCTGCAGATCCGTCCCGCCTGGACGCTCGCCGAGTTCGCCGCCCGCCTGGAGGACGAGGGGCGGCTGCCGGACGAGCTGGAGTTCCGCAACCGCTCCATCAGCGCGTCGTTCGACCTGTCCTACCGCGCGCTGGCCCGCGACCAGCAGCGCATGTTCCGGCTGCTCGGCCTGCATCCCGGCGCGGACTTCACCCCGTCCTCCGCCGGCGCGCTGACCGGCCTGCCCGGCGAGCGGGCCGAGGCGCTGCTCGAAGCCCTCCTGGACGAGAACCTCCTCCAGCAGGCGTCCCCGGGCCGCTACCGGATGCACCCGCTGCTGCGCGTCCACGCCAGGCGGAAGGCGCACGAGCACGAGCCGGCCGACGAGCGCGACGCGGCGGCCGCGCGCGTGCTCGGCTGGTATCTCCGCGCCGCCCATTCCGCGGACCTGGTGCTGAACACCCATGACCGCGGCGTCCCGATCGAGCTTCCCGCCGGGCGCGGCGGGAGGGTCCCCGTGCCCGCCTTCGGCACGCGCACGGAGGCGCTGGCCTGGCTCGACGCCGAGTCGAGCAACTTCTCCGCCGTGATCAAGGCGGCGGCCGAGCACGGCCATCACGCGGTCGCGTGGCGGCTTCCGGCCGTCCTGCTGACGTTCTTCCGCCTCGGCCGGAGCCGGGACGGGTGGGTCACCGCGTACGAGATCGGGCTCGGCGCGGCGCGCACGCTCGACGACTGGCGCGGTGTCGCGTTCATGCTCAACGGCCTCGGCATGGCCTGCGGCGACGCGGACCGCTTCGGCGAGGCCATCGGCCACCACCGCGAGGCCCTGGCCGTGCAGCGCCGGCTCGGTGACCTGGTCGGCCAGGCGTGGAGCCTGAACCGGCTCGCCGTCGCCTACCTCGGCGCGCGGCGGCCGTCCAGCGCCATCGAGTGCTTCGAGGAGTCGGTGCGCATCTTCCGGCGCGTCGCCGACCCGCGCGGCGGCGCCGTCACGGCGCTCGCCCTGGGGTCAGGTGACGCCGACGGCGGCCATATCCGCATACGCGACGTCGTCACGTGCCCGAGCGCGGTCATGATCCCCGCGGCCGTCCGCACCGCACTCGGCGGCGCCTGAACGCGCCGTCCGGAAATACCGGATGCCGCGGCCCGTAATCCACGCCCGGTCCATTCTTCGGGAATGGACGGGTGAAAAGGGAAATCCGCTTTGCGGGACGGCGGTCAGTCGTCGATCCAGCCGTGCTTGTGGGCGATCTCGACGATGCTCCCGCGGATCTTGACGATCTGGGCGCCGGTGAGATCGGGCGCCTCGGCGAGCAGCACGTCGACGATCTCCCGGCTGAGCTCCTTGCGCGACAGGACGTCGCACAGCATGTCGTCGGGGGAGTCGCCCGCGTCGCCCGCGGGGGCCCGGTCGACCGCGGACGCGGAGCCGTTGGACGGCGAGCTCACCGCGCGCACCGCGAACGCCTTGAGGCCGCGCTCGCCCTCGGTCACCTCGAACTCGACCGCCGTGCCGGGCGAGAACGCCGCCTTGTCGTCGAGAAGCTCGTTCGCGTGGACGAACACGTCCTCGCCGCCGCCGTCCGGAACGATGAATCCGTAACCGCGGACTTCGTCGAACCTGAGAATCCTGCCTGAACGCACCGCCAGCCTCCACACGCCAACCAACAAGCCATACGCTGTTTCAATGATTTGCAGCCAACAGGATAGCACACGAATTCGCACCGGAATCGCTAATGCGATAGGCGAATGACGGGAAAATCGGGGTTTCCGCTCCGCCTCTGGGCGGGCGCGCGGCCGGCGGGCCGGGACGTCTGGGGAGAGGGTTGCAGGGTATGCCGAGCCCCGGCGTCCGCAGTATGCATTGCGTGCCAGAAAGACTCGCGTCCGTGACGGCGGGGTTGACGGAAGGCCGCGCAGGGTTCACCTTACTGAAAGGAAAGTTTCCTTTTGGGTCGGTCACCGGGCCGGCCCGCCTCCGCCTCCAGGTACGCCGCGTACGCCGTACCTCCCGCCAAGGAGAAGCAGGATGCCAAGGAAGACCAGCATCGCCGTGGCCGCGGCCGTGACCGCCGGGCTGCCGCTGGCGCTCACCGTGCCGGCGTGGTCGCACGGATACTCCACCGCCCCGCCGAGCCGCAGCTACCTGTGCGGACAGGGGAAGGTCCAGAACTGCGGCCAGGTCCAGTGGGACCCGGACGGCGTCGAGGGCCCGAAGGGGTTCCCGGCGCGCGGACCGGCCGACGGCAAGATCTGCGCCGCCGCCGACGGGCGCTGGGCGCCGCTCGACGACCAGCGCGGCGGCACCGGCTGGCCCGCGACGAAGGTGACGGCGGGCCAGAACCTCAGCATCTCGTGGCGCTTCACCGCCCCGCACTCCACCACGTCGTTCCGCTACTTCCTCACCAAGGACGGCTGGGACACCACCAGGCCCATCACCCGCGACACCCTGGACCTCGCGCCGTTCATCACCGCGAACCTGGGCGGGCGGCAGCCGTCCAACCCGACCGTCCACAGCGGAGCGCTCCCGCAGCGGCAGGGCAGGCACATCCTGCTCGCCGTCTGGGACATCGCCGACACCGGTAACGCCTTCTACCAGTGCATCGACGTCGACTTCGGCTGACGTCCCGCCCGCCATGCGCCAGGTCATGTAGCGGGCCACCGGGAACACCGGTCATCTAGCCGGTCACGCGCCGGCCCACCCGTCCCAGCGGGGCTTCGCGAGGGGCTCGGACGGTGGGCCGGCGCCGCCGTGCCGGGCCGCGGCCCCGCCGGATCGTCCCGGAACGGGTGACAACGAGGCTGATAGGCTGCGAGGCTTTGCTCGTGCTCCGGCCACCCCCGCGGGGTGGCCGGGGTGTCTTCAGGCCGGAGCGCCTCGCGGCGCGGCGAGGGACATCAAGGAGGCGACGGCTGTGACCGTCTCGATGGTGAAGGGCCAGCGGATCTCGCTGGAGAAGCCCGGCGGTGCGCTGAGCATGGTCCGGATGGGGCTGGGCTGGGACGCGGTGAAGAAGAAGGGCTTCTTCGGCTCGCGGGAGCGGGACATCGACCTCGACGCGTCCTGCGTCATCTTCGCCGACAGCGCCCTGGCGGACGTGGTCTATTTCGGCAAGCTGACCAGCGACGACGGGTCCGTCCGGCACACCGGCGACAACCTGACCGGGGCGGGCGACGGCGACGACGAGTCCGTCATCGTCGACCTGAGCCGGCTACCGGTGCACGTCACGTCGCTGGTGTTCACCGTCAGCTCCTTCAACGGGCAGACGTTCAACGAGGTGGAGAACGCGTTCTGCCGGCTGGTCAACGAGATGGACGGCGGCGAGATGGCCCGGTACACGCTGACCGGCGGCGGCGCCCACACGGCCATGGTGATGTCCCGGATCTACCGGCACGGCGACGGCTGGAAGATGAACGCGATCGGCGAGCCGTGCCACGGCCGCACGTTCGAGGACATGCTGCCGGTGATCGCCAACCACGCCTGACCGCCCGATGACCGACCTCTCCCGCGGCGCCAACGCGCCGCTGCCCGCCCGGCGGGTGACCGCCTCCGTGTCCTGCGCCGTGCCGGTGGACGTCAGCGCCCTGCTCGTGGGCCCGGACATGCGCGTGCGCACCGACTCCGACCTGGTGTTCTTCAACGCCCCCGAGGCGCCCGGCGTGCGCTGGGCGGACGGCGGCGGACGCCAGCGCGTCGACCTCGACCTCGACGCCGTCCCCGCCGACGCCCACGCGGTGCTGATCGCGGTCAGCCTGACCGGGGCGTCGACGTTCGGGGCGATGCCGCCGCCGCAGGTGCGGCTCACCGGGGACGGCGGCGCCCCGCTGGCGGTGTTCGCCGTCCAGGGCCTGGGCCCGGAGAAGGCGATCATCGGGCTCGAGGTCTACCGGCGCGACGACCGGTGGAAGGTCCGCGCCGTCGGGCAGGGCTACGCCGGCGGGCTGGCCGAACTGGTCGAAGCGCACGGCGTCGAGGTGGACGACCCGGGCGACGCCGATGACGCGAGCGGTACGGGCGCGCCGGAGCCCGCCATGGCCGCTCCACCGCCCGGCCCCGCCGTCGGAGCCCCGCCCCCGCGGACGCCGCCGCAGGGGACGCCGCCGCAGGGGACGGCGCCGCAGGGGACGCCGCCGCCGCAGGGGATGCCGACGCCGCAGGCGGCGCAGCCGCCGTCCGGGAACGAGGTCGGCTACCTCGAACGGTGCTGGCTGGTCTGGGAGGACGCCAGCCGCTCGCTCGCCTCCTTCCGCGCGTCCACCGAGCACGCGCTGACCCTCCGCAACGAGGAGATCGCCGGACGGGCCCCGCACGGCCGCTTCGAGCAGCTCATGGCGGCCGCCAACCAGCGGCTGAGCGCCGACGCCGGGCAGCTCCGCGACGAGCTGGCCCGGGTGGAGCCGCAGGTCACCGCCGAGGTCGCGCCGTTCGACTCGCCGTCCTGGCTGACCTGGCAGCCGAGCGTGGACCTGACCGAGGGGATGCTGGCGGGCCGGCTGTCCACCGCCGAGCTGCCCGACCTCCGGGTGCCGCTGATCCTGCGGCTGCCGTGGCGGCGCGCCGTGTGGATCTCGCAGGGCACGATGCCCGGCGACTCCGCCGCCTACGCCTGGTCGCTGGTGACCCGGTTCCTGGCCGCCGTCCCGCCCGGGCTCGTCGGCCTCGAGGTGATCGACGCGGCGGGCCTGTCGGGCGCCGGCTGGCTGCACGGGTTCGACCCGGTGATCAGCACCCGGCTGCTCGGCGGCGGCGTGGCGACCGGGCCCGCGGCGGCCGAGCGGCTCCGGCGCCTGCTCGACCTGGTGGACCTGCGGCAGGTCGGCGGCGGGCAGGACGGCGAGCTGCCGTCCGGGCTGGCGGAGGGGCCGCCGGTGCGGCTCGCGGTGATCCTCGACGCCGGGGCCGCGCTCGACGGCGAGGACGCGCACCACCTGCTGCGCCTGGTGGAGGACGGCCCGCTGGTCGGCGTCCCGGTGCTGATGGTCGAGACCGACACCCCGGCGGCCGAGACGGTCCGCGCGATACGGGTCCGGCAGTACTGCAACAACCTGCCGTCCAGCGAGGGCAGTATCGCCGACTCGTGGGTCGGCACCGACTGGACGCTCACCCCCGAGGTCCTCCCGGACGCCGGCGACGGTTCACGCGCCCCCGCGCTGCTGGCCCATGTGCTCGGCGTCCACGCGCGCACCCTCGCGTCCTACGACTAGCGAACCCCCGTGACCGGGCGCCGGACGCCCCCGCGCAGGGCGGGAGCGTCCGGCGGCACCGGGTCAGCTCGTGAACGGCGCGAGCTTGATCCAGAAGTTGCAGTGGTGCGGCCCCGAGATCTCGCGGGTCATGCGGCTGGTCCCGGCGGGCAGCAGCGACATCTGGGCCTCCTTCTCGGCGGTGAACGGCGCCCAGCGCGGGGTGCCGTTCACGTTCGGGTCACCGGTGCGGGCGAACCCCGTCCATTGGGACGTGAGCTGGTCCTGCAGGGCCAGCTGGTTGGGGTCCAGCGGGGGCTGGTTGGGGAACGTGCCGTGGTACAGGTAGCTGAACTCGCCGACATGGAACGCGCCGGCCGGCCTCGTCGCGTCGACGAAGGGCAGCGGCGGCGGGTTGGTGTCGTCGAACCGGTAGGCGTACACCGTGGTGTGCTTCGCGAGGCGCCGGTCGTTCAGCAGCGCCGGGCAGACCGACGTCGAGTCGGCGAGGACGGTCCGCGCCGCGATGAACGCCGCCGGCGCCGGGTACTGCGACAGCGGGTAGCGCTTCAGCACCTTGGGCGCGAACTCCCCGTACTGGCCGCGGACCTGCGCCTCGAACTCCGCGGGCGTCTCGGCGGGACGGATCTGCGACTCGTCCCTCGCCACGCCGTGGATGACCGGGACCTTGTTGAACTGCCCGGTGGCGAACGCCTGCCCGGGCGACATGGTCAGGGTCTTGCCGTCCACGATGGGCGCGAGCGTGCCGCTGTCGGGGCCGAGCCCGTTGCCGGCCTGGTCGAGCAGGGTCTGCACCGGCACCTGGCGCAGGCAGGCGGCGACGTCCGGGGCGTTCCCGCAGCCGACGGCCGCGGCGAAGCGCGCTCCGGCCTGCTGCGCCTCGGCCTGCGTCGGCAGCTTGGTCGCGCAGTCCTGGGCCTGCCAGGTGGCGTGGACGCCGCGCAGCGAGTTGTACTCGCCGCTCTCGATGATGCCCTTGTGGAACAGCCCGCTGCCGGTGGGCGAGGCCATGTTGGCGCACACGCTCGACCCTCCGGCGGACGGGCCGAAGATGGTGACGTTGCCCGGGTCGCCGCCGAACTTGGCGATGTTGCGCTTGACCCAGCCGAGCGCGGCCTGCTGGTCCTCGATCCCGTAGTTCCCGGCGTTCGCGCCCAGGGCGGAGTGGGACAGGAACCCGATGATGCCGAGCCGGTACCGCACCTCGACCTGGACGACCTTGCCGACCTTGGCGAGCCGGGTCCCGTTGGACGGGGTCCCGAGCCGGAACCCGCCGCCGTGGAACTGCACCATGACGGGAAGCGGTCCGCTGCCGGCCTCCTCCGGCACGCGGACGTCCAGCTTCAGGCAGTTCTCATCGGTCGAGCCGGGGCGGAAGTCGGCCGGCTGCGGGCACGCGCTGCCCGGTTCGGTCGCCTGCACCGGTGCCGTCCATCCGGGATGTCGCGCCGGTGCCTCCCAGCGGAGGGCGCCGACGGGCGGGGCGGCGTAGGGGACGCCGAGCCAATTCTTGATCCCGTCGCCGTCGAGGCCGCAGACGGGCCCGCTGTCGGTCTGCACAAGGGTGCCGTCCGAGCACGGCGGCGGGGCGGCGGACGGGGCCGCCGTCGCCGTGTTCGCCGCGGTCAGTCCGGCTCCGGCGAGGATGATCGACGCCGTCACCTTCAGCGCCGTCTTAAGGGCTTTGCTGGGTCTCATTGGGGGTCCTCCGGTCGAGACCGTGTGGAAACCTGGCTGCCCTGATCATTGCATCGTCGTTCGATACGAAGTGATATCTGACTTGACTCTGTCGTGTATCGGGATTTCGCCGTCAGGTTTTGGTCCTGATCATGCGCTGGGGCGGGGCCTGAGGATCATGCGGATGTCCTCGGCGGCCCACAGTACGAAGCGTTCGATAGGCGTCACCGTCTGCTCGGGGACCAGGTGGAACCGGAAACGCTTCAGCAGAATGGCCAGCACGAGCTCCGCCTCGACCATGGCGAGCGCGGCCCCCTCGCAGCCGCGCGGGCCGAGCCCGAACGGGATGTAGGCGAGCCTCGGACGCCCGGCGGACGCCTCCGGGGTGAACCGGCCGGGGTCGAACCGCTCGGGCTCGGGCCAGTAGCCGGGGTTCATGTGGACGGCCCAGAACGGGTAGAAGATCGTCGTGCCCGCGGGGACGGTGTACTCGCCGAGCACGAGGTCCTCGGTGGTCTCCCGCGCGCCGTACGGGCCCGGCGGGTAGAGCCGCATCGCCTCCTTGACCACCCTCTCCAGGTAGGGCAGCTCCCTGAGGTCGCCGTAGTCCGGCGCGGCGCGGCCGCCGAGGACGCGGTCCAGCTCGGCGGCGGCGCGTGCGGCGGCGTCCGGGTGCCGGGCCAGCAGGTACAGCGTCCAGGAGATGGCGACGCCGGTGGTGTGATGGGCGGCCAGCATGGTCATCAGCACCGAGTCGCGGATCCGCGCGGGCGGCTCGCCCGCCTCGACCAGCGCCGCGATCATGTCGCTGCGATCGGCCGCCGCCCCGGACGTCCCATGCGTCCCGTGCGCGGCGAGGACGCGGTCGACGGTGGCGCGCAGGTAGGCCAGCGCCTCGTCGGCGCGGACACGGCGCTCCTCCGCGTCCCCCGGCACGTCGGCGTGGTACAGCCGCGCCAGGTACTCGGTGAGGACGTCCTCGAACGCGGACACGACCCGTCCGGCGGACTCCTCCGACTCCAGGCCGCTGCCGAGCGCGTACTCGCAGATCATGCGGAGCGACAGCTCGCTCAGGTCCTTCTGGAGCGCCACGGCCTCGCCGGAGGCGGCGCGCGCGGCCCAGCGGCCGGCCAGCTCGGACGTCAGCGCGGTGAACCGCGCGAAGTGCGCCTCGTGCGAGGGACGGCCGGCCAGCACCGACAGCATCACCCGGCGCCACGGGCCGTGCTCGGCGGCCGGCATCGTCTGCAGGTTCCCCGACTCCTGGAGCGGCGCCAGGAACGCGAACAGCTCCTCCGGCCGCTTGTCGATCTTCGCCGTGGCCTCCAGCAGCACCGGGTCGGCGACCGACACCGCCACGTCCGCGCCGGGCAGCGGGAACCGGACGACCGGCCCGTACTCGGCGTGCAGCTTCAGCTGGTAGGTGTGCAGCCCGCCCGCCGCCACGATCGCGGCGGCGCCGTCGTCCTCCAGGGGCGGTCCGGGGATCCGCGATGTGGTGCTGCCGTCGCCGCGCATCACGTTCTCCCGCGTCCTCCCGCGTCGGGGCCGTCGACTCGCCATGCTTACACGATCTGGCCTGATTCGCGAGGGTTGAGGGGATCGGTACCGGTCAGCGGGCGAGGTGGCGGGCGCCGTCCCGCGCCCGGTCGGCGGGGATCGCGAAGCCGATGCCGATCGACCCGCCGCCGTCCCGCATCAGCGTCGCGATGGCGGTGTTCACGCCGACGACCTCGCCGCGCGTGTTGACCAGCGGCCCGCCGGAGTTCCCGGGGTTGATGGACGCGTCGGTCTGCAGCGCGTTCCCGACGCCGCCCTGGCCGATGCGCACCCTGCGGTTCAGCGCGCTGACGATGCCGCTGGTGACCGTCCCCTGGAGGCCGAGCGGGGAGCCGAGCGCGAGGACCTGGTCACCGACCCGGACGTCGGAGAAGCGGCCGAACGCCAGCGGCGCGGGGCTGGCACCGGCGGGGATCGCCAGCACGGCGAGGTCGAGGGCGCGGTCGGAGCCCGCCACCCGCGCCTGGATGCGGCGCCGGTCGGCCAGCACCACGGTGACCGCGCCGCCGCCGTCGACGACGTGCGCGTTGGTCAGCACGTGCCCCTGCCGGTCGATCACGAACCCGGACCCGGTGCCGCTCGCGCCCCCCGACCGCACCTCGATCGACACCACGCTCGCCCGCACCCGCGCCGCCACCTCGCTGAGGTCCCCGGCCCCGCCGTTCACCGGCCCGGCCTCGGCCTGCGGCAGCGCCGCCGGAGCCGGGACCCCGGCGGTCACCCGTCCCGCGACGGCCCCGGCCAGGCCACCGGCGAGCAGAGCGGCGAGCACGGCCGCGACGACCGCCCGCCCGGCGCCGCGGCCCCGGTCCCGGCCCGGCTCCTCGTAGGCCGGCACCGTCCACGGGGCCGTCGGCGCCGGACGCCTGAACGGATCGTCCTGCGGCCACGTACGGGGAGGCGGAGGCGACAGGAAGCCGGTGCCGCGCGGCTCGCCCAGCCCGAACCGGGAGTCGTCGTACCGGTCGTATCGAGCGTCCTCGTACCAAGGGTCGGCTTGCCGTGGGTAACTCATAGGGCTCCTCACGCTCAGGTCTCACTGGTCAGTACTCCGCGGCCCATGCGTTTCGTTCAGGGCAGGAATGAGAACCAGAAGAGACCCGGACGTGAGGAACGGCTCAGGCGGAGTGGACGACCCGTCCGCCCGCGAGGGTGAGGGTGGGCGTGATCTGCTGCAACGCGTCGTCGTCGGCGGTGAGGACGTCCCCGTCCAGGACGACGAGGTCCGCGAGGCTGCCCGGGGTGATGGTGCCCTTGCGGTCCTCGGCGTTCTCGATGTAGGCGGGGGCGGTCGTCCAGAGCCGGATCGCCTGCTCGCGGGTGAGGCGCAGGTCGGCCGGCACGTCCGAGTACGGTCCGGGGGCCGCGCCCGCGAACGTGGCGATGCCGCGCCGCCAGTCGGGATAGGTGACCGGCGCGTCCGAGCTGTCGGCGACGTGCACCCCCGCGGCGAGCAGCGCACCGGCAGGGAACGCGCGGGACCACCTTTCCTCACCGATGGCGCGCGTCATGGACGCGCCGCTGTGCGACTTCATCAGCGAGCTGGTGATCACGCTGATGTCGTGCTCGGCGAGGCGGGCGTAGGAGTCCTCGGAGAGGAGCGTGCCGTGCAGGAGCGCGTGCCGGGCCCTCGGCCACGGGTCGGCCTTGAGCGCGCGGATGATCCCGTCGGTGGCGGCGTCGGCCGCCCGGTCGCCGGTGACGTGCACCTGGACCTGGAGCCGGTTCCGGTGCGCCAGCTCGATCATGCGGAGGAGTTCCTCGTAGCGGGCCTCGTCGTCGTCGCCGGGGGTGATGAGGTGGCCGTGGTCGCCGGACGGGTACGGGTCGTGCAGCCACGCGGTGCACTGCGTGGGCACGCCGTCGGCGAACAGCTTGCAGCCGCCGACCCGGAGCCAGTCGTCGCCCAGCCCGGTCGACAGGCCCGCGTAGGCGAGCGCCTTCTCCAGCCGGTCGGACGAGCTGGCAGGGGAAGGCCAGTCCCAGTGCATCAGCGTGTTCACCCGGACCGTCATCCGGCCGTCCCTGCGCAGGGTGGTGTAGTCGCGCAGCAGCTCGGGCCAGACGATCGGGTCGGTGACGCTGGTGATGCCGAGCGCGTTCAGCTTCCGCATCGCGGTCTCGATCGCGTCCAGCCGCTCCTTCTCGGAGTGGTCCGGGACGTGCTTGTCGATCAGCCCCTTCGCCCCTTCGAGCAGCAGGCCGGTCGGCTCGCCGTCCGGGCCGCGGACGATCTGCCCGCCCACCGGGTCCGGGGTGTCGCGGGTGATGCCGACGATCCGCAGCGCGGCGCTGTTCACGAGCACCGAGTGGCGGGAGGCGTGGTGCAGGACGGTCGGCCGGTCCCCGGTGACCTCGTCGATGAGGGAGCGGTGCGGGCCGGGGACGTCGGCGTCGAACTCGGGGATGTTCGCCTCCCGCCAGCCTTCGCCGATCAGCCACCGGCTGCCGCCGGGTCCGGGCGGCCCGCCCGCGAGCGCCTCGGTCAGCGCGCCGAGCGAGTCGATGCCGTTCAGGTCGACCGAGAACGGCGGCCCCGACAGGCCGAACAGCGCGAGATGCAGGTGCGCGTCGTTGATCCCCGGCAGCACCGTCCGCCCGGCGAGGTCGATCACCTCGGTGGACGGCCCCGCGAGCGCCCGGACGTGGTCGTCGTCGCCGACCGCCACGATCCGGTCCCCGGCCACCGCGACGGCGGATTCGACCGCGAACCCGGCGTCGACGGTGAGGACCTTGCCGCCGAGCAGCACCTTGTCGGCATGTTCAGCCATGTCACCAGCCCGTTTCGAGAATGTCGTCAAGTGTGTCGGTGAACTCGTCGGCGTCCGCCCGGGTGAACGTCAGCGGCGGCTTGAGCTTGAGGATGTTCCAGGCCGGGCCCGTCGGATACACCAGGACGCCCTCGTCCTTGAGCCGCTCGCAGATGATCAGCGTCTCGTCCGAGGCGGGCTCCTTCGTCGCGCGGTCGAGGACGAACTCGACGCCGCTGTAGAAGCCCTGGCCGCGGACGTCCCCGATCAGCGGGTGCCGTTCGGCGAGCCCCGCCAGCCGGTCGCGCAGGTACTGCCCGACGACCAGCGCGTTGTGCTGCAGGCCCTCGTCCTCGACGATGTTCAGCAGCTCCAGGCCGACCGCGCAGGCGACGGGGTTGCCGCCGTAGGTCGAGAAGAACCGCCCGGTCGGGTCGAACGCCCGGGAGATCTCGCGGGTGGTGACCATGGCCGCCATCGGGAAGCCGTTGCCCATGGCCTTGCCCATCGTCACGAAGTCGGGGACGACGTCCGGGCCCTGCGTCTGGAAGCCCCAGAACGCCTCGCCCAGCCGCGCGAACCCGACCTGCACCTCGTCGGCGATCGTCAGCACGCCGCGCTCGGCCGCCGCGGCGAAGATCGGCGCGAGGTAGCCGGGCGGCAGCACCACCTGGCCGCCGCCCGCGAGCAGCGCCTCGAACAGGTACGCGGCGGGGGCGCGGCCCTCGGCGGCGAGCCGGTCGAACGCGTCGATCACGTGCTGGGCGTACTTGGCGCCGGCGTCCGGGTCGTCGTAGCCGTACGCGCCGCGGTACCGGTCGGGGTTCGGGGTCGGGTGCGTGGTGTCCGGCTTGCCGTAGTGCTTGTAGCGGGACGGGCTCACGTCGGAGACGACCGAGGTGTAGCCGTGGTAGGCGTCGTCGATGATGACGACGTCGTCCCGCTTCGTCAGGTAGCGGGACATGCGCAGCGCCAGGTCGTTGGCCTCGCTGCCGGAGTTGACGAAGTAGACGACGTCCAGGCCGTCCGGGAGCGTCGCGGTGAGCCGCTCGGCGTACTCGGTGAGCGTGTCGTACACGAACCTGGTGTTGGTGTTCAGCCGCCCGAGCTGGCGTGACGCCGTCTCCACGAGCCGGGGATGGCTGTGCCCGACGAGGGTCACGTTGTTGAGGGCGTCCAGGTAGGAGCGGCCCTCCTCGTCGTAGAAGCGGCAGTCCCGGGCCCTGACCATGGAGATCGGCCGCTTGAAGTACATCGGGTGGCTGTCCGGCAGATGGGTGCGGCGGCCCTCCAGCGCCTTGCCGATCCCGGACGTCCATGGGGCGACCGCGTTCTGGGCGCCGAGCAGCGGCGTCGGGTCCGGGAAGAGGCCCTGCCACATCGCCGTCTCCGAGTCGGGGACGGCGGCGGGAACGCCCGTCCACCCGTCGAGCGGCGCGGCGGCCACCTGGACGCGGACGTGCGGAGGCAGCGCACCGCCCGGCGCGATCCGCCCGATCCGACCGCCTGCCGCGATCTCGTCGCCGGCAGACGCCGGGTCGGTCAGGCCCGTGTAGAGCGTCCTGAACCGGACGCCTTCGACGGGCTCGTGCAGGAGGACCAGGTCGACTCCGGCGATGTCCGCCGCCTCGACCCGGCCGGGCAGGGGCGTGCGGACGGCCGTGCCCGCACCGGCGAACAGGTCGATTCCGAGGTGGACGTTGGCGGGCTCGTCCGGCCCTGTGCCGCGGCGGCGGCGCGGGGCCAGGAAGCGCGGCTCGCCGTACCGTCCCACCGGCACGCCCGGACGGCGGCGCAGGATCTCCGCCCCGGCGGCGGCGCGGAGCGCGTCGTGATCGCGCGGATCGGCGCCGTCGTAGATCGCGGACGAGGCGCTGAGGTCGACCGGGGCGAGCGAGCCCTCGACCGGGGCCACCGCGGACGCCGCGTTCTCCGCCAGCCAGGCCGTGACCGCGGGCCCGGCGGGGTGCGCGGGCAGCCCGCAGGCGTGCCTGACGGCGGCGCGTCCCACGTCCGCCGGGATCTCCGAGAGCGTGCGCACGAGGTCCGCGGCGGCGGCCGACCGGTGCCGCGGGTCGCCGTGCCGCCGTTCCGCGTCGAGCCGCGCGGCGGTGACCGCGACCGTCGCGGACCGCACCGCGACCAGCGGGAACAGCAGGTCCAGCTCGGCCTCGGCCAGCGGGCGGGCGTCGTGGTAGGCGACGGCGAGCGTCGCCAGGACGTGCAGGGGGCTCGCGGTGCCGCGCATCACGCTGGACGCCAGCACCGCCAGGTCCGCGATCCGCGCGGTCGGCAGCGCGTCCCCGAAGTCGATCACGCCGGCGACGCGGCGCCGCCCGCCGTCCCGCCGGACCAGGATGTTGAACGCGTTGAGATCGTGATGGACGATCGCCACCGGCAACCCGGGCAACTTCTCGTCCAGCAGCGGCAGGTACCGGTCGCGGATCGCGACGGCGGCGGCCCGCAGCGCGGCGTCGCCGACGTGCCCGATCGACGCGGCCAGCACCGCGCCCGCGTGCGGGAACTCCCAGTAGTGCGGCGCCGGGGGATCGGGGTGGACGAACGCCGCCGTGGCCGCGGTCAGCCGCCCGGCCGCCGCGCCCACGTCCGCCAGCAGCTCGGCCGACCGGCGCCCCACCTCCGCCAGCGGCGTGCCCGGAACCCAGGTCAGCAACCGGACCGGCAGCTCGCGCCCGCCGTCGGACACCGATGTGACCGGCGCGCCCGACACGTCCGCGACGGCCCGGGGCATGACCACGCCCAGGTCCTGCTCCGCGAGGTGCGCGAGCAGCGCCGTCTGGAACTCGATCGCCCGGCGGTCGGCGGGGCCGCTGACCTTGAGGACGTACTCGGCGCCGGTGGCGTCCACGACGTGGGTGTTCTGGTCCGTCTCCCCGGCGAGCCGCCGCAGGGACGCGGCGTCGAGCCCGTAACGGTCGCGCAGGATCTCCCGTAGCCGCTCGTCGGCGAGTTCCGGGACGCCCGCGGTGATCCGCTCGAAGCGCTGATCGGGTTTGGCGTCCTCGGTGGGGACTCCCATAGGAAAAGCCAGCTCCTCGTGGTCGGGGTCAGGTACCGGCGGGGGCGCCCAGGGGCTCGGCGGCGCGGCCCGAGGTCGGCTCGTCGGCGGGGTCGGCCACGATCGACTGGTGCTCCGGGTCCCAGCTCACCGTGACCTCCTCGCCCGGCACCGCCGGGAGGGACCGGCCGGCGAGGCGCATGGCCGAGCCGCTCGTGCCGTCCGGGAACCGCAGCCCCACCTGGTGGTGGTTGCCGACGTAGACGATCTCGGTGACGGTGCCGCGCACCTGGTTGTGCCCGGCCGGCACGGCGGCCGCGTCGGTGTGCAGTTCGAGCCGCTCGGGACGGATGACGGCGACCCCGTCGCTGCCGTCGAGCCGGGCGTCCAGCCGCGGGGCCCGCGGCGTGAAGCCGCCGCACCGCAGCACCCCCGCGGAAACGTCGACGGTGCCGCGGAAACACGTCGACTCGCCCAGGAACTGCGCGACGAACAGCGTCTCCGGCCGCTCGTACAGCTCGGACGGGGTGCCGACCTGCTCCACCCGGCCCTCGTTGAACACCGCGATGCGGTCGGACAGGGTGAGCGCCTCGTGCTGGTCGTGGGTGACGAAGATGAACGTCATGCCCAGCTCCCGGTGCATCCTGGCGATCTCGCGCTGCAGCTCGTCGCGGAGCTTGCGGTCCAGGGCGCCGAGCGGCTCGTCCATCAGCAGGGCGCGCGGGTGGTACACGACGGCGCGGGCGAGCGCGACGCGCTGCTGCTGCCCGCCGGACAGCTGGCTCGGCAGCCGGTCCGCGTACTCCTCCAGGTGGACGAGCTTCAGCGCCTCGCCCACCTTGGCGGCGATCTGCGCCTTCGACATCCTCCGCTGCTGGAGCGGGAACGCGATGTTCTTCGTGACGGTCATGTGCGGGAACAGCGCGTACTGCTGGAACACCACGCCGAGGTTCCGCTTGTGGGGCTTCTGCCGGGACACGTCCCGCCCGTCGATCTCGATCTTCCCGCCGGACACCGAGACGAACCCGGCGAGCATCGACAGCATCGTCGTCTTGCCCGACCCCGACGGGCCCAGCAGGGTGATGAACTCGCCGTCCGCGATGTCGAGGGAGACGTCGTCCACGGCCGGCCGGGACGTGCCCGAGTAGACCTTCGAGACGCCCGCGATCCGGATCCCGGGGCTGCTGCTGTTGTCGGATTGGCTCATGATGTGCTCCGCTTGCGGCGAACGAACTGCGGCATCAGCAGGACGATGCTGGTCGCCACCACCATCAGGCTGGACGCCGCGGCGATGGTGGGGTCGATCTCCAGCGTGATCGAGTTGTACATCTGGACGGGCAGCGTCTGGATGTCGGGCGTCTGCAGGAACAGCGCGATGACGACCTCGTCCAGCGACATGACGAACGCGAACACGAACCCCGACAGCACGCCCGGTGCGACGAGCGGCACGGTGATCCGGAAGAACGTCGTCCAGGCGGTGGCGCCGAGCGTCGCGGCGGCGGTGTCGAGCGTCCGGTCGTAGCCGGCCAGGCTGGTCGACATGACCGTCACCACGAACGGCAGCGCCATCACGGTGTGCGCGACGACGTACCCGAGGGCGGTGCCGTTGAGCTGCCACTTCAGGAACACGCCGTAGATCGCGACCGCGACCACGATGCTCGGCACGATCAGCGGCGCCAGCATCAGCGAGCGGATCGCGCCGCGCCCGCGGAAGCCCGCCCGGTTCAGGCCGAACGCCACCGCGACGCCGAGGACGGTCGCCGTCACCGCGACGAGCAGCCCGATCTGCACCGACGTCAGCAGCGAGCGCATCCACCGCTCGGAGGTGAAGAACGACTCGTACCAGCGCAGCGACCAGCCCTCCGGCGGGAACTGGAACGTGGTCCCGGAGGAGAAGCTCATCGGGATGACCACCGCGGTCGGCGCGATCAGCAGCAGCCCGATCAGGCCGACGACGATCTTCAGGCCCCAGCCGAGACCGCCGTCCCGCCCGGCCCGCACGCCGGGCTTCAGTGCGCTCTCACTCATTGGTCACCGCCTTCTCGGTCGTGGACGAGAGGTTGGCGAACCTCGACACCACGAACAGCGCCAGCAGCGTGATCGCCAGCAGCACCGTGCCCAGCGCGCCCGCGCCGCCGAAGTCGAGCAGGTCGGTCACCCGCGTCGCGATCAGCTGCGGGACGAGCGACTGCTGCGGCGAGCCCAGCAGCGCCGGGGTGACGTAGAACCCGAGCGTCAGGATGAACACGAGCGTGAACCCCGACAGCACGGCCGGCAGCGACAGCGGCAGGTACACCCGGGCGAACGCCCGCCAGCGCGGCGCGCCGAGGCTGGTCGCCGCGTCCAGCAGCCGCTTGTCGATGCCCTCCATCCCGCTGTACAGCGGGAGCACCGCGAACGGCAGCATGACCTGCACCATCGCCACCGCCACCCCGGCGACCGAGCCGAGCAGGACGACGCCGCCGATGCCGATCGCGGAGAACGCGTCGTCGATCAGGCCGCCGCGCTGCTCCAGCATGTACCAGGCGAAGTTGCGGGCCATCATCGACGTCCAGAACGGCAGCAGGACCACCACCGTCATCAGGTTCCGGGTGCGCGGGGTGACCCTGGTCATCGCGTACGCGTACGGGTAGGCGATGACGAGGGTGCAGGCGCCCACGATCAGCGCGGTGACGAGCGTCCGGGTCAGCACGGTGACGGAGACGCCGTCGTCCAGCAGCTTGGTGTAGTTGCCCAGCCCGGCGGACGGGTCGGTGAAGCTGCGCCAGATGATGTTGCCGAGCGGGTAGCAGAAGAACACCAGCAGCAGCGCGGTGGCGGGCAGGATGAACCAGCCCGCCGCCCGCCGCCGGGGCCGGCCGGCGAGGCCGGCCCCGTTGGTGACCGCCGCCGGCGGCGGCGCCGAGGTGGTCGGGGCGCTCATCGGCGGATCACCCGGAGAGCCACGCGGTGTAGCGTTCGGTGACCCGGTCGAAGTTCTGGCCCCACCAGACGGAGTCGGACCGCACGATGCTGTTCTTGCGCTCCGGCGCGTACGCGTTGAGCTGCTGCTGGTACTGGTCGAACTTCGGCTGGATGCTCTCCTTGATCGGCAGCACCGACGCCAGCTGCGCCATCTTGGCGGACTGCTCGTCCCCGGACGCGGACGCGATGAACTTCATCGCGTTCTCCTTGTTCTTGGAGCCCTTGGGGATCACCAGGTCGTCCCAGTTCACGATCGTCTTGTCCCAGACGGGCTTGAACGGGGCACCGGCCTTCAGCGCCTGGTAGGCGCGGGCGTTGAGCATCAGACCCATGTCGATCTGCTTGTCGACCATCATCTGCTGCATCTGCCCGTAGGTCTTCGCGAACGTGGTGACCGACTTGATCTGGTCGAGCTTCTTGAAGGCCCGGTCCAGGTCCAGCGGGTAGAGCTTGTCCTGCGGGACGCCGTCGCCCAGCAGCGCGGCCTCGAGGAGGCCGACCGAGATCTCCGGCGGGACGACCCGCTTGCCGGGGTACTTCTTCACGTCGAAGAAGTCGGCGATGCTGGTCGGCGGGTTGGAGCCGAACTTCTCCGTGCTGTACATGAAGATCGTGCTGTAGAAGAACGCGGGCACGCCGCAGTCGTTGACCGTCCCCGGCGGGAACTTGCTCTTGTCGATGATCGAGAAGTCGAGCTTCTCCAGGTACTTGCCGCAGTACTGCGCGGTCGCGGCGGCGCTGGTGTCGACGACGTCCCAGGTCACCTTCTTGGCCTCGACCATCGTCTTCATCTTGGCCTCGTCGACCGGGCCGTCGTTGCGGAACTTCACCCCGGTCTCGGCGGTGAACGGCTTCTGCCACGCCTCCGCCTGGTAGTCCTGGAACGGCGCGCCCGTCGAGACGAACGTCAGCGTGTTGCCTTTGTCATCGCTCGCGTTGCCGATGCTGCAGGCCGTGGCCGCCAGGGTCACGGCCAGGCCGGCGGCCGCGAATCTGGCCGTCCTGCCGGTCTTGCTTATGTTGAGCCGCACGATTTCCTCCGCAGGTCGTGTACGGGCCTCGCGTGTCCTGCCCCGTCAGGCCGCCGCGACGTGCTTGGTCAGGACACGGGCGAGCGTGTCCAGCTGTTGTTCGTCGATCACCAGTGGCGGTGAGAGGACGATGGTGTCGCCGGACGCCCGGACGATCACGCCGTCGGCGCGCGCGGCGGCCTGTACCCCGGCCGCGTTCGCGGCCGGGTCCAGTTCGACGCCGAGCATCATCCCGACGCCGCGCACCTCCAGGACGTGGTCCAGCCGTTCGAGCGGCTTCAGCGCGTCGAGCAGCCTGCGGCCGAGCCGGTCGGCCCGTCCCAGCAGCCCTTCGCGCTCCAGGATCCCTATGTTGGCCAGGGCCACCGCGGCGCCGACCGGGTGGCCGTTGTAGGTGAACCCGTGCAGGAACGAGGCGCCGTCGGCCAGGTCCAGCACGCGTTCGCCCGCGAGGACCGCGCCCATGGGGATATACCCGCTGGACAGGCCCTTAGCGGTGACGATGATGTCCGGTTCGATGCCGTAGCGCTCGCAGCCGAACCAGTGCCCGATCCGGCCGAACGCCGTGACGACCTCGTCCAGGATCAGCAGGATGTCGTGGCGGCGCAGCACCTCCTGCACCCGCGGCCAGTAGTCGGCCGGGGGCGGCACCATGCCGCCGACGCCGAGCACCGGCTCGCCGACGAACGCGGCGATCCTGTCGGCGCCGACGCGCTCGATCCGCTCCTCCAGCTCGGCGACCAGCGCGTCGGTGACGTCCGCGCCGCGCATGGCGTGCGGCTTGGCGAGGAACTCGATCCCCGGCATCAGCGGGCCGTAGCCCGCGCGCAGCCGGTCGATGCCGGTGGCGGCGAGCGAGCCGCCGCCCATCCCGTGGTAACCGCCGGTGCGCGCGAGGATCACGAAGCGCTCGGGCCGCCCGGCGTGGTGGTGGGCGAGCCGCGCCAGCTTGATCGCGGTCTCGTTGCCCTCCGACCCGCCGTTGGTGAAGAAGACCCTGCGCATGTTCGGGGGCGCCAGCTCCAGCAGGCGTTCGGCCAGCCGGATGGACGGCTCGTTGGAGTAGTCCCCGAAGGACGAGTAGAACTCCAGCTTCGCCATCTGCTCGGCGGCCGCCTCCGCGAGCTCCGGGCGGCCGTGGCCGACCGGGCACTGCCACAGGCCGCAGGTGCCGTCGATGTAGGGCTTGCCCTGGACGTCCCAGACCACGGCGCCCTCACCGCGGTCGAGGACCAGCGGCTCGGCCGGTGCCCCGATGACGCTGTGCGGGTGGATGATCGTCCTGGCGTCCAGGTCGGCGAGCCGCCGGGCGCGGTCGTCCTCCCGCCCGGTCATCGTCGTGGTCGCCTGCTGTTCGATCGCCATTGGTGTCGCCCTCAGAGTTTGATCGCCACGGACTTGGACTCCAGGTAGGCATCGATGCCCTCGCTGCCGCCCTCGCGCTCCAGACCGCTGTTCTTCATGCCGCCGAACGGCAGCTCGGGCCGGACGGGGAACGCCTCGTTCACCGCCACCACCCCGAAGCTCAGCCGGTCGACGGCCCGCCACACTCGGGCCAGCCCGGAACCGAACACGTAGGCGGCGAGGCCGTAGTCGGTGGCGTTGGCCCGCTCGATCGCCTCGTCGTCATCGTCGAAGGCGTAGAGGGGCAGGACGGGGCCGAACGTCTCCTCCGTGCTGATCAGCATGGTGTCGTCCGCGCCCGTCAGGACGGTCGGCTCGTAGAAGGCGCCGGTGAGCGCGGGGTCGCCCGGTACCCAGCGGCGCCCGCCGGCGGCCACCTCGGCGCCCCGCTTCACCGCGTCCACGACGTGCCGCTCGACCTTGTCCAGGCCGGCGAAGTCGATCAGCGGGCCGGTGGTGGTGCCCTCGGCGGCGCCGTGCCCGAGCCGCAGCGCCGCCACCTTCTCCAGGAGGAGGGCCAGGAACTCGTCGTGCACCGACCGGTGCACGAACAGCCGGTTGATCGCGATGCAGCTCTGCCCGGCGTTGGCGAACTTGGCGGCAGCGGCGGACGCCGCGGCGGCGGGCAGGTCGGCGTCGTCGAAGACGATGGCGGGGGAGTGGCCGCCCATCTCCAGGGACGTCCGGCGCAGGTGGTCGCGGGTGGAGGCGAGCAGGCTCAGCCCGACCTCGGTGGAGCCGGTGAAGCTGACCTTGCGCAGCCGGCGGTCGGCCAGCAGCGCGCCCGCCACCTCCGCCGGGCGGGTCGTGGTGAGCGACTGGAGGACCCCGGCGGGCAGCGCCCCGGCCTCGGCGATCAGCCGGACCAGCTCGGTGCCGACCAGCGGGGTCTGCTCCGCGGGCTTGACGATCACGGGGCAGCCGGCGGCGAGCGCGAGGCCGACCTTGCGGACGAGCATGCTCGCGGGGAAGTTCCAGGGCGTGATCGCCAGGGCCGGGCCGACCGGGGACCGCAGCACCATCCCGGGGCCGCCGGCGGCGTCCGGCGCCACCCGGCCGTTGGTCCGGCGCGCCTCCTCGGCGGCCCATTCGAGCATCCGGGCCGAGCCCAGGACCTCGCCCCGGGCCTCCCCGAGCGGCTTGCCGTTCTCGCTGGTCATCAGGGCCGCGAGGGCGTCGGCCTGGGTGCGGATCCGGCCCGCTCCGGCGCGCAGCGCGGCCGACCGCTCCTCGGCGGTCGTCCGGCGCCACGTCTCGGCGGCCGCGTCGGCGGCGGCGAGGGCGGCGAGCGCCTCCTGCGGCCCGGCGTCGGCGGCCTGGGCGACGACGGTGAGCGTCGCGGGATCCGTCACGTCGAAGGTCGCGGCTCCCGATTGCCACACCCCGTTGATGAGCAGTGTGGCTGACGGGTCTGCGGACATGTTGCGGACCTCCCTGTGCCTTCGGTTACGCCGACCGTAATCGATTTCGCGTCAGTCTCGTCCTTGGGTGTTGTATTTGTCAACACCTGACCAGAGGGAACGTGCCCGGTTCCGCGCGGTCTTACAGTGGGGGCATGAACGCCCTACCGTCCCGCTCAGCGGACCCCGCCGCCGAGGACTCCGAACTCATCCCCATCAGGGAGTTGCTGTCGTACCGGCTGCACCGGGTGGCGAACGCGCTCTCCCGCAGCGCCGCACTCCGCTACCGGCGGGAATTCGACGTCAGCCTGCAGGAGTGGCGGACCATCGCGCTCCTCGGGGCGGACGAGCCGCTGACCGTCAACCGGCTGGCCCGGCTGGCCGGACTGGACAAGGCCCAGATGAGCCGGGTCGCGACCAAGCTCGCGGCGGCCGGCCTGGTCGAGCGGGAGCCGGGGCCGGGCCGCACGACCCAGCTCACCCTGACCCGCAGCGGACAGTCCCTCTACCAGGGGCTCATCGCCGCCGCCAACGAGCGCAACAACGCCTTCCTCGTCTGCCTGACCCCTCTTGAGCAGGAAGTTCTCGACTCGGCGCTGCGCAAGCTCGCCACGCTGGCCAAGGCCCTGGAGCGCTCGGAGCGCTGATCCGGTCCCCGCCGCCGTGGGGCCGCGGTCGAGTCCGGGTGTTGATGTTGTCAACAGTAGGTTATATTCCTGCTGTGACGACCTGTTCGCCCTGACGACATCGACGCTCCCCTAGGAGGCGGACGCGCATGGCCGACCGCGCCACGATCTGCGAGTGCTTCGCCCGCGACGGGCTCCAGCACGAGACGGCCCACGTCCCGACGGATGTGAAGCTCGACCTGATCGGCTCCTTCGCCGACGCGGGTTTCGCGCGGATCGAAGCGACCAGCTACAGCCACCCCGAGCGCGTTCCGGCCTTCCGCGACGCGAGCGAGGTGCTCGCGGGGCTGCCCCGTCCCGCCGGCGTGGCGTACAAGGCTACCTGTCCGAATCCCCGGGCGGTGGAACGCGCCATCGCCGATCTCGACGCCGGGCACGGCGCCACCGAGCTGAGCCTGCTCGTGTCGGCCACCGAGTCGCACACGGAACGCAACATGCGCACCACGCGGGAACGCCAGTGGGAGCGGGTGACCGAAATGGTGCGGCTCGCCGCCGGGCGGTTCCGGCTCGTCGGCGTGATCTCCGTGGCGTTCGGCTGCCCCTTCGAGGGCGCGGTCGACCCCGGCGTGGTCGCGGCCGACGCGGCCCGGTTCGCCGATCTCGGCGTCGACATGATCACCCTCGGCGACACCACCGGCCTGGCGACGCCGTCCGCCGTCAGGGACATGTTCCGCCGGATCCCGGCGGGCGGGTCCGCGCCGCGGGTCGTCGCCCATTTCCACAACACCCGCGGCAGCGGGCTCGCGAACTGCGTCGCGGCGCTGGAGGCCGGCTGCCGCGACTTCGACAGCTCGCTCGGCGGCGTCGGCGGGCATCCCGCCCAGATCGAGTACGGCGGCGGCATGACCGGCAACGTCTGCACCGAGGACCTGGTGAACCTGCTGGAGTCCGAGGGCGTCGCGACCGGGCTCGACCTCGGCAAGGTCATGGCGGCGTCGGAGCGGTGCGAGCGGGCGCTCGGACGCCCCCTGCACAGCATGGTGGCCCGGGCCGGGTTCGGCCTGATCGGCGGAGAGGTGATACGGAATGCCTGAGTCCGAGTCCGAGGTGCTGATCGTCGAGGATCACGGCGCGGTCCGGGTGCTGCGGCTGAACCGTCCGGCCAAGCTCAACGCGCTCAACACGGAGCTGACCCGGGCCCTGTACGACGCGCTGCGCGCCGCCGACGCCGACGACGCGGTCCGCGCCGTCGTCCTCACCGGCGCGGGACGGGGCTTCTGCTCCGGCGCCGACCTGGGGGAGTTCGCCGATCTGACGCCCGCCGACCAGCACGCCGTCATCCGCCGCGCCGAGCTGACCACCCGCGCCCAGATGATGCTGCAGCAGCTCACCAAGCCGATCGTCTCGGTGGTGCGCGGCCCGGCCATGGGCGGCGGGGCGGGGCTCGCGATCGGCTGCGACATGATGGTCGCGGCCACGGACGCGAAGTTCGGCTACCCGGAGGTGCGGCACTCGATCGTCCCCGCGATCGTGATGACCGGGCTGCAGCGCAACCTCGGCCGCAAGCTCGCCTTCGAGCTGATCAGCACCGGACGCGTCCTGGACGCTCGGGAGCTGGCCGAGCTCGGCCTTGCCAACCGGGTCGCCGCCCCCGCGGACGCCGAGAAGGCCGGCCTGGAGATCGCGGCCGGCTGGGCCGAGGTGAGCCCTCTCGCCATGGCCGCCGCGAAGGACCTGTTCTACCGCGTCGCCGACCTCCCGTTCGCGGAGGCCATGCGAACCGGCGGCGACGTCAACACGATCATGCGCGGGTTCCGGGGGGCGGGCTCATGAGGCCCCTGGAGGGCGTCACCGTGGTGGACTTCAGCCGGGTCCTCGCCGGGCCGCTCGCCACCCAGATCCTCGCCGACCTCGGCGCCGAGGTGATCAAGATCGAGCGGCCGGGCGGCGGCGACGAGTCCCGGAGCTTCGAGCCGCGGCTGCCGGGCGGCGAGAGCGCCTACTTCTTCGCCTTCAACCGGGGCAAGCGGTCGGTCACGCTCAACCTGCGGACCCCGCGCGGGCAGGAGATCGCCCGCGGCCTGGCCGCCCGCGCCGACGTGCTGGTGGAGAACTTCATGCCCGGCACGATGGACAAGCACGGGCTCGGCTACGAGGCGCTGGAGGCGCTCAACCCGGGCCTGATCTACATCTCCAGCACCGGTTTCGGGCAGTCCGGGCCGTACGCCGACCGGAAGGGGTACGACACCGTCTTCCAGGCGCTGTCCGGGATCATGTCGCTGACCGGCCACCCGGACACGCCGCCCGCCAAGGTCGGCATCCCCGTCTCCGACATGACGTCCGGGCTGTGGATCGTCATCTCCGCCCTGACCGGGCTCATGGAGCGGCGCAACAGCGGGCGGGGCGGGCACGTCGACCTGGCGATGATGGACGTCCAGGCGAGCCTGCTGGCCCTCGCCGCCGCCCGGATCTTCGCGCTCGACGACGACCCCGGACGCACCGGCACGGCGCATCCGGGCCGCGTCCCGTCCGAGGCGTTCCGGTGCGCGGACGGCGGCTGGCTGCACATCAGCGGCAGCGACCAGCACTGGGCCCCCCTGTGCGGGGTGCTCGGCCTGCACGAGTTGGCCGCCGACCCGGCGCTCGCCTCGAACGAGGGCCGGCTCGCGCAGCGGGAGCGGGTGAAGGCCGAACTCGCCGCCGCCGTCGCCGGCTGGCCCCGGGACCAGCTGGCGGAGGCGCTGCGGGCGGTCGACGTCCCCGCGGGCGAGGTGAAGTCCGCGCGCGAGGCGCTCAGCGACCCGCACATCGACGCCCGGCGCATGGTCGGCCAGTTCGACCACCCCACCGAGGGCCGGTTCTCCGCCCTGCGGACGCCGCTGCGCCTCGACGAGACCGAATACCCCGAGCCGGGCGTCCCGCCGCTGCTCGGAGCCGACACCGACGCCGTGCTGTCCGGGCTGCTCGGACTGGACGAGGCCGAGCTGGCCCGGCTACGCGAAGAAGGGACCATCTAGCGGTGAGCGACGAAGATCCGGTGCTGGTGCACGAGGCCGACGGTGTCGCGCACGTCGTGCTCAACAGGCCGGAGGCGCGCAACGCGCTGAACCTCCCCATGTGCCACGGGCTGAGCGAGGCGTTCGCGCGCCTGGACGCCGACGACGGCGTCGGGGCCGTCCTGCTGCGGGCGGACGGGCCCGCGTTCTGCGCCGGGGCCGACCTCAAGGAGCGCGAGGGGCGCGACGAGGCGTGGGTGCGGCGCCGCCGCCTCGCCTCGTTCGCCGCGTACGAGGCCATCGAGCGGTGCTCGAAGCCCGTGGTCGCGCTGGTGCACGGCGCGGTCGTCGGCTCGGGCGGCGAGATCGCCATGTCGTGCGACTTCGTCGTCGCCGCCGACGACACCACGTTCCGTTTCCCCGAGCCGCATTGGGGCACGGTCGGTGCCACACAGCGGCTGCAGCGCGTCATCGGCAAGCGCCGCGCCAAGGAACTGCTGTTCACGGCCCGGACGATGGCGGTCGACGAGGCCGCGGCCGTGGGCCTGGTGGCTCGGACGGTCCCGGCCGCCGCGCTGCTGGCCACCGGCGAGGAGATCGGCGCGACGATCGCGAGCGCGCCCCGGCTGGCGATGTCGCTGACCAAGCAGGCGATCGACCTCGGCTCGGAGACCGACCTGCCCAAGGGGATCCGGATCGAGATGGCGGCGATCGAGCGCTGCCTCGCGGACGGCGGCTGGCGCGGCGGCGTCGAGGACTTCGCCACCGCCATGCGCGAGAGCCGGAGCCGGGCGGCGGCGCAGGAGGGGAGCTGACCGATGGGACCGACGGGATCGGCCGGATCGACGGGCTCGACGGGCTCGTACGGCGTGCTGGACGGGGTGTGCCCGCTGACCGTCCACGACGCGCTGCGCCGGGCGGCGGCCATCGGGCCGGACGTCGAGGCGGTCGTCGCCTCGCACGGCCGCATCACCTACGGCGCGCTGGACGCCGAGGTCGCCGCCGTCCGCGCCGCGCTGTCGGCGGCGGGCGTCCGGCGCGGCGACCATGTGGCCGTCTGCCTGGGCAACGGCCCGGAATGGGTCGCGCTCTTCCTGGCCATCGGGTCGCTGGGCGCGGTGACCGTCCCGATCAACACCCGGTGGCGCCCGCCGGAGATCGCCTACGCGCTGCGGCAGTCGCGGTCCTCGACGCTGTTCGTCGCCGACCGGTTCCTGAAAATCGACTTCATCGCCATGCTGCGGGAGATCTGCCCCGCCGTCGACGCCGAGCTGCCGGACGCCGCCCTGCCCGACCTGCGGTCCGTGGTCGTCCTCGGCTCGGACCTCCCCGCCGCCGCGCGATCCTGGGACGACTTCAAGGCGGGTGCGACGGGCCCGGTCGAGCCGTGCGGGACGCCTGACGACGTGCTGCTGATCCAGTACACGTCCGGGACGACGTCCCACCCGAAGGGCGTGCTGCTGACCCAGCTCAACATGTGCGGTGACGCGTTCTTCTCCGGCGAGCGGCTCGGGCTGCGCGCGGGCGACCGGTTCCACAGCGTCCGGCCCTTCTTCCACGCCGCCGGCAGCACCTTGACGGTCCTGGCCTGCGTCCAGCACGCCGCCACGGTGGTGACCATGGACCGGTTCGAGGCCGGGGAGGCGCTGCGGCTGATCGAGGAGGAGCGCTGCACCCACTTCTCCGGCAACGACACGATCGCCCTGATGCTGCTGAACCATCCGGACCGGTCCAGGCGGCGCCTCAGCCTGCGGGGCGCGTGGGCCGCCGCGTCGCCCGCCGTCGTCCGGCGGATCATCGACGAGCTCGGCGCGTCCGAGTGCGTTGTCGGCTACGGCCTGTCGGAGGCGTCGCCGAACGTGGCGCAGTCGGCGTGGTGGGAGCCCGAGGACGTCCGCGCGGGCGGCCGGATGCTGCCCGAGCCCGGCGTCGAGGTCCGCGTCCACGACCCCGGGACCGGGCGCGACCTCCCGGCCGGGGACGTCGGGGAGATCTTCGTCCGGGGCTGGAACGTGATGCGCGGCTACTACGCCATGCCCGAGGAGACCGCGGAGGCGCTGTCGCCGGACGGCTGGCTGCGCACCGGCGACCTCGGCAGGCTCGGCGCCGACGGCCGCCTCGAGTTCGTCGGGCGGGCCAAGGAGCTGATCCGCGTCGGCGGCGAGAACGTCGCGCCGACCGAGGTCGAGGACGTCCTGCACGGCCACCCCAAGATCAAGCAGGCGGCGGTGGTCGGCGTCCCCGACGAGCGCCTCATGGAGGTGCCGTTCGCGTTCGTCGTCCTCGCGGAGGGCTGCACGGCCGAGCCGGAGGAGATCATCGCCTGGACGCGCGAGCGGCTCGCCCGCTTCAAGGTGCCGCACCACGTCCGGGTGGTCACGGGCTTCGAGGAGTTCGGGATGACGGCCAGTTCCAAGGTGCAGAAGCGGCATCTCGCCGAGCACGCGCGGCGGCTTCTCGACTCGGTGGAGACGGGATGACCGGCGGCGCGCGCATAGAGACGGCCGTGACGCGGCTGCTGGGCTGCGACCTGCCGATCGTCCAGGCGGGGATGTCGTGGGCCTCGTCGAACTCGGCGCTGCCGCTCGCGGTGTCGAACGCGGGCGGGCTCGGGGTGATCGGCGCGGGCCCGATGCGGCTGCCCGACCTCGACCGGGCCGTCGCCGAGGTCGCGGCGGGCACCGACCGCCCCTACGCGGTGAACCTGCCGCTGTACCGCAAGGGCGCGGACGAGGTCATGGACCTGCTCGCGGCCAGGCGGATCCCGATCCTGATCGCGTCCCAGGGCGGCCCGCGACGCTACCTGCGGCGCTTCCAGGACCTCGGGACGATCTGCCTGCACGTCGTCGCCACCGAGGAGCACGCGGCCAAGGCGATCGACGCGGGCGTGGACGGCCTCATCGTCGTCGGCGCCGAGGCCGGCGGGCACCCGCCCGCCGGGCTCGTGTCCACGCTGGTCACGGTCAGGGCGGTGGCCCGGCGGTTCCCGGCGGCGCCGATCGTCGCCTCGGGCGGGTTCGCCGACGGGGCCGGGCTGGCCGCGGCGCTGTCCCTGGGCGCGGGCGCCGCGCAGTTCGGCACGAGGTTCATCGCCAGCGCCGAGTCGAACGTCCACCCCGCCTACAAGGAGGCCGTCCTCGCCGCCGGGACCGGCGACACCCGCACCGTCGGGCGCGGCCTCGGCATGATCCGCGTCCTCGCCAACGACTTCGCCGACCGCATGGCGGAGATGGAGAACGCCGGCACGGACCTGGAACGGCGCCGGGCCGCGTTCACCGCGTCCAGCCTGAGGCACGCGGCCGTCGACGGCGACGTCGCGGGCGGCAAGGTCGAGATGGGCCAGTCGGCCGGTCTGGTGGACGCCGTCCTGCCCGCCGCGCGGATCGTCCGGCTGCTCGTCGAGGAGTACGCCGCCACGCTCGGCCGGCTCCCCGAGGTGCGTCCCGCCGGCGACCGTCCCGTCCGGCCCGCCGCGGCGCCGCTCCCCGCCTGGTAGCTCCCCGTCACCCAGCTCCCGCCCGCCAGTTCCCGCCACCCACGAGCTCGGGGGAAAGTCAGCCGATATCAAGATCTGGGAGGTCTTGAGTGACGAGCAACGACGACAGAGCCGAGCGGGTAACGTCCGCTCCGAGAATCGGGCGCAGAGGACTGCTGGGAGGTGCCACGGTGCTGGCCGCCAGTGGCGCGGTGTTCGCCGGCGGCGGGGCGGCCGCCGCCGCGGGCGGGCCGGACCAGCCCCCACTCACGATCATCCCCGTTCCCGAGCAGGTCCCGGCCCGCGAGGGGTACGCACCCGTCCCCGGCGGGCGCCTCTGGTACTGGGACACCGGAGGCCGCGGGACACCGATCATCCTGATGCACCCCGGCAGCGGCAGCGGGGAGATCTGGCCCTACCAGCAGCCCTACTTCGCCAAGGCCGGATACCGCGTCATCGGCTTCTCCATGCGCGGCAAGTTCGGGTCGAGCGCACCGGACCCGGCCAACCCCGGAACCGGCGCGGACGACCTGCACTCGCTCGTCCAGTTCCTTGGCATCGACCGGTTCCACCTGGTCGGTGTGGCCTACGGCGGAGGAGTGGCGCTCGACTACGCGCTGACCCGTGAGGCGAGGCTGCTCAGCCTCTCCATCAGCGGCAGCCTGACCAGCGTGACGAACCCGGACTACGTCGCCATGCTGCGGCGGCTCCGGCCCACCGGCTTCAACGACATGCCGGCGTCCTTCATCGAGTTGGGGCCGTCCTACCGGGCGCTCAACCCGGAGGGGATGCACGCCTGGGAGGAGATCCACGACCGGGCCTCGACCAGCGACGTCGGGCAGCCCTACGCCACCAGCCCCACCTGGGCCGACGTGGAGCGGCTGAGGGTGCCCACCCTGCTGCTGTGGGGGGACGGCGACCTCTACAGCCCGCCGTCCGTGCAGCGGGTCATGGCGAGCCATTTCCGTAACGTGGAGACGTTCGTCGCCGACGAGTGCGGGCACGCGCCGCACTGGGAGCGGCCGGACGTCTACAACCCCACCCTGCGCAGGTTCCTGCGCAAGCATTCGCGGTAACGCCGAATGAGCGGCCGGGGAACCCGTCACGGGTTCCCCGGCCGCGCCGTTCAGAGCAGCCGGGGCATGACCTCGGCGGCGAGCCGCTCCATCTGCTCGGCGTCGTCGAACAGCGGGGTGAACAGGACCATCTCGGCGCCCGCGTCCATCACCTCGCGGACCCCGCGCACGCATTCGTCGGCGGAGCCGAAGACGGCGACGGAGAGCAGGTCGTCCCGCGCGTAGAACCGCCGCAGGGTGGCGGCCGTCCGCTCCCGCGCGCGGGCCGTGTCGTCGTCCACCCCGATGTAGATGCGCTTGGCGATCTGGAAGCCCGCCGCGTCGCGCCCCTGCTCCGCGAGCGCCTCCCGGACGGTCCGCACCTGGTCGGCGAACTGCGCGGTCGTGGCGGACCCCGCGCCGAAGAAGCCGTCGCCATGCCGGACGGCGCGCCGCAGCGCGTTCGGATGCCGGGCGCCGAACCAGAGCGGGGGATGGGGCTTCTGGAACGGCTTGGGCTCCATCGCGGCTCCGTCGAGCCGCCAGAAGCGCCCGTCGAAGGTGATGCTGGGACGCGTCCAGCACGCCTTCATCAGCTCCACCCCCTCGGTGAACCGGGCGACGCGGCTGTCCGGGTCGACGGCGAACGCCGCGAGCGCCGGACCGGCGTTGCCGACCCCGACGCCGACGTCCACGCGGCCCCGGCTGAGCTGGTCCAGCGTGCTGAGGCTCTTGGCCAGGTGGAGGGGATTGTGCAGGGTGCTGACGAACACCGCGCAGCCGAGCCGGATCCGCTCGGTGCACGCGGCGGCGTAGGTCATCGTTTCGAGGGGGCTCGACCGGGCCGCCGACCCCAGGACCTGCTCCTGCGTCCAGGCGCCGTCGAAGCCGAGCGCTTCGGCGCGCCGCAGGAAAGCGCGGAAGGCGGCCGGGTCGAACTCACCGTCGGGGAGGTCCTGCGGAATCGAGATCGCGAAGCGCATCCCGCCGATTCTAACGATCTTCCAGGCCCGTGACCAGGCCGGATGGCAGCCAGAGCCAGGACTTGGCGCGGCGGACCTCCTTGCAGCTCACCTGGAGCGGCCGGTAGCCGGAGAGGGTGGCGGGGCCGCCGCCGCGCAGCACGGCCTCGGTGTACAACGTGTCGGACGTGATCACTCCGAGGTCCGTGCCGGCGGCCTGGAGCGCGTCCTTGAATGAGCGCGCCTCAAGGAGCCGGAACAGGTGCATGGTGGCGGGACTGAAGACGCCGTAGGCGTCGCGTTCCACGTAGCCGTGGTGGACGGCCATGCGCAGCCGCAGCAGGGCGGCGTCGCCCGCGAACCGGTTGTGGCGGCGCAGGATGACCGCCAGGTGGTGCGCCAGCCGGTCGAGGCAGTGGACGGGATCGACGCCGGCGGGCGCGACGATCAAGGCCCCGTCGCCGCGGTCCTCGCGGGGCCAGTCCCGCCACGGCAGCCCCGCGACGGCGAACGCCTCGCCGAGCCGCTCGTACATCTCGCGCCGGACGCGCCGCTGGGACGCGGTGTCCCGGCAGCGCCGCCCGAAGCCGACGACGTCGACGGCGATCAGCGTCGTGCGCGCGCGGAAGGCGGAGAAAGGACCGGGCCGCATATCCTCCAATTGATCGTCGGCCCAGAATTCGATCAGTTCGGCGGGCGTCAGCTCGCTGATCGGGGCATTGCGCAGGACGCGTCCGGTGCGGGCGGCCCAGGTGGTGAACAACGACATCGCCAGCACCGTCGTGTCGGTGGACGACCAGCGGGGTTCCCCTGGTCGTCCGTGATCGCCCGGGGGGCGCATCGGCAGCGGCAGTGGCGGAGCGGCGTCCCGCAGCATGGTCATTTTCTCCTTCGCTCGAAGTGCGGGCACCACTGTGGCGGTGGGGCGCGGTTACGCGCGTGTGGGTGGGATGAGTTGGGATGCGGCTCAAAATTCTGATGTTTATCGCAATTGCCCTCTTTGTCCGTGTTTGCGGGGTGACGATAGGCCGGAATTCCCGATCCTGCCGCAAGTGGTCAATGTGTACCGTTATCCAGGACGATGGACGGAAGACGGATCATGATTCCGTCGTGGCTCACCGATCGGCGCCGAGCGGAAATGGATCATGGAATCGTCCAGTGATGACCCGGCGGTCGTTCTCGCGCGTTTCCTCGCGGGCCTCAACGACATCTGGATCAAGGCCGGGCCGCCGAGCTACGCGGAGGTGGAGGCGCTGTCGCGGAAGTTCGCCACTCCGGTGCAGGGACGCACGCTGCGGGTGGAGGAGCTCAAGCGGTCCACGCTCCAGCGGATCCTGTCGCGGAAAGGAAAGACGCTGCCCAAATGGCCGTGGGTGGCGTCCCTGGTGACCGTCCTGCGGGTGATCGCGTCCCAGAACGGGGTCGCCCCGGACGGTCTGGGCACGCTGGACGAGTGGAAGGCCAGGTACGAGGAGGCGTGGCGCCGGTTCCACGGACGTCCACGGGAGGAGCCGTCCTCCACCGGCGAACTCCCCGCGACCGGCGAGCTTTCCGCGACCGGAGAACGCCCCGCGACCGGCGAAATCCGGGATGGCGCGGCGGTGCGCGGGGAGCCGCGTGAGGCGGCGGCGTCAGGGGCGCCGTGGCGCGTCCCGCTGCCGGGCGTCCGGGATGTCCGGCCGGAGCCCCGCCGCCCCGGAAGCCGCTCGCCTGGCGGGCCGCAGGGGCATGGCCAGGTGATGGAGGAGCACGCCGGGCTGCACGCCCTGGCGCGGCGGTTCAAGACGGCGGGCTGGTGGCACCGGTACCGGGACGTGGTGCCCGGGTGGGCGGAGCTCTACCTGGACCTGGAGCGGGCGGCACGGCTGATCCAGGCGTATGAGATCCAATTCGTTCCCGGCCTGCTGCAAACGCCGGAATATGCCGAGGCGGTCATCCGCCTGGAACACGGCACGGCTCCCGAGGCGCAGATCAAGCGCCGTGTCGAATTGCGAATGCTGCGGCAGAAGAGGCTGCTGGGCCCCAACCCGCCGCGTTTGTGGGCCATCCTGGACGAGGCGATGCTGAGCCGCGAATACGGCGGTCCCGCCACGATGCGCGCTCAGCTGGAGTACCTGCTGAAGGTCTCCTGCCTGCCGAATGTCGGAATACAGGTGATGCCGCTGAGCAAAGGCGGGTACGCCGCGGCGGGCGGGCCGATCACCGCGCTTCGCTTCGCCGAGGAACGGCTGCCCGATGTGATCTATCTCGAACGTCTCGGCGGCGCCGATTACCCCACCGGACCCGCGGACATGCTGCATTTCGGCCAGGTACTCGACCGGCTCAGCATCGAGGCCGCAACTCCCGGCGAGACCCGTGACATGCTGCGCCGCCTTTGCTCCGAGAAGTGACCTGTGGAAAGTGGCGGTCCAGCGGGTTGCCACCCCGGCGCACCCTTGATTTCCTGGCCGCGGAATGGATTCCCGTGAGGCCCCCGCTTCCCCGCTTCCCCCGGTGAAGGCGGCGGGCCGCATCGATGGAGGCTGCGATGAGTTCCGGCGATGACTCGTTCTCCTGGCGCGAGGCCGAAAAGGATCTGCTGGCGGGGATCGACGCGTCCGTGCCGCACTCCGCCCGCATCTGGAACTACTGGATGGGCGGAAAGGACAACTATCCCATCGACCAGGAGGCCGGCGAGCAGTTCGCCGCGATCTATCCGGCCATCAAGGACATGGCCCGCGTCTCCCGGTACTTCATCTCCAGGGTCGTCCGCCACCTGGCCGGCGACGAGGGGATCCGGCAGTTCCTCGACATCGGCACCGGGCTGCCGAGCCACGACAACACCCACGAGGTCGCGCAGCGGGTGGCCCCCGAGTCCCGGATCGTCTACGTCGACAACGACCCGCTGGTCCTCGCCCATGCACGGGTCCTGCTGAGGAGCAACCACGTGGAGGGCACCGACTACATCGACGCCGATGTGAACGAGCCGGAGGCCATTCTCGACGTCGCCCGCACGAAACTCGACTTCGACCGTCCGATCGCCCTGATGCTGATGGGCGTCATGGGGCACGTCCCGATCACCGAGGACGACGGGCTCGCCCGTTCGATCATCGGCAGGCTCACGGCCGAACTGCCGCCGGAAAGTTTCCTGGCGGTCTACGACGGCACCGATACCGACCTCGCCTACGTGGAGGCCATCCGCCTTTACAACGAGGGCGGATCCGTCCCCTACCACCTGCGCAGCCCCGAGCAGATCACCCGTTTCCTCGACGGCCTGGAACCGGTCGATCCGGGCGTCGTGCAGATTCACCGGTGGCGTCCCGAACACAATCCGTTCGCCCCTTCGGCGGTCGTGGACGCCTGGGGCGGAGTGGCCAGGAAGACCGCATGAGCGGATCGGGTGCCGGCAGGACGCCGGCACCCGACCCGGGTCGAAGGTCAGCGGTTGTAGGGGGTGAGCTTGTCCCAGAAGTCGCAGTGGTGCTGACGCGCGATCTCGCGGGTCAGCTCACTGTCGCCGGCCGGGGCCAGGGACATGACGTCCGGGTTGCGGGTGGTGAACTTCGGCCACAGCGGCGCGCCCTTCACGGTGGGGCTGCCGGTGCGGGCGAAGCCCGTCCACTGGGCGGTGATCTGCGCGCCGAACGCCTGCTGGTTCGGGGTCAGCTGCGCGCCCGGTCTGGGCGACAGGAACTGGTTCAGCAGGACGTGGAACGCGCCGTTCGGCTTGGTCTGGTCGAGGAAGCTCGCGGGCGGGGCGTCCGCGTTGTCGGACTGGTAGGCGTACACGGTCATGTGGCGTGACATCCGCCGGTGGTTGAGCAGGGACGGGCAGACCGAGTTGGAGTCGGCGACGAGCGTCCGGTAGGCGATGAACGCCGAGGGGTCGGGGAACCGGTCGAGCGGGTACCGGGCGAACACCTGGGGGGCGTAGCGGCCGTACTGCTCCCGCACCATCCGCTGGTAGTCGGCGGGCGTGTTGGCGGAGGCCAGCTGGGTCTCGTCGCGGTCCACGCCGTGCATGAGCGTGACGTCGTTGACGCGGCCGGTGGCGAACGCCTTCGCCATCGACATGGTGAGGGTCTTGCCGTCGACGACCGGCGCGATCGTGCCCTGGTCGGGGCCCATCCCGTTGCCGGACTTGTCGAGCAGCGTCTTCACCGGCACCTGGCGCAGGCAGGCGGCGGTGTCGGCGGCGTCGCCGCAGCCGACGGCGGCCGCGAACCGCTCATTGATCCGGTGCGCCTCGTCCGCGGTGGGCAGTTCGGACTTGCAGTCCTGCGGCTGCCATGACGTGTTGGTGGTGCCGAGCAGCGAGTTGTATTCGCCGCTTTGCGCGATTCCCTTGTGGAAGAGTCCCTTCGCGGTGGGGGAAACGGCGTTGGCGCAGACGCTCGACCCGCCGGCGGACGCCCCGAAAATGGTCACGTTGCCCGGATCGCCGCCGAATTTGGTGATGTTCCGCTGCACCCAGCGAAGCGCGGCCTGCTGGTCCTGGAACGCGTAGTTGCCCGAGTTGCGGCCGAGGTCCTTGTGCGCCATGAATCCGAAGATGCCCAGCCGGTAATGCAGCTCCACGGAGATGACGTTCCCGGACCGGACGAGATGGCTTCCGTCGGCGGGGGTGCCGAACCTGAATCCGCCGCCGTGGATCTGGACCATGACCGGCAGCCGCTTGGAACCGGCGTTCTCCGGAGCCCTGACGTTCAGGTTCAGGCAGTCCTCGTTGGTCGACCCGGCGCCGAGACCGTCCGCCTGCGGGCAGTTGGTGCCCCGCTCGGTGGCCGGGAACGTCGAGGTCCAGGCGGGTGCGGGCGCGGGCGGCGCCCAGCGCAGGTCGCCGACCGGCGCGGCGGCGTACCGGATTCCGAGCCAGGACGCGACGCCGTTGGAGACCGTCCCGCACACGGGTCCCTTGTCGGTGTCGACGGTGGTGCCCGGCGCGCATTCGGCCGCCTCGGCCGTTTTGGACAGTGTCGAGGACGCGGGGGAGGTGCGGGCCGCGGACGGCGGGGCGGTGAACATCATCGCCGCCGCCGCGGCCGCGAGAATCGCGAACCATCGGAGTTTCTTCGGCTCCATGCCGACCTTCTCTCTCGCGCGGGGGAATGGGCGGCGCCGTCAAGGGAATGGGGGCGCCATGGTCGCGGGAAGTCGGCCACGCCACCGGGAAAACGGCAATGTGCCGGACGCTCTCCTGTCCGGAAGGGTGGCGTGACGAGCGGGGTACGGATCTGTCTCTGGGGCCGACGAGGGCAGAAGCGCCTTTACTTCCGCCGGATGAGATGCGCGCGCATCATGATCGCAGATGGATCGAAGATTAAATTGGTGTTTTGAAACCGGATAGAGTCCGGTGCCGCCGTGTTCGGCCAGCGGCCACCTGCGAGCGGCGACCGGCGTCGTGGATCGATGAGCGGTCGGATCTCTGCGACGGGCGGTCGTTCGGGGTCGAATCTCCGCTTCCGGCCGCCGCTCATCCGGCAGATCAGGACAATCCACGCAAATCGCACGGTTCATCGTGCGTTCCCGACCGCTCGCCGCAGCCGCCCCCGATGCTCGACGCGCCTGGCCGGCTGTTCGCCGCAGCCGCCGTCCCGCCCTCCTGACCAGGTCACGTGATCATGTGATGCTCCGCCCGACGACGTCGAGTGATCGACCGAAGGGATGCGGGGATGAGATCAAGACGGCGTATCAGACGTGTCGGCGGAGCGGCCGGAGCGGGCCCGGGCCGGAAGCTGTCCCTCGGGGCGGCGGTCGTGGTGCTGGCCGGCGCGGCGGCCGCCCCCGGCGCCAGCGCGGCCGGCGGCACGGCGGCGGCGGGCGAGAAGTGCGAGTTCACCGTCCAGAAGGACGTCCCCACCACCATGCGGGACGGCACGGTCCTGCGCTCCAACGTGTTCACCCCGAAGGGGAAGGAGAGCTCCCCGGTCATCCTGATACGGCTGCCCTACAACAAGGAGCGCGCGGAGAACATCTTCTACGCCGACCCCGACTTCTACGCGGCCGCGTGCTACATGGTCGTCGCGCAGGACGTCCGCGGGCAGTACAAGTCGGACGGCACCTTCTACCCCTACCGCGACGAGGCCACCGACGGCTACGACACCATCGAGTGGGCGGCGCGGCTGCCGCACTCGAACGGCAAGGTCGGCATGTACGGCTTCTCCTATCCGGGGCTGACGCAGTGGCTTCCGGCGACGCTCCGTCCGCCGCACCTGGTCACCATCGTCCCGGCGTTCACCTCGTCCGACGCCTACGACGGGTGGACGTACGAGGGCGGCGCGATGTACCAGTCGTTCACCCAGGACTGGCCGCTGTTCTCGCTGGCCAACAGCGCGGTCGACCGCCTGCCCGACGGGGCGAAGCTGAGCGCTGAGATGAGCCAGGCGTCCCGGGACCTGTTCCGGAAGTGGTACTGGTCCCTGCCGCTGAACAAGTTCCCGCCGTTGTACCCCGAGGACGAGCGCGTCGCGCCCTACTACTACGACTGGGTCAAGCACCCCAGCAACGACGCCTACTGGAAGCGGTGGAGCATCCGCGACCGGTACCCGCAGGTCACGGTCCCGGCGCTGAACTACGGAGGCTGGTACGACATCTTCCTCAACGGGACGGTCGAGAACTTCGCGGGGATGCGCGCCAAGGGCGGGTCCCCGGCGGCCCGGGAGGGCGCGAAGATGCTCATCGGCCCGTGGGGCCACGGAAGCTCGGGCCGCAGGGCGGGCGCGATGGACTTCGGGCCGGACGCCGTCGTCTCGATCGAGGAGGTCCAGCTCCGCTGGTTCGACCACTGGCTGAAGGGCGAGCGCAACGGCGTGGACAAGGACCCCGCCGTGAAGATCTTCGTGATGGGCGCGAACAAGTGGCGCACGGCGGACGCCTGGCCGATCCCCGGCACCGCGTACACCACGTACTACCTGCACAGCAACGGTGACGCGAACACGCTGACCGGCGGCGGCACGCTCAGCACCGGGCGGCCGGCGAAGGAGGCGGCCGACCGCTACCGGTACGACCCGGAGAACCCGGTGCCGAGCTTCGGCGGACGGTTCCAGAGCTCGGTGCCCGGCGGCGTCCAGGACCAGCGGCTCATCGAGCAGCGGCGCGACGTCCTCGTCTACAGCACGCCGCCGCTGGAGAAGGACACCGAGGTCACCGGCCCGATCTCGGTGAAGCTGTACGCGTCGTCCTCGGCGCGCGACACCGACTGGACGGCGAAGCTCACCGACGTCCACCCGGACGGCGGCTCGATGATGATCCGGGACGGGATCCAGCGGGCCCGGTACCGGGTGTCCCTGGAGCGCCCGTCGCTGATCCGTCCCGGGAAGGTGTACGAGTACACGATCAAGCTGTGGCCCACCAGCAACGTGTTCAAGGCGGGCCACCGCATCCGCCTGGAGATCTCCAGCAGCAACTTCCCGATGTTCGACCGCAACCCGAACACCGGGAAGACGTTCGGCACCGACACCAGGACGAGGGTCGCCGATCAGACGATCTTCCACGACGCCGAGCACCCGTCCTCGATCACGCTTCCGATCATGCCGAAGCCCGTCGGCTGACCCCTTCCGGACGGTGTCCGGGCGCGCCGGACCCTCGGCGGGCCCGGACACCGTTCATTTTAGAAATATTTTGATCGACAGTACTTAGGGCCCGAACGACCGCGCCGTCGACCACCGTCCCGCGAGGACCGGACGCCCGTTCCCCGCTCGCGCGGACCGGCCGCGGCGGGCGCTCGCACACGGCTCGCGAGGGCCGCCGACATCTCATAACAGGACGTCATCAGACGGCTCCGGCCCGCACTCCGTGACCCGGGCCGCGGCCGCGGTGCCGAATCCGCGCCGCGACCCGGTTTGGCGCCCTCGGATCGGGAAGACCCACATCACGTCATTGACGGATGCTTCCGGAAGAAATACTTTCTTCAGAAAGTAAGCATTCTGGGCAGCCGGGAGGCCCGTCATGGTGACCTATCAATACCGCTGCGCGCGCTGCGGCCCCTTCGACCTCGCGCTGCCGATGGGCCGGGCACGCCCCGAGGAGCGCTGCGCCAAGTGCGACGGCGACGCCCGCCGCGTGTACACCGCCCCGTCGCTCACCCGTCCGGGCGCCTCGCTCACGCGGGCGCTGGACGCCCAGGAGGCCAGCCGGCACGAGCCGCAGGTGGTGACGGCGCCCCGGGCGGAGCGCCGGCCGGCCCCGCCGTCCGATCCGCGCCACGCGCTGCTACCACGGCCCTAGGGGGATCTCATGGCAAGCGTGGGTCTGCTGTACGTCGGCGCCGTCCTCTTCGTCAACGCGGTGATGCTGCTCGGACGCGTCGAGCCGCGCGCCGCCGCGATCATGAACCTGTTCGTCGGCGCGATGCAGGTCGTGTTCCCGACGATCCTGCTGGTCCAGGCGGGCACCGACACCGCGGCGATCAGCTTCGCGGCCGGCATCTACCTGTTCGGCTTCACCTACCTGTACGTCGGCATCGGCACCCTGGCCGGCATCGACTCCACCGGCGTCGGCTGGTTCTCGCTGTTCGTGTCCTTCTCGGCGATCGTCTTCTCGGCGGTGAACTTCTTCGACGTCAAGGACTACCCGTTCGGGGTCATCTGGCTCTCGTGGTCCTTCCTGTGGTTCCTGTTCTTCCTCCTCCTGGGGCTGAAGCGGGCGGAGCTGAACGACTACACCGGATGGGTGACCCTCGCCAACGCGCTGGGCACGACGACGCTGCCCGCGTTCCTGCTGCTGACCGACAACTACTCGAGCGCGGGCAAGTACGCCGTGATCTGGGCTGTCTGCACCGTCGTCATCGTCGTCGCGCTGTGGCCGCTGACCCGGCGCACGGGAGCGGCCGCCCCGGCCGAACCGGCGGGCCCCGCCTGAGCCGCGACCGCCGATCCGCAAAAAGATCCTCAAAGTTCAACGCAACAACTCTGGGAGGGCATTCATGCCAGAAGTCGTGTTCAGCGTCGACCAGGCCCGGTCGATGCGCGACCAGAACGTTCCCGGCCACAACCGGTGGCACCCGGACATCCCCGCGGCGGCGACCGTCCGTCCAGGGTCGGAGTTCCGCGTGGAATGCCGGGAGTGGACGGACGGCCAGATCGGCAACAACGACTCCGCGAACGACGTGCGCGACGTCGACCTGCAGCCCTGCCACATGCTGAGCGGGCCCATCGCCGTCGAGGGCGCCGAGCCCGGGGACCTGCTCGTGGTCGACATCCTCGACCTCGGTCCCGTCCCGCAGGAGACCGGCCCGAAGCCCGGGCAGGGCTGGGGCTACACGGGCATCTTCGCCAAGCAGAACGGTGGCGGCTTCCTGACCGACTACTACCCCGACGCCTACAAGGCCATCTGGGACTTCCACGGCCAGCAGGCCACCTCGCGGCACATCCCCGGGGTCAGGTTCACCGGGATCACGCACCCCGGCCTGTTCGGCACGGCGCCGTCCGCGGACCTGCTGGCCAGGTGGAACGCCCGCGAGCAGGCGCTCATCGACACCGACCCGACGCGCGTGCCGCCGCTCGCGCTGCCGCCCCTCCCGGCCGGGACGCTCGCCGGCCCGCTCACCGGGGACGCGCTGGCCCAGGTCGCCGCCGAGGGCGCCCGCACCGTCCCGCCGCGAGAGAACGGCGGCAACCACGACATCAAGAACTTCACCCGCGGCGCGCGCGTGTTCTACCCGGTGCACGTGGCCGGCGGCCTGCTGTCCGGCGGCGACCTGCACTTCAGCCAGGGTGACGGGGAGATCACCTTCTGCGGCGCCATCGAGATGGGCGGCTTCATCGACTTCCACGTCGACCTCATCAAGGGCGGCATGGAGAAGTACGGCGTGACGACCAACCCGATCTTCATGCCCGGCAACGTCGAGCCGCGCTACTCGGAGTTCGTGTCGTTCATCGGCATCTCGGTGGACCACGACACCAACACCAACTACTACAACGACGCCACCATCGCGTACCGCAACGCCTGCCTGAACGCCATCGAGTACCTCAAGACGTTCGGCTACAGCGGCGAGCAGGCGTACCTGCTGCTCGGCGCCGCGCCGATCGAGGGCCGGGTCAGCGGCGTGGTCGACATCCCGAACGCCTGCTGCTCGCTCTACCTGCCGACCGAGATCTTCGACTTCGACATCCGCCCGACGGCCGATGGCCCGCGCCGCGCCGACCGCGGCCGGTGCGCCGTCTCGTCCTGACACCGCGAACGCAGGGCGGCCCGCGATGGTCGCCGCCCTGAGCGCCGTGGCGGCCCGGCCACACTCGCCGCAAGGCGACCGGGCCGCCACGGCGCGGTACCCCTTCACGCTCCGGGGCTATAGTCCACCGCTGGACGAGAGCCGCGAGCGAAGGGCGGAACACCCATGCCGGACGAGCCAGACCTGCGGACGGACCGTCCGCACTCCGCCCGGGTCTACAACTACATCGTCGGCGGCTCGGTGAACTTCCCCGCCGACCGCGAGACCGCCGCGAAGGCGCTGGAGGGCTGGCCGGGGCTGCGCACCTCGATGCTCGCCAACCGCGCCTGCATGCGGCGGATGGCCCGCCACTTCGCGGGCCTCGGCGTCCGGCAGTTCCTCGACGTCGGCGCCGGCATCCCGGCCTCGCCGAACCTGCACGAGGTCGTCCAGGAGACGGCGCCCGACGCGCGCGTCCTCTACGTCGACAACGACCCGGTCGTCCTCGCCCACGCGCGTGCGCTGCTGACGAGCACGCCCGAGGGCCGCACCGCCTACGTCCAGGCCGACATGCGCTCGCCGGACGCGCTGTTCGGCGATCCCGTCCTCCACGAGACCCTCGACCTCACCCGTCCGGTCGCCCTCACCGTGATCGCGATGCTCCAGTTCGTCGAGGACGCCCAGACCCTGGTGGACGCGCTCGTCGCCCCCCTCGCCCCCGGCAGCCACGTCGCCCTCACCGTCCCCACCGGCGACC
>NZ_VCKW01000460.1 GCF_005889715.1 Actinomadura soli
CCCGACGACAACGCCACCCCCACATCCAGCACCGACGCATCGAAACCGAACGAGGCGAACTGCAACACCCCCACACCCGGACCCGCACCCATCACCGGCCCAAACACCGACACCACATTCGCCAAACCACCATGGGTAACCGCCACCCCCTTCGGCCGCCCCGTCGACCCAGAGGTGTAAATCACATACGCCAACCCCGCACGATCCCGTTCGACCGGCAACCGGGTATCGGGGTGCTCCGACGCAGCGGCGAGGTCATCCTCGGTCAAGATCAGGGCCGCGCCACTGTCGGCGGCCATGAACGCCATGCGCTCGGCCGGAACCCCCGGATCCACCGGCAGATACGCGCCACCCGCCTTCCACACCCCCACAATCGCCACGACCATCTCCACGCCGCGCGGCAGGCGTACCGCCACCACCGACTCCGCGCCCACACTCCGACCGGCCAGATAATGCGCCACCCGGTTCGCGCGGACGTCCAACTCCCCATACGTCAGTTCGGTGCCCTCGAACACCACCGCGACCGCGTCCGGGGTCCGACGGGCCTGGGCCTCGAACAGATCCACCACCAGCCCCGCCGGGGCATCCACCGCCGTGTCGTTCCATTCCTTCAGGAGTAGACGACGCTCATCGGCGTCCAGAACCTCCACCTCGCGCAGCCGCGCGTGCGGGGCCGTGACCAGGGCGTCCAGCACCCGCACCCACCGCTGGGCCAGGGCCTCGACCGACGCCGCGTCGAACAGGTCCGCCGAGGCCACCAGCGATCCACGCAAACCGGCCGGGCGCCCGTCCTCGTCGAACACCTCCGCCAGCACCACATCCAAGTCGAACCTCGCCGGCACCGTTCTTGGCCCATCAACCACGGTGGCACCGTCGCCGACCTGCACCTGCGGCAGTTCGAGAGTCGCGCGTTCGGTGTTCTGCAGGGTCAGCATGACCTGGAACAGCGGGTGCCGTGCTAGCGACCGCGACGGCGCTAACTCCTCCACCAACCGCTCGAACGGCACGTCCTGATGCGCCAATGCGTTCAGCGTCGTTTCCCGCACCCGGCCCAGCACGTGACGGAACTCGGGGTCGTCCGACAGGTCGGTGCGGATCACCAGCGTGTTGACGAAGAAGCCGACCAGATCGTCCAACGCCTCATCCGACCGTCCCGCCACCGCCGAACCGATCGGAATGTCGGTCCCGGCTCCCAGCCGTGACAGCAGGACGGCCAAGGCGGACTGGACCACCATGAACGCGGTCACGCCTTCGGATCGGGCCAGGGCCACCAGCCGCTCGTGCACCTCGGCCGGCACCCGCACCGGCACCCGGTGGCCGTGATGTCCTGCGGTCGCGGGGCGCGGACGATCAGTCGGCAGCGCCAACTCCTCCGGCGCTCCGGCCAGCGCCTCACGCCAGTACTCGACCTGCGACGACAACAGGCTCTCCGGGTCGGACTCCCCGCCCAGCAGTTCACGTTGCCAGAGCGCGTAGTCGGCGTACTGCACCGGCAGCGGCTCCCAGGCAGGAGCCTCACCACGCGTCCGCGCTGCGTACGCGGTCGCGAGGTCACGGCGCAGCGGGTCCATCGACCAGCCATCACCGGCGATGTGGTGCATCACCAGGGTGAGGACGCACTCGTCCGCCCCGGCCTGGAACAGCCACGCCCGGATCGGGACCTCGGACGACAGGTCGAACGCATACCGCGACGCCTGCCCGACCACCTCGGCCAGCTCATCGGGCTCCACCCGCGACACTTGCAGTTCGCAGTCCACCTCGTCCATGCCGAGGATCCGCTGGTAGGGCTCGCCGTCCACTGCTGGGAACACCGTGCGCAGCGACTCGTGACGCCCGATCACGTCACGCAACGCCGCGTTCAAGGCAGCCACGTCCAGCTCACCGGACAACCGGACCGTCACCGGCAGGTTGTAGGTCGGGCTCGGCCCCTCCAGCCGACCGATGAACCACAACCGGCGCTGCGCGAACGACAACGGCAACCGCTCCGGACGAGCACCCGCCACCGGCGCCGGCCGCACCCGGCCCTCACCCGCCTCAGCGATCCATCTGGCCAACCCCGCCACCGTGGGCCTCTCGAACAGCGTCCGCAGCGGCACCTCAACGCCCAGCGCGGCCCGAACCCGCGAGGCCAGGCGGACGGCCAGTAGCGAATGACCGCCCAGGTCGAAGAAGCCGTCATCGACCCCGACCGACTCCAGCCCGAGGACCTGCGCGAACACACCGCACAAAATCTCCTCGTGCACCGTGGCCGGACCCCGCCCACCCACGGCGTACTCCGGTGCCGGCAACGCCCGGCGGTCCAGCTTGCCGTTCGCCGTCAGCGGCAACTCCGGCAACACCACCACGGAGGAAGGGACCATGTACTCCGGCAACCGCCCGCCGGTGAACTCCCGCAACTCGTCCACGTCGACCAGCCCGCCGCCTTCGGTGGGCACGACGTAGGCCACCAGGCGCTTGTCGCCCGGGCTGTCCTCGCGGGCTACGACCGCCGTCTGCGCCACGTCCGGGTGTGCCAGGAGCGCGGCCTCGATCTCACCCGGCTCGATCCGGAACCCGCGGACCTTCACCTGCTCGTCCGCGCGCCCCAGGAACACCAACTGCCCATCTGGTGTCCAGCGGGCCAGGTCGCCGGTGCGGTACATCCGCTCACCCGCGCCGAACGGGCACCCCACGAACCGCTCCGCCGTCAGGCCCGGGCGCCCCACATACCCGCGCGCCACCCCCGCACCCGCCACATACAACTCACCCGTCACCCCGACCGGGGAAGGGCTCAGCCGGTCGTCCAGCACGAACAAGCGCGTGTTGGCGATCGGACGCCCGATCGGCACCACGCCACCCGACAACTCACCGGTCAGATCACCCGCACGTACCGCGTGAACCGAACACCCCACCACCGTCTCGGTCGGACCGTACTCATTCACCACCACCGCATCCGGAGCCAACCCCAACCACGACTCCACGTCCGCGCCCGACAACGCCTCACCACCCACCACCCACCGACGTGCTCCACCCGCCACCTGACCGGCCGCCAGCACGCCCGCCAGCATCGGGAGATGCGCCGGGACCACCTTCACCACATCGAAGCCGCCGCCCGAGGCCAGCACGGCAGCCAGGCCGTCCACACCGCCCTCGACACTCACCCGTACTGCGGCGCCGCTCACCAACGGCACCAGCAAGCTCGTCACGGTCAAGTCGAAGGCCAGCGACGAATACAACACCGCACCACCACGGCCGACCTCATAGGCGTCGGCGGCCCACTGCAGGTAGTTCGCCAAGCCGCCGTGGGTGACCGCCACGCCCTTCGGCCGACCCGTCGAGCCCGAGGTGTACATCACATACGCCAACTCCGCCGCGTCCACCCGCAAAACGGGGACCGGCGACACGGCAGCGGCCATCAGGTCCGGATCATCCACGGCAACCGTGGGCAGACCCTCGACCGGCAGATCCTCAAGCAGGCCCCGGGTACTCAGGACCACGGCCGCTTCGGCGTCGGCGAGCATGAACGCGATCCGCTCGGCCGGGACAGCAGGATCAACCGGCACATACGCAGCGCCCACCCGCCACACCGCCAAGACCGCCGCCACCAC
>NZ_VCKW01000461.1 GCF_005889715.1 Actinomadura soli
GGTTCGGTCGGGGTGGGGCGGGCGCCCGCCCCACCCCGACCGAACCGGCCGAGCCAGACAAACCGGCCGACCCGAGCGCGTCTGGTGAAGCCGACGCGCCCGGTGAAGCCGACGAGCCGGATGATGCGGCCGAGGCCGACCGGCGTGGCACCCCCGGGTCTGAGACCGATGAACCGGACAAGCCGGACGCGGAGGTCGTCGCGCCCAGCGGGGCGCTGAAGCCCGAGAAGCTCGACGAGCCCGCCGGGGAGCGCGACCCGGCCACCGGCGCCCCGGTCAATCTCCCGGCGCCCACGGCGCCGGCCTCGGGCGTGCCGGTGACGCCCGACCCGGACGCGCCCGACCCCGCGCACGACGTCGAGCAGCGCAGGCGCGAGGCGGGCGTCGACCACCGCTTCCCGTTCGGACGGCCCGGCGAGCCGCTCGGCCGCGCCCACCCGTTCGTGTTCGGGTTCACCGCCGCGCTCGGCGTCATCACCGCGTGGCTGCTGGTGCAGGCCGCGTCCAACGCCAAGTCCGTGATCGTGATGATCGTCGTCGCGATGTTCCTCGCGGTCGGGCTCAACCCGGCCGTGGAGCGGCTGCGCAGGTTCGGGCTGCCGCGGAGCGCCGCGGTCGCGGCGGTGTTCCTGGTCGTGATCCTGTTCTTCGCCGGATTCGTGGCCTCGCTCGTCCAGCCGGTGTCCGAGCAGGTCACCGAGCTGCGCAAGAACATCCCCGAGTACGTCGAGCAGTTGCAGGAGAACAAGACGCTCGCCAACTGGGACAAGCGTTACGGGCTGCTGGACCGTGCCGAGGAGACGGTCAAGGGCGAGGACTTCCAGAAGAGCCTCACCGACATCGCCACCGGGATCGGCAAGGTCGCCGTCAGCGGCGTCTTCCAGACGGTCACCATCCTGATCCTGACGCTGTACTTCATGAGCTCGCTGCCGCAGATCAAGACGTTCTTCTACAAGCTGGCACCGCGCTCCCGACGAGCCAGGGTCGCGCTGCTCGGCGACGAGATCCTCGACCGGATCGGCGGCTACGTCGCCGGGCAGTTCACGATCGCGTTCATCGCGGGCACCATCTCGTACATCTTCCTGGCGGTCCTCGGGGTGAAATACGCCCTCGCGCTGGCGCTGATCGTCGCGGTGACGGACCTGATCCCGCTGATCGGCGCGACGATCGGCGCGGTCGTGGTGTGCCTGGTCGCGTTCCTCACGGGGGACGTCACCGACCTGATCGTCTGCGCGATCTTCTACCTGATCTACCAGCAGGTGGAGAACTACGTGGTCTACCCGCGGGTGATGAAGCGGACGGTCGACGTCCAGCCCGCGGTGACGATCGTGGCGGCGCTGGTCGGCGGGGCGCTACTCGGCGTGGTCGGCGCGCTGCTGGCGATCCCGACCGCGGCGGCGATCTCGCTGCTGATCCGCGAGATCGTCGTGCCCCGCCAGGAGACGATGTAGCCGGTCAGTGGCTGGTGCGGGCCAGGGCGGCGGCGAACTCGGCCACGGCCTGGTTGAACAGGTCCGGCTGCTCGACGGCGCACAGGTGGCCGGCGCGCGGGATGACGAGGAGTTCGGCGTTCGGCATCGCGTCCGCCATGGCGCGGGCCTCGTCCTCGGTGGCCAGGGCGTCCTCGTCCCCGATCAGCACGAGCGCGGGGACGCGGAGGCCGCGGAGCGTGCCGAACGCCTCGGGACGTCCCGCCATGGCGCGCTGCGCCCACGCGGCGGCCTTCGGCGGCGTGGCCTGGACGAGCCCGCGGACGCGCCCGTAGATCAGGGCGCGCTGCCGGTACGTGGTGGGTCCGACGAGCGCGGGCAGCACCTCGTCCACGAGGACCAGGGTGGTGCCGTCGCCGTCGAGCCGGTCCGCCTGCCGCAGCCGGTTCTCCCGGACGGTCCCGGTGTCGGCGGCGGCACGGGTGGCGGCCAGCACGAGGCCGAGGACCAGGTCGGGATGCCGCCGGCACAGCGCCATCGCGACGTAGCCGCCCATGGACAGCCCGCCGACCACGGCCCGCCGGACGCCGAGCCGCCGGAACAGTCGGGCGACGTCGTCGGCCATCGCGTCGACGGACGGGTCGTCGTCGCCGAGCCGGGAGCCGCCGAAGCCGCGCAGGTCAGGCGTGATGACCCGGAACCGGTCGGCGAGCCCCTCCCGCTGGGCGAGCCACATCGCCGAGGAGAGCGGGAACGCGTGCAGCAGGACGAGCGGTGTGCCGGAACCGACGTCCCTGGCGTACAGCTGCACGGTCATCGGCGGCCCTCCCGGACGGCGCCGCCGAGGGCCGCCGTGAACGCGACGGCCGGAACGCGACGGCCCCACCATCGTTTACCCGTTATGCGGGAAACGTGACGGAAGTGGCCGTGACCGGCCGCATGCTGTTACTTGCCCGATTCATCCCATTCGATGGGGAGCGGGGCGGCCGCCGGGGCGACCCGCTTCACGATCTCGTTCAGCACGATCCGCACGTACGGCTCGCCCACCCACAGATGCTTGGCGTTGTCGACCGCGATCACCTCGGCCTGCGGGACGCGCTTGAACCGCTCCCGCGCCTCCGCCGGACGCAGGAAGTCGTCGAACTCGGGGACGAGCGCCACGAGGGGCCGTCCGTCGGCGCCCCAGGCGTCCAGGTCGGCGTCGCCCGCGCGCTTCAGCGGCGGGGACAGCAGGATCGCGCCCTCGACCAGCGGGTCGCGCCCCCACTTCAGGGCCAGCTCGGTCCCGAACGACCAGCCGAGCAGCCACGGGCGCGGCAGATCGTGGTACTCGGTGTACTCCAGCGCCGCCGCCACGTCGAACCGCTCGGTCTCCCCCTCGCCGAACTCGCCCTGGCTCGTGCCGCGCGCGGACGTCGTCCCGCGGGTGTTGAACCGCAGCACCGCGAGTCCGGCGAGCGCGGGTAGCCGGTAGGACGCCTTGCGCAGCACGTGGCTGTCCATCATGCCCTCGGCCGTGGGCAGCGGATGCAGGCAGACCAGCGTCGCCACCGGCGGCCGGTCGACCGGCAGGGCCAGCTCACCGACCAGCTCCAGGCCGTCGGACGTGTGCAGCGTGATCTCCTCACGCCGCGCCGGCAGCACGGTGGCCGCCCTGATCTCAGCCATGAATCTCCTTAGTAGCGGGGCGCGTCGCGCGAGCGCCGAACTCTGGGCGAGCGCCGGGACCGCGCCTGCCAGCAGGGACGATGCCAGTGCCGCCGGTGCTCGCCGCCCTGGTCGTCCGCCCGCCATGCGACCACGTGCCCGACGCCCGGCGGGATCTCCTGATCGCATCCGGGGCACCGGTACGCCTTGCCCGAGCCCGCCCCGGACACGGCCCGGACGATCCATTCCCCGTCCGGCCCCTCCTCGGTCTCCTGAGCCCACGACCCGCCCCCGCCGCCCTGGGCTGGACGACCGGACGCGGCACGACGATTCTTCCGGGGGCTCACCCCACCAGGATAGGAACAGTGCTGGCCCAGAGGGGCGACCCCCTGGAACCCCCGTCACGATACGGGGACCCCGCTGGGGGGCTTGGCTAACGCAGCCCTATCCCTGCTGTGGTGTGTTCTACGAGGAGTGGGGTGGGGG
>NZ_VCKW01000462.1 GCF_005889715.1 Actinomadura soli
CCACCAGCCACCACCTCCAGCGCCGCGGGCGGCGGGCCGCGGGCGGCGGGCCGCGGGCGGTGGATCGCGGGTCGCGGTGGCTGTGGAACGGCGAAGGCCCCGCCTGGGTGGGCGGGGCCTTCGGTCGTCTTGCGGGCGGGCGCGTCAGATGGTCGCCTCGGCTTCGGCCGGCCAGCTCATCCGTATCTGGACCCCCTTGGGCGTCGCGGCGATCTCCACGTCGTCGGCGAGGCCGGCGATGACGGCCAGTCCCAGCTCGGCGGTGCCCTCGCCCAGGCCGTACTCGAAGTCCGCCGCGTCCGGGGGCGTCGGGAGGCCGCCTCCCGCGTCATCACCGGGGACGGTGTCGCTCACGGTCACCTCGAAGCGGCGGCCGGCGCCGCTCAACTCCAGGTGGACGGGCTCGTCCGGGCAGTGCCGGCGGTGCGCCTCCACGGCCCGCGAGCACGCTTCGCCGACCGCGAGCCTGACCTCATCCAGCAGCGGTTCAGCGACGCCGCTGCGGCGGGCCACGGCGGTCACGATCAGCCGGGCGGTGCGGACGTGGACGGGCAGCGCACTGAAGGACAGTTCAACGGTCGCCATCTCAGCTACAGGCCGCCTACTTGGCGCCCTTGCGCTTCTCCTCGGCATCGGCGATCGAGTCGTGGATGCCGAAGACCTTGGTCAGCCCCGTGATCCGGAAGATCTTGAGGATGCGCTCCTGGGTGCACACCAGCTCCAGCGAGCCGTCGTGGGCGCGCACCCGCTTCAGTCCGCCGACGAGGACCCCGAGCCCGGTGGAGTCGAGGAACTCCACCTTCTCCATGTCCACGAGCAGGTGGAACTTCCCCTTGTTGACCAGGTCGATGAGCTTCTCGCGAAGCTTCGGCGCCGTGTAGACATCGATCTCGCCCTCCACGTTGATGACGGTGAGGCCATCGTCGGTGGTGTAGTCGTTCACCTTCAGGTCCACAGATCCTCCAGCGCGCCGTGCAGCACTATCCGATCTCGATTTTCCCAGCCCCCGGGAGGTGGCCGTCCGTCGAGACTTCGCCGTGATTCAACCACGCTCCGGCGTCGTGCACGCACGTAATCGCCCACACGGACGAAAGTTCGCGCCGTCCCGTTTGACCTGCTGATCTAATGGCCAGGGCAGGGGGGACGGGCCCACCGGCGCCGGGGCGTTCCCGTTGTTTTGCCCCGGCTGGCAAACTGAAAACCTGATGGGCGTCCAAAGATCCTCTCCCCCGCTCGACCGGCTTCTCGCCGACCCCACGCGACGCGAACGCATCACCCATGTGGAGAACGTTCCCGCACGTCAGGGCCGCCGCGCCGAATGGCCTGACTGGTCGCCGCCACTGCTGGTCGAACGGCTCGCCGCGGCCGGCATCGAGGCCCCCTGGGAACACCAGGCCGCCGCGGCCGAACACGCCCGCGCGGGCCGCTCTGTGATCATTGCCACAGGGACCGCGTCCGGAAAATCGCTGGCCTACCTGCTGCCTTCCGTCGAGGCCATCTATAAAGAGGAGAATCCTCGGCACGAGGGGACGATCCTCTACCTGTCGCCGACGAAGGCGCTGGCGGCCGACCAGCTCCGGGCGCTCCGCTCGCTGCGCCTCACGCGGGTGCGGGCGGCGACGTACGACGGCGACACACCACAGGACGAGCGAACGTGGATCCGGCAGCACGCGAATTACGTCCTGACAAATCCGGATATGTTGCATCGGTCGATCCTGCCGAGCCATTCCCGCTGGTCGTCGTTCCTGCGCCGGCTCCGCTACGTCGTCGTCGACGAGGCCCACGGATACCGAGGGGTCTTCGGATCGCACGTCGCGCACGTCCTGCGCCGGTTGCGCCGGCTGTGCGCCCGCTACCACGCCGACCCGACGTTCATCCTCGCCTCCGCCACCACGTCCGAGCCCGCGACGACTGCGTCCCGCCTCACCGGCCTGGACGTCGTCGCCGTCGACGACGACGCGTCACCACGCGGCCCCGCGACGTTCGCGCTCTGGGAACCGCCGCTGACGGAGCTGCGCGGCGAGCGCGGCGCCCCCATCCGCCGCACCGCCACCGCTGAGGCGGGCGACCTTCTGGCCGACCTCGTCGTAGAAGGGATTCAGACGCTCGCGTTCGTCCGTTCCAGGCGCGGCGCAGAGTCGGTGGCACTCGGCGCCAAGCGCGCTCTGCACGAAGTCACTCCCGCCTTGGCCGAGCAAGTCGCCGCCTACCGCGCCGGCTATCTCCCCGAGGAACGCCGTGCCCTGGAAGCCGCGTTGCGCTCCCGCTCGCTCATCGGCCTGGCGAGCACGAACGCCCTGGAACTCGGTGTGGACGTCTCCGGACTCGACGCCGTCCTCGTCTGCGGCTGGCCCGGCACGCGCGCGTCCCTCTGGCAGCAGGCCGGACGCGCCGGACGTTCCGGGCAGGCATCCCTTTCCGTCCTGGTGGCCCGGGACGATCCGCTCGACACCTTCCTCGTCCACCACCCGGAGGCGATCTTCGGCACGCCGGTCGAGGCCACCGTGCTCGACCCCGACAACCCGTACGTCCTTGAACCCCACCTTTGCGCTGCGGCGTCCGAAATGCCCCTCACGGAGGACGACCTTCCGCTCTTCGGACCGTCCACGGCCGATCTGCTGCCCGATCTCGTCCGGCGCGGCTTCCTCCGCCGCCGTCCCGCCGGCTGGTACTGGACGCGCCGCGACAAGGCCGCCGGCCTGGCCGACATACGGGGCTCGGGCGGCGACCCCATCCAAGTGGTCGAGGCCGGCACCGGACGACTGCTCGGCACCGTGGACGAGGCGTCCTCGCACACCACCGTCCACGACGGCGCCGTCTACATCCACCAAGGCGACTCGTTCATCGTCCAGACCCTCGACCTGGACGACTCCGTCGCACTCGTCGAATCAGCCGACCCCGACTACTCGACCACCGCCCGCGACGTCACCGACATAGCCATCGTCGAACGGCTCCGCTCCCTCTCCTGGGGCGAGGCCACCCTCTGCTTCGGCACAGTGGAAGTGACCCGCCAGGTCGTCGCCTACCAGATGCGCCGCCTGCAAACGGGGGAGATGCTCGGCGAGAAACCCCTCGACCTCCCGCCCCGCACCCTCCGCACCCGCGCCGTCTGGTGGACGCTCTCCGACGCGCAGATCTCCCGCCTGGACGACGCCGACCTCGACATCACCGGCGCCGCCCACGCCGCCGAACACGCCGCCATCGGCCTGCTCCCCCTGTTCGCGACGTGCGACCGGTGGGACATCGGAGGCGTGTCCACGGCCGTCCACCCGGACACGGGGCTCCTCACCGTCTTCGTGTACGACGGCCACGAGGGCGGCGCGGGCTTCGCCGAACGCGGCTACGCGGACGCCCCCGCCTGGCTCCGCGCGACCCGCGACGCGATCGCGTCCTGCGAGTGCGACACCGGCTGCCCGTCCTGCATCCAGTCCCCCAAATGCGGCAACGGCAACGACCCCTTGGACAAACACGGCGCCTTGACCCTCCTGGCCGTCCTCCTATCCGAGGCCCCCAACCC
>NZ_VCKW01000463.1 GCF_005889715.1 Actinomadura soli
CCTTCCGCCCGCCCAGCTTCCGCCCCCAGCTTCCGGCGCCCGCCGACCGTCAGCGGTAGTCGCGGGCGCGGGTGAAGACGGCGTCCAGCATCTCCTCAGTGACGCGCCCGGTGAAGGTGTTCTGCTGGCTCGGGTGGTAGCAGCCCAGCATCAGGACAGGCTCGCGCCGTCCCACCGAGGGCGGCGGGGTCAGCTCGATCTCGGCCCCGTGCCCGAACTTCGGCCGCGGCCGCGGCAGCCCGTACCCGGCCTGCCTGAGCGCCGGCCACACGCCCTGCCACGCGAACCCGCCGAGGCACACGACGCAGCGGACACTCGCCGCGACCTGCTCGACCTCGCGGGCCAGCCACGGCAGGCACGTCGTCCGCTCCAGCGGCGTCGGCTTGTTGTCGGGCGGCGCGCAGCGGACGGTCGCCGCCATCCGCGCGCCGATCAGCCGCTGCCCGTCGCCCGCGTGGACGCTCGTCGGCAGCGCGGCGAGCCCGACCCGGTGCAGCGACGCGAACAGCCAGTCCCCCGACCGGTCCCCGGTGAAGATCCGCCCGGTGCGGTTGCCGCCGTGCGCGGCGGGGGCGAGCCCGACGATCAGGATCCGCGGCTCCGGCTCGCCCCATCCGGCGACGGGACGCCCCCAGTACTCCTCGTCCGCGAACGCCCGGCGCCGCTGAACAGCAATTTTTTCCCGCCATTCCACGAGCCGGTCGCAGGCCCGGCACACCGACTGCCGGGCGCACAGCTCTCCCAGGTCGGGCACCTTGGCGGCCAGCTCGATGACGTCTCCGGTCCCTTGCGCCACGGGGGTTTCGGACGACGCGGGGTCCTCGGGCCATCCGGTGCCGGGCGGCACGAACGGGGCGTTGGCGGTCGGCATACCATCGATCGTCGCACGCCACAGGCGGTGGCCGGGTTCCGCCCATCTCTCTGCACAGGCCGTTCAGATCGGTACGATGCGTTCGCCGGTCGGGGAGGCGGGAGTCCGGCACGCCATGGGCGAAGCGGAGGCAGGCAGTGTCGCAACCGGGCTGGTATCCAGACCCCTACGGCACCGGCAGCCTGCGCTGGTGGGACGGCGAGAACTGGACGGAACGCCTCAATCCGGAGCCGTCCCGTCCACCACGGCTGCGCCTCCCCGCGCAGGAGCAACGACCGCGGGACGAGTACGAGGAGACCCAGTACGGGTCCCAATACGGCACCCAGTACGGGACGCACTACGCGGCCCCGCACGTCCAGCAGCCGACCTGGGAGGCCCGTCCGGCCGTCCAGCCGCTGGACGTGAACGTGCGCGGCCTGCACCTTTACGCCGATGACCGGTTCGTGGCGTACGGGAACGCCTCGCTCCAGTGGCCACATGTGGAATGGGTGGCCTACTGGGCGGCGGAGCGACCGGCCGGATACGGCCAGCCCGCCGGGACGCAGTGGGTCTTCCAGGCGGGCCGGTACCCGTTCCGCGGCGGGCCGCGCGTCGAGGTGGTCATCGAGCCGGACGCGCTGCACGCGAACGCGGCGGCGGGCGCGGGCCCGACCGACGCGCCGGGTACGGAGGGCGAGCCGGAGTACGTGTGGGGGCGGCTGATCCAGCTGTGCCAGGAGCACGCCGAGCAGCGGCTGGTGTCCGAGCTGGCGGGACGCGTCAGGTCGGGCGAGTCGGTCGACGTGGCGCAGGGGCTGACCGTGCACCCCGGCGGGGTCCGCGGCAACCGCGTCTCGCTGAGCTGGGCGGCCATCTCCGGGGCGACGGTGGACGGCGGGCGGGTGTGGATCCAGCAGGCCAACAGCTCCGCGCCGATCCTCTACATCCCGCAGCAGAACCCGAACGCGGTCCTCATCCCGGCCCTGCTGACCCAGCTGAAACGCTGAGACCCCACACGACGCTGAGACCCCACACGACCCCGCGCACCCCACACAACCCCGCGCACCCTAAACAACCCCGCGCGACCGACGCGGGCGGCCGGGGGCTCAGACCAGGGACCAGGCGAGGCCGTCCAGGATGTCGTGCTCGCTGACCACGACGGCACCGAACCCGTACTCCCGCATGATCCGGTCGAGGATCAGCGCGCCCGCGCCGATCACGTCGACCCGCCCGGGGTGCATGACGCCGAACTCGGCGCGCTCGGCGCGGGTGGCGTGCAGCAGCCCCCGTGTCACCTCGTGGACCTGCGTGGCGGTGATGCGGGACAGGTGAATGCGGGACGGGTCGTACGCGGGCAGGCCGAGCGCGATCCCGGCGACCGTGGTGACGGACCCGGCGAGGCCGACGAGCGTGCGCGCCTCGTGCACCGGCACCGTCTGGCGGACGGCGGCGAGAGCCGTGTCGATGTCGGCGGCGGCGTTGGAGATCTGCTGGGGGGACGGCGGGTCGCCGTCTTTCAGATGCCGCTCGGTCATCCGCACGCAGCCGATGTCGATGGAGCGGGCGGCGTCGGCGGAGGAGCTGCCGACGACGAACTCGGTGGACCCGCCGCCGATGTCGACCACCAGGTAGGGCCGCGCCGGACGCAGCGCCGCCAGCTCCCGGGTGGCGCCCATGAACGACAGCTCGGCCTCCTCGTCCCCGGTGATCACCTCGGGGACGACGCCGAAGATGTCGACCACGCCGCTGACGAAGTCGGCCCGGTTCTCGGCGTCACGGGTCGCGCTGGTCGCCACCACCCGCGTCTTGACCGGACCGTGCCCGGCCCGCGCCCCATGGTGGTCGATCAGGTCGGCGTAGCCGCGCATGGCGGTAAAGGTACGTTCCAGCGCGGCGGGCGACAGCCGGCCGGTCTCGTCGACGCCCTCCCCCAGCCGGACGATCTCCATGCGGCGTTCGACGTCCGTCAGGGTCCCGCCGCCGCCCTCGCCGGGGGCGATGTCGGCGATCAGGAGGCGGACGGAGTTCGTCCCGCAGTCGATGGCCGCGACGCGCGTCACCGGTCCACCTCCGGCTCGGCGTCGTCCGGATCCACGGCGACGCAGGGCCCGGAACGCCACCACTCGGGCAGCGCGTCCAGCGCCTCCCGGCCGAACGGGTTGATGCCGGGCACGGCGAGCTCGTGGGCGACGAGGGCGTGCAGGCATTTGACGCGTTCCGGCATACCGCCGGCGCTCTGCGTGCCCTCGGGCAGCGGCTCGACGCCGTCCTCGCGGGCCGCGGCGCCGCGCCGCCGCAGGTAGTCCTCGTGCGCGGCCGTGTATCCGGCGCTCAGGGACGGATCGGCCGCGAGCCTGTCCTGCATGTCCCGCATGACCCCGCCGCCCTCCAGTGTCCCGATGGCGGACGCGGCCTTCGGGCAGGTCAGGTAGAACAGCGTCGGGAACGGCGTCCCGTCCGGCAGCCGCGGCGCCGTCTCGATCACGGCGGGCAGGCCGCACGGGCAGCGGCTCGCCACCCGGCGGACGCCGCGCGGTTCCCGGCCGAGCTGGGCCGCGACCGCGGCCGTGTCACGTGCTTCGATCATGTACGTCCCCACCGGCGGACCTCCCCGACCCGCCTCGAC
>NZ_VCKW01000464.1 GCF_005889715.1 Actinomadura soli
CCCTGGGGCTGGGGCTGGGGCGGGCTCAGAGGTCTAGGACGGCGAGGATGAAGCGGACCTCGCCATCACCGGCGTTGCCGTACGAGTGGGGCCGGTCGCCGACGAACACCGCGGCCGTCCCTTCCTCGACGAGATCCGTCCGGCCGTCCACACCGAGCGTCAGCGTTCCCTGCTGCACGAACACGATCTCCTTCGTGCCCGGCACATGCGGGTCGCTCTCGCGCGTCTCACCGGGCTGCAACTCCCACTGCCACAGCTCCAGCGAGGGCCGGGGGTCGCTGCCGGCGAGCAGCGTTCCCGTCCCGCCGTGCTCGCCCTGCCACAGCACCACGTGCCGCGCCGGCCGGAACAGCCGCACCGGCGGCTCCTCCTCGACCTGCACCAGCCGGGTCAGCGGGACGCCGAGCGCGTCGGAGATGCGGATGAGCGTGCCGAGATTCGGGTTCCCGCGCCCCTGCTCCAGCCCGACCAGCACGCCCTTACTGACCCCGGCCCGTCCGGCCAGCTCGTCCAGGCTCCAGCCGTGCCCGGCCCGCAGCGCCCGTACGGTCCGCGCCACGGCCTCCCCGATGGCCTCCTGCTCGCTCAATCGTCCTCCAGCCGCTGAACCCGTCACCCAACGATCCCACCGCCACGGCTGACCGCGGCCGCGGATGGGCGGGCGGGCCCTTCACCGCTGAAAACCGGATGGGTGACGGGCGGTCGGTATGATGATATCTCTGTATCATTTAAATGACCGCGAGAGGGGCCTGGAATGCTGGATCGGGTTGTCGTGGACAAGGTCGTGCTGGACCTGCGTCCCGACTTCGCCGTGCTCGTCGTGACCGCCGAGGGCCTGGCGAACGGGCCGAGCGATCACGTGTCGGAGGGTTGGCTGGCCGCAGCGGCAGGGAAGGCCGACCTCGATGACCCGCACGTGGAGTCCTGGCGCGAGGCGTACCGGGCGTTCGGTGCCAAGCCGAAGCGGACCCGGCCCTCGGTGGAGGCGCTGATCCGCCGGGCCGGTGCGCTCCCGTCCATCAACCGGGTCGTGGACGCCTACAACGCGGTGAGCGTCGAATACGCGCTGCCCATCGGCGGCGAGGATCTCGACGCCTACCGGGGCGCGGCGCGGCTGGTGCGAGCCACCGGCGACGAGCCGTTCGACGTGATCGCGGACGGCGAGCCGGCCGTCGAGCACCCGGCCCCGGGCGAGGTCGTCTGGCGGGACGACGAGGGCGTGACCTGCCGCCGCTGGAACTGGCGGCAGTGCGTCCGGACGCGGCTGACCGAGACCACGAAGAACGGCTTCTTCCTGCTCGAAAGCCTTGAGCCGTACCCGATCGAGAGGCTGGAGGAGGCGGGCGACCGGCTCGCCGAGCGGCTCCGCGTCATCTCGCCGGACGTCCGGGTGGCGAGCAGGTTGATCGGCGGGCGGTGATGGTCACCGTCCTGGCGCTGAGCGCCGCCCTCGCGTACGGCGTGGCCGACTTCCTCGGCGGCGCGGTCGCGCGGAAGTCGACCGCTTTGCGGGCGCTGACCTGGTGTGTCCCGGCCGGCCTGGTGGTCGTCCTGGTGTCCGCGCTGCTGAGCGGCGGAGACGTCGGCCCCGTGCCGATGGCGGTGGGGTTCCTGGGCGGCCTCAGCGGCGGCGCGGGACTGATCGCCTTCTTCCGGGCACTCGCCCGCGGGCCGATGAGCGTCGTCGCGCCGGTGTCCGCACTGGCCGCAGCGATCCTGCCGGTCGGCGTGGGCGTCCTGCGGGGCGAGCGGCTGGACGCGTCCGTCGTCGCGGGCGTGCTGCTGTGCCTCGTCGCGATCGGGCTCGTCAGCATGGAGGCCAGGAACGATCCAGCCACAGCCCCGCACGCAGCACCCGCCACGAACCCGAACCTGGGCGCCGCACCCGGCAGGGAGGCCGCACCCGCCACGAACCCGAACCTGGGCGCCGCACCCGGCAGGGAGGCCGCACCCGCCACGAACCCGAACCTGGGCGCCGCACCCGGCAGGGAGGCCGCACCCGCCACGAATCTGGGCCTGGCCGCGGCACCTGGCGTGGGTGCGGCACCCGGCGCGGGCATGGACGCGGCGCCCTGCAGGGACGCGGCACCCGCCACGAACCTGGGCATGGACGCGGCACCTGTGGCGGGTGCGGCACCCGGTGCGGGCGCGGGCCTGGACGTGGCGCCTGGCCCGGACGCGGCGCCCGGCGCGGACGGATGGCGGCGCCTGCTGGATTCGGGCCCGCTCATGGCCGGGCTGTCCGGCACCTGCTTCGGGATCTTCTTCGTCCTGCTGAAGGCCGCCGGGGACGGCACCGGCCTCTGGCCGATCGTCGGCGCGCGCGTCGGCACCCTCACCGTCGTCGTGGCCGCGCTGCTGGTCATGGCCGTTCGCGGCGGCGGCCTCGGCCCCAAGGTGTCCGGACGGACGCTGATCGGCCTCGCGCTCCTGTCCGGCACCCTGGACGCGGGCGCGAACGTGCTCTACTTCCTCGCCGCCCACAAGGGGATGCTCAGCCTCGCCGCCGTCCTCACGTCCCTCTATCCGGCGATCACCGTCCTGCTGGCCAGGGTCACGTACAGCGAGCGGCTGCGGATCGTCCAGCGCGTCGGCATGGCCGTCGCCGTGGCGGGCGTGGCCCTGGTCACCGTCGGCTGACGCCCGCTCCCTGGACGCCGAACGAGAAAGCCGCCGCCCGGTGCCGGGTCGGCGGCTCACTGGAGAGCGGTGGTGGTGGGATTCGAACCCACGGAAGCTTGCACTTCACACGCTTTCGAGGCGTGCGCCCTCGTCCACTAGGCGACACCACCGCGGGAGAGCCTACCCGACTCTGCGGTGGGCGAAGAACTCGGTGAGGAGCGCGCCGCACTCGTCCGCCAGGACCTCCGCGACCACCTCCGGACGGTGGTTGAGACGGCGGTCGCGGACCACGTCCCACAGCGATCCGACCGCGCCCGCCTTCGGGTCGACGGCCCCGTACACGACCCGGTCCAGCCGCGCCTGGACGGACGCTCCGGCGCACATCGTGCACGGCTCCAGCGTCACGACCAGCGCGCACCCGGACAGCCGCCACCCCCCGAGCGACGCCGCCGCGGCCCGCATCGCGATGATCTCCGCGTGCCCGGTCGGGTCGGCGCTGCGCTCGCGGTCGTTGTGACCCGTCCCGATGACCTGGCCGGACGCGTCCAGCACGACGGCCCCGACCGGGATCTCCCCGTCCTCGAACGCCGTGCGCGCCTCCCGCAGCGCCAGCCGCATCGCCGGCACGAACCCGGCGGCGACGTCCCCGCCCGGCGCGGCCGCGGCCTCAGGTGCACCGGTCGCGGCGGACTCGGATGGGCCGGTCGCGCCAGCGCCGGGGCCAGGGGCGCCGGGGCCCGGGACGGCGGGGTCCAAGGCCTGGCTCTTATACACATCTCCGAGCCCACGAGACC
>NZ_VCKW01000465.1 GCF_005889715.1 Actinomadura soli
AGGCGGGCACCGCCCGCCACGCCAGCCCCGCCGCCCCGCACAGCGCGGCGGCGACCAGCGGGGACGCGAACCGCGCCGCGCCCGGCAGCCCGAGCGGGTCGGCGCGGCCAAGGACGTACAGGGCGGGCTGCCAGTTGACGAAGGCCAGCGGCACGACGAACGTCACACCGCGGACGAAGTCGCGCGCGAACATCGTCATCGGGTACTGGGTGAGGAACCCGCCCCCGTAGGTGAGCGACTTGCCCGCCCCGTGGACGTCCACGACCACGAACTGCACCGCCGCCGTCAGCACCCACAGCGCCCCGAAGATCGCCGCCCCGGACAGCACCATGACCGGGACCATCGCGACGCGTCCCGGCGTCCACGCCACCTCCACCCGTGCCAGCGCGAACGCGAGCACCCCGGCCGCCGGGACGAGCTTGCCGAAGCGGCGCGGCGAGAAGTCCTCGGTCGCGACCTGGACGAGCGGGCTCACCGGCCGCACCAGCATCGCGTCCAGCGTCCCCCGCCGCACGTGGTATCCGAGCCGCTCGGTGGTGCCGAGCAGGATGTCGGAGATCCCGAACGACAGCGCCGACGTCCCGTACAGGAACAGGACCTCGGGCGCGCCGAAACCGGCGATGCGCGGCGCCTGCGAGAACAGCAGCACGATCGCGGCGGCGTCCAGGCCGGTGACGACCGCCGTCGCGAGGGCCAGCAGCACCATCGACACCGGGTACTGCGCCGCCGCCCGGATCCACGTCCACGCGAGCAGCCCGTACATCCGCCCCGCGTCAATCACGGCCCGCCCGATCGCCGCCGGACCGATCACCGCCGGCCCGCCCGCCGTCAGCCACCGTGCACCACCAGCTTCCGCCGCGCCGCCCGCGTGACCAGCGCGCCCGCGCCGAGCAGGACCGCCGCCCACGCCGCCTGGAACGCCAGCGCGCCGGCCAGCCCGGCGCCGTCGTAACGGCCGAGGAACACGTCCGCGGGCACCTGGATCATCGCCGCCCACGGCAGCGCCCGCGCGACCCCCCCGAGGGCCCCGGGGAACACGACCAGCGGCAGGATCATCCCGGAGAAGAACAGCGACATGACGAGCGTGACGGCGCTCAGCCCGCGGTCGTCGTGCAGCCAGAACATCCCCATCGCCACCAGGTAGCGCAGCCCGAAGCTCACCGTCACCGCGAGGACCAGCGCCGCCGCGAACGCGGCGAGGTTCGCCGGCGCCGGCGGGCGGAACGGGAACACCAGCGCCCCGGCCAGCAGCGGCGGCCCGGCGCGCAGCAGCAGCGAGCCCGCCGCCCGGCCGAGGTCGTCGGCCAGCCACCAGCCCTGCAGCCCCGCCGGCCGGTGCAGGTCGATCGCCACGTCGCCGTTCCGGATCCGCTCGGTCAGATCCATCCCGCCGAAGATCTGGACGGGGCCGATCAGCGCCTGCGTGATGAAGCAGAAGGTGACGGCGTCGATCTCGTCGTAGCCGCCGAGGGACGGACGCACCTGCCACAATGCGATCAGCACGTACGCGCGCATGAACCCGAAGACGGTGTTGGTCACGGCCTCGGTGGCGGAGCCGAGCGGATAAGCCGCGTGACGGCGGACGCCGTACCACCACACCCAAGGAAGAACACCCACTTGCCGAGAGCCTAAACAGGCGGGCCCGCACCCACTACGTAATTTCGCACAGAATGCGTGAAACGTGAACGGGCCCCGGCGTGTCCCGCCGGGGCCCTTTCCGCACGCGCGGGTGCTACTGGATCGCGGGCTTGATGGGGGAGAAGAGCCAGTCCTTGAAGAACGCGTCCAGGTCCTGGCCGGAGATCTGCTCCGTCAGGGCGATGAACTGGGCGGTCTCGGCGTTGCGGTCGTGGTAGCGGGCGAGCCAGGTCCGCAGGACGGCGAAGAAGTCCTCGTCGCCGATCTTCTCGCGGAGCATCTGGATCATGATCGCGCCGCCGTTGTAGACCCGGTCGTTGAACATCGTGTCGCGCTTCGGGTCGCCGAGCACGACCGACCAGAACGGGCGGCCCTCGCGGTCGGGGAACGGCCGCGCCGCGTAGGTCGCGCGCGCCTGCAAGGCGGCGGCGGTGCCGCCGTGGGTCTCGTTCCAGTGCCACGTCACCCAGGTCGCGAAGCTCTCGTTCAGCCAGATGTCGTCCCACTGCTTCGGCGACACGGCGTCGCCGAACCACTGGTGCGCCAGCTCGTGGACGATCGTGCCGACGCTGCGGACGGCCGAGTACACCGGCTTGCTCTGGGTCTCCAGCGAGAAGCCGAGCGGCTGCCCGTTGAAGCGCGCGTCGTCGGCGATGGCGCCGGTGCTGCTGAACGGATAGGGGCCGTAGATCTTCGCCAGCCCGTCGGTGACCTCGCTGGTGGTGTTGTAGAAGAAGTCCACCGCGTCCGGCTGGGCCGTCAGCAGTACCGGGTCGACGAAGGTGTAGTTGGGCACGCCGCCCGGCGTGCGGCCCTGCTTGACCTCCCACTTGCCGATGTCGATCGTGGTGAGGTAGCTCGCCATCGGGCTGTCCTCGCGCCACTTGAAGACCTCGGCGCGGGTCTGCGCGCTGCGGCGGCTGAACGAGGCGACCGAGCTGCGGTGCGAGACGAGCCGCCCGTTGGCGACGGCCTTCAGGCCCTGCGGCACCGTTAGGGTGTAGTCGTAGGTCGCCTTGTCGCTCGGATGGTCGTTGACCGGGAACCAGGTGCTCGGCCCGTTCGGCTCGCCGCCGACGAACGCCCCGTCGGGCGTGTGCAGGAACCCGTACGGGGAACCGAAAACGATCGGCGAGCCGACGATCGTCTGCGGCACGCCGCCGTACTTGACGACCGCGGTGAACACCGAGCCCTTCCGCAACCCCTTGCGCGGCGTGACCGTCAGCTCCTGGCCGCGGCGCTTGTAGTCCGCCCGCTTCCGGTCGACCGTGACCTCCTCGACGTCCATGCCGGAAAGGTCCAGGTTGAACGCCGACAGGTTCTGCGTGGCCCGGGCGGTGAGGGTCACCTTCCCGTCCAGCTGGTCGTGGTCGGGGTCGTAGCCCAAGTCGAGCGAGTAGTGCAGGGCGTCGTAGCCGCCGTTGCCCTCAAGCGGGAAATACGGGTCGCCGACACCCGAGGCGCCAGGGGTGAAGCGCCCGTTGTGCAGGCCGCCGTCGGCGGCGGACGCGGCGGGCGCGAGCGCCACGACGCTCACGGCGGCGACGGCGATCGGGATCATTCGCCCGGGGTTCTCCCGCGACGGAATGAACCGGGTGTAACGCGCCATCAGAGATCCTCTCCCTCGAGTGATCAATAGCGCGCTCACGATCCACCTGTTTTCGGACGCTGTCGAGATCCATTGCCGGATGTGGCCGAAACCGTGTCCTCGACCGGAGACGGAAGATCGCCGGACGCGGGCGCGTCGCGGGTCCGGGCGGGTCAGGGCGG
>NZ_VCKW01000466.1 GCF_005889715.1 Actinomadura soli
CCCCGAATACTCCGCCCCCGAATGCACCAACCCCCGCGACGCCGTCATCTGGGACAAAGCCGGAGAACGCGTCATGGCCGACGCCGCCAAACGCGCCGCCATGGTCCCCGGCACCCACCCCATCCAGCTCTACAAGAACAACACCGACAACAAGGGCGCCTCCTACGGCTGCCATGAGAACTACCTCATGCGCCGCGAGACCCCCTTCGCCGACATCGTCCGCCACCTCACCCCCTTCTTCGTCTCCCGCCAGGTCGTCACCGGCGCCGGCCGCGTCGGCATCGGCGTCGACGGCCGCGGCGACGGCTTCCAGATCAGCCAGCGCGCCGACTTCTTCGAAGTCGAGGTCGGCCTCGAGACCACCCTCAAACGCCCCATCATCAACACCCGCGACGAACCCCACGCCGACCCCGAGAAATACCGCCGCCTCCACGTCATCATCGGCGACGCCAACATGGCCGAGCTGTCCACCTACCTCAAGCTCGGCACCACCTCACTCGTCCTCGCCATGATCGAAGACGGCTTCCTCACCGTCGACCTCTCCGTCGACATGCCCGTCGCCGCGCTCCGCGCCGTGTCGCACGACCCGTCCTGCAAGCACCTGCTCACCCTCCGCGACGGCCGCAAGATGACCGCCGTCCAACTCCAGATGGAGTACCTCGAGCAGTCCCGCAAGTACGTCGAGGACCGCTTCGGCGCCGACGTCGACGAGATGACCAAGGACGTCCTGGACCGCTGGGAATCCGTCCTCCACCGCCTCGGCGACGACCCCATGCAGCTCTCCCGCGAACTCGACTGGGTCGCCAAACTCGCCCTCCTGGAGGGCTACCGCAGCCGCGACGGCCTCGACTGGTCCCACCCGCGCCTGCAGCTCGTCGACCTCCAGTACACCGACATCAGGCCCGACAAGGGCCTCTACAACCGCCTCGTCGACCGCGGCCGCATCGACCGCTTCGTCAGCGAGCCCGAGGTCGAGGCCGCCGTCGAGGATCCGCCCGAGGACACCCGCGCCTACTTCCGCGGCCGCTGCCTGCGCCAGTACGCCGACTCCGTCGCGGCCGCCTCCTGGGACTCCGTCATCTTCGACGTTCCCGGCCGCGAGTCCCTGCAGCGCGTCCCCACCCTGGAGCCCCTGCGCGGCACCAAGCAGCACGTGGGCGCCCTCCTGGACCGCTGCCGGACGGCCGCCGACCTCGTCGCCACCCTGACCGGCCAGAGCTGACCTCACGCCCTCTGGGGCTGGACGCCACACGACCGTCGTCAGGTACCTGAACGCTTCTTGGATAGTGCCGCTATCGAGCGTTCCAAGGGCTTCTGACCTGCGCAAACAGGTGACGTCTCAGTATCGTGACCGGTATGCCCGTTTCAGTGGCGGCGCGGCGGGCGATAACCCGAGCATGCCCCCGGTCCCCGGGCGGAGGCGGCGAAACGGACGTTCAAGATCCGCTCGCCGTCGAAGATCGGAGATAGGGTCGAGGGCACCGGCAGAGCGGGAGGTACGGAATGGCCACGAAGGACACCGGCGGTCAGAAGCAGACCACTCGACGCACCGAAGAGGTCGAGGAGACCGAGGCCACGACCACCGAGGACGCGCAGGAGCGCCAGGAGAAGCTCACCGACGACGTGGACTCAATTCTGGACGAAATAGACGAAGTACTAGAAGAGAACGCAGAAGACTTTGTCCGTGCATACATCCAGAAGGGGGGGGAATAATACCATATGTCCGATTAAATCGGACACTCCAGAGTGGATGGCAAAGCCGGGCATAGTTCGCACAATCTCAAAGCGACTGGAAAGGCATGAGCGAGGCCGATATGGTCTCGCTCATGCGTTCGAAGAAATGTCTCGACTGCGGCGAGATCAAGCCTGCGACGGAGTTCTGGAAGCTCAAGGCATCCAAGGATGGCCTGGCTTACTACTGCAAGTCGTGCTTCGGGGTGCGCAACGGCCGCTATTACCGGAAAAAGCAGACAAGTCTCGGCAAGCAGACAAGGGCATACCGCAGGTACTCGGATGTCCCGGATGGCAAGAAGTACTGCGCACGGTGCGACGAGATCAAGCCGGTCGGGGAGTTCGGCAGGAATCGATCCGAAAAGTCTGGATACACCACGTACTGCCGTCCATGTCACGCGGCGGCGGTGGCGGAGATCAGGGTCCGTAACCACGGAAGCGCCCGCAACTATCTCCTCAAGCTCCGCTACGGCGTCACCGAGCAGCAGGTCGATGAGATGATCGCTGAGCAGGGTGGAGTCTGTGTCATCTGCCTCCGCGCGGACGCGAAGCACGTCGACCACGACCACCTGACCGGGCTGGTTCGCCGCATTCTGTGCTTCAAGTGCAACGGCGGGCTCGGGCAGTTCGATGACGATCCCGACCGGCTCCGCCTCGCGGCGGACTACCTGGAGCTACGGGGCTCCCACGCACGGCGGATGCGTATCGAGCTCGGCGCTCCGGTCTTCGGTGGCCCGGACCGTGTTCGCTGGGACCCGTTCTGGCGGACGAAGGGGAACTCCCTGAAGCCGGCGCGCCACTACCACAGGCGGCAGCGGTACGGGATCAACGATGACGACGCGGAGTGGCTGCTCAAGGTGCAGATGGGGCAGTGCGCGGTGTGCTTCGACTTCCCGGCCGAGCACGTCGACCATGACCACGTGAGCGGTGCGGTGCGCGGGATGCCGTGTTCGGCGTGCAACACGGGCATGGGGCAGTTGCGGGACGATCCGATCACTCTCCGCCGCGCGGCGGACTATGTGGAGGGTCGTCTCGTGCAGATGGTGGCGGCCGAGGACGGCGGTACCCGCCTGTCGCTGACCGTTCCGGACGTCGATCCGGCGACGGTCCCCAGGGGCGGCTGGAAGGCCCTCTGGGAGCAGGACGGCGAGTACCGGAAGCAAACCTTGCCGTTCGATGAGGAGCTCGACATGCCGACGTGGGGCGCCCTGGGCCCGGAAGGGGCCATGAGCCCTGTCTGAGCCGCCGGAGCCGCCGGATCGGCATGGCGGGCGGCCGGTGGGGCACGGGTTCGCCGTGGGCGGACTGGGACGGGGATCATGCGGCATGCGCGCGGGCGACCTTGAACAGTAGGGTCGTAGTCGTCCGCGCCGGTGGGGTTGGGCAGGGAGCCGGTGCATGGTGGAGGAAGGGAGTCGCGTGGCGTCCCACGATTCGCACAGCGGGCGTCTGCCGGGGTTGTTCGCGAGCCCGGACACGTCGTCGTTCACGGAGTTCCTGGGCGGGTACTCTCCGGAGTTGCTGCCCGGCAGGCGGACGCCGCCGGCGTCGCGGGCGGGCGATGACATCCCGCACGGGACGACGATCGTCGCCGTGGGGTTCCCCGGCGGGGTGGTGGT
>NZ_VCKW01000467.1 GCF_005889715.1 Actinomadura soli
GTTGTTGGGTCGTCTGGATGCTGGGGCGCTGCTGCCTGGGCGCGGTTGTGGGTTCTTGGCCAGGTCGTCGACGTGTGGTCTCGGGGGTGTTCCGGGAACTGGTCCGCGAGTCTCTTTGTGGCTGGGGCCGTCCCCCTGGGGAGGAGGAAGGCCGATGCTGCCGCGCACAGCACGATCAGGCTCGTCATGTGTCACCTGCTTGTCGGGTGCCGGCTAGCGGAGGGCTTCTGCGGATCTGGCCAGTCGGCGGGTCCAGTAGAGGCCGGTCAGGTTGAGGGTCACACCTGTGATCAGGCAGGCCAGGCCCGGGAGCGTCCCGAAGAGGAAGGCCAGCGGGTGCGCACCGAGGCCGGCGGCCATGGCCAGGCCCAGGAGGGGTAGGGCGGCGAGCAGGCGGGCCGTCGCGCGGGGACCGGCGAGCTGGACGGACACGTCCTGACGCTGCGATTCCTCGTCGCGCAGGGCGGTGGCCAAGCCGTCGAGGACGGTGGCGAGGGTGCCGCCGCGTTCGGCGCCGACCCGCCAGCACGCCGCCAGCAGGCGAAGACCCTCGGCGCCTGGCCGCGTCGCCAGTTCATCCAGGTGGTCGGGAGGTGGACGAGGGAGGCTGAGGAGTTCCTCGGCAACGTGCGGATCGAGGACGGTGGTGGCCGCCGTGAACGCCTCGTCGGGGGTTCGGCCCGCGGTGAGCTCGGCGGCCATGGCGTCGCAGAGTTCGATGACGGAGGTGCGCCGACGGTGGGGAAGGGTTCGGCCTTCGCGTAGGGCCCCTGCTCTGGTCTTGATGAGGAGGAACGGGTTGCTGGGTGGACGGGTGAGGAGGCGGTCCAGGCGGCGTGTGGCGGTGGGTGGGGTCAAGAACGTCCAGACGGCGGCGGCGGAACAGAGGGCCGCGAGCATGCCGATCATGCGGCTGCCGCCAACCGGTCAGCGAGTAGGTCGGCGCCGGGACCGGGAACGACCTCGCCGGACGCCGTGAACGACACTGCGGGGACAACGCCGACCAGCCCATCGGACGCCCGGCGGACAAGGCAGATCTCGGCCACGCGTCGGCGCCCTCCGCCCGGCTCGCGGACCAGGTGGACCACGATGTCCAGCGCGGCGGCCAACTGGCTGTGGACGGCCTCCCGGGTCAGGCCCGCCGCGCACGCCAGTGCTTCGAGCCGGGCGGGCACGTCCGCGGCCGTGTTCGCGTGGAGGGTGCCGCAACCTCCTTCGTGGCCCGTGTTCAGCGCCTGCAGGAGAACCACAACTTCGGAACTTCGGACCTCGCCCACCACCAGACGGTCGGGGCGCATGCGCAGGGCCTGGCGGACCAGGTCGTTCAAGGCCACGCCCCCGGCCCCCTCCATGTTGGGCGGGCGGGCTTCCAACCGGACCACGTGGGGGTGGGACGGTTTCAGTTCGGCGGAGTCTTCCACCAGGACGAGCCGTTCGGCGGGGTCGGCCAGGGAAAGCAAGGCGCTCAAGACGGTCGTCTTGCCAGTGCCCGTGCCGCCGCTGATCAAAAAGGCGGCACGGGACTCGATCAAGGACGCGAGCAGTGCGGCTCCCTCGGGCGGGACGGTGCGCGTCGCGGTCAGCTCGTCCAGCGTGAAGGCGCGGCGGCGCGGGAGGCGCAGGGAGATGCATGTCCCGGTGGCGGCGATGGGTGGGAGGACCGCGTGCAAGCGCACTCCGCCCGGGAGCCTGGCGTCCGCGTAGGGGGAGGCGTCGTCGAGACGGCGGCCTGCGGCGGCGACGAGGCGCTGGGCCAGGCGGCGGACGGACCGCTCGTCCGGGAAACGCAAGGCCGTGCGGACGAGGCCCGCGCCTGTGTCGACCCAGACCTCGTCGGGGCCGTTGACCAGGACGTCAGTGACGTCCGGGGAGCGCAGCAGCGGCTCCAGTGGCCCGGCGCCCACGAACTCGGCGCGTAACTCGTCGGCCAGCGTCAGTATCTCGCGGTCGCCGAGGAGGCGTTCCTCAGCGCGCAGTGCCGCGGCGACCCGGCCGGCCGTCGGTTCGCCGCCGGTGCCGGCCAGCCGGTCGCGGACGGCGTCGGACAGGCTGGTCACGCGGCCGCCTCCTCCCGGTAGGCGTACGGCTGGAGCGCGAGGTCGGCGAGGACGCCGGTGCAGAACTCGGCGAGCGGGCCCCGGCGGCAGGCGCGTTCGAGGCCGCCCTCGTCGATGGCGGCGGGGAGGCGGCGGTCGCGCTCGAAGGAGCCCGCGGACGGGAGGTCGAGGGCATGGACGACCGCGTCGGTCGTCAGCCCGCCCGGCGCGGGGCCCTGGACGACGAGGCGCACGTCGCTGGAGTGGCGGCGGAGCGCGGCGGCGAGGCCGTCGGCGGCGACGGTCGCGCGGACCTCGGCCGGGACCAGCAGGAACGTCACGTCGGCGGAGCGCAGGGCCGCGCGGCCGACATTGCCGGGATAGCGGGGGACGTCCACGATGACCAGGTCGAAGCCGCGCACGGCCGCGTCGAACAGGGACCGGGCGGCGTCGTCGGAGACGGGGACGGGTTCGCCGCGCCGCCACGACAGGACGGACAGGTCGCCGCAACGCGGCAGCGTCTCGCGCAGGGTGGCGGTGCTCAGCCGGCCTCGGCGTTCGGCGAGGTCGTGCCAGCGGATGCCCTCGTGCTCCTCCAGGCCGAGCATGAGGTCGACGCCGCCGCCGAACGGGTCGGCGTCCACGAGCAGCGTGCGCAGGCCCTGGCCCGCCGCCGCGAGGCCGAGCGCGGTCGCGAGGACGCTGGCGCCCGCGCCGCCCCGGGAGCCGACGACGCACAGGGTGGTGGCCCACCCGCCCTCGGGTTCGGTGGCCTGGGCGAACGCGTTGATCAGCCAGTCTTCGTGGTCGGGCAGGGCGGCGACGTCCTGCGCGCCGGCCTCCACTGCGAGGCGGTATGCCTCGGACGTGGCACCGTCGCCGGTGACCAGGACGACGCCGGGTCTGCGCTGGAGACCTGCGGACGCCACGTCCTCGGCCACGTCGGCGCCCACGAGGATGAGGGCCGGCCACGTCCAGGCGGCTCTGGCCTCGTCCGTGCCGTAGGCGACCTCCGCGTGAGCGTCGGCGGCGGCCGCGAGGCGGAGCAGGCCGTCAGCGAGGGCGGGGTCGCTCGTGACGATCAGTGCCGCAAGATTCATCGGATGCCCCTTCAACGTTTCGGAGACATCCACCTTGCGAGCCCGCGAGGCGACGGCGAAGAACTTCCGCGAACTGTGGATAACTTCGGCCCCAGCGGCATCCGCAGCGCGATCTTGCCGGTGGCGCTTGCGACGTCGGCGGCGCCCCTTGGGGTGCGGACGCCCTGATGG
>NZ_VCKW01000468.1 GCF_005889715.1 Actinomadura soli
CTCCTGCCCGAGCCGACGACTGACCGCGGCACGACCCGTGACTCCCGACCCGACGACCTGACGAGGGGACGACCGTCCATGGCCACTTACGGTATCGATCTCGGTACCACCTACTCCTGCATCGCCCACGTCGACGACACGGGACGGCCGGTCATAGCGAAGAACGCCATCGGCCAGGAGACCACGCCCTCGGCGGTCTACTTCGAGACCCCCGACAACGTCGTGGTCGGGCAGGACGCCAAGGGCTCGGCCAAGCTGTTCCCCGACCAGGTCGTCCAGCTGATCAAGCGGCAGATGGGGCAGCAGTTCGAGCTGGAGTTCCACGGCACGTCCCACACGCCCGAGTCGATCTCCGCACTGGTCCTGAGGGAGCTGGCGCGCGCCGCCGCCGAGGAGACCGGCGAGGAGGTGCGCGACGTCGTCATCACCGTCCCGGCCTACTTCGGGGTCGCCGAGCGGGAGGCCACCCGCAACGCGGGCGAGATCGCCGGCCTCAACGTGCTGAACCTGATCCCGGAGCCGGTGGCCGCGGCGCTGCACTACGAGACGCTGTCGGCCGAGGGGTCCGCCACGATCCTGGTGTACGACCTGGGCGGCGGCACGTTCGACACCACGGTCATCCGCCTGGAGGGCGACGACGTCCGGGTCGTCTGCACCGACGGCGACCACCGGCTGGGCGGCGCCGACTGGGACGACCGCATCGCCGACCACCTGCTGGAGTCGTTCCTGAGCGAGAACCCGGACTCGTCCGCCGCCGAGAGCGAGGACTTCCTGCAGGAGCTGGCGATCGCCGCCGAGGACCTGAAGAAGGGCCTCAGCTCGGCGGTGTCGCGCCGCTACAACATGCGCTTCGACGGCGGCACCGCCCGGGTGGAGCTGACCCGCGAGGCGTTCGAGGGCATGACCGAGGACCTGCTCGGCCGCACCTTCGAGATCACCAGGCGCACCATCGACGCCGCGGCCGAGCGGGGCGTCGACCGGTTCGACGACGTGCTGCTGGTCGGCGGCTCGTCCCGGATGCCCGCGGTGGCCGCCGGGCTGCGCGAGCGCTTCGGGTTCGAGCCCAAGCTGCACGACCCGGACCTCGCCGTCGCCAAGGGCGCGGCCAGGTTCGCGCTCATCGAGGCGGTCAAGGTGCGGCTTCCGGGCGAGGGCGAGGGGGCGGAACCGGTGTCGCCCGCCGAGGCGGAGCAGGCCGTCCAGGACGCCGCCGACCAGCTCGGCCTGGAGCCGGAGAAGGTCCGCATGCTGGCCGGACGGCGGGTGAGCACGGTGGTGCCGCGCGCGTTCGGGGTGAAGACGGTGTCCTTCGCCGACGACGGCGGCGAGGTCTTCGCGGTGAGCCACGTCCTCAGGGCGAACACGGTGCTGCCCGCGGCGCCGGAGGCGGAGCGGTTCGCCACCGCCTACGAGGACCAGACCGCGATCGAGGTGGAGATCTGGGAGCAGGCTGGGGCGGTGGAGTCCGCGGAGCCGGCCGACAACGCCAAGATCGGCGAGGGGATCATCACCGACCTGCCGCGCCTGCGGAAGGGGTCGCCGATCGACATCAGCTTCGCCATGGACGAGCTCGGCACGCTGCGCGTCCACGCCGTGGAGCTGCAGACCGGGAAGGACCTGCACATCGAGGTCCGGATCCAGGGGCTCGACGAGTCCCAGGTCGATCTCGCGAAGCGGGCGGTGGCGCGGTACGCGGTCTCGGAGTGACCCGGCCCGCGCCGAAGCGTCTAGCCCGCGCCGAAGCCTCTAGGACGAACGAGGTGAACCGTGCTCGACAGGGACGCGTACCGCCGGGACGTGCTCGACGCGGCCCGCGCCCGGGGCAACGCGCCGCCCGCCGACCTGCTCGTCCGCTACGCCCTGCCCGGCAAGGCGCGCGACAGGGAGCAGGACGACCGGCAGGTAGCCGCGCGCCTGGCGGAGGTCGTCGCGTACTGGCGGACGCTCAGGCAGCAGAAGAAGACGTACGCCAAGCTCATCGACGCCCTCCTGATCGAGCACGCCGACCTTGAGCGGGCCGGCGTCCTCACCCGGGACGGCCTGACCGAGGAGACCCGCCGCCGGGTGGACGAGGCCACGGCCTGGCTGACCCGGCAGGCGGGCACGCTCGCCCAGACCACCACGGGCATCAACCGCGCCGCCTTCGACGTCCTGCTGAACGGTGCGGGCGGCGCCTGCTCCGACGCCCGGGTCCGCAGGATCCTGGCCGACCGCGGCGTGCGGGTGGTGGAGCGCGCCTGGGAGCTGCCCGACACGGCGCCGCCCGCGTACCGGACGTTGAGCGCGGGCCTGCGGCAGCTCCGGTTACGGCTGTCGGCCGAGGCCGTGGTCGGGACGGACGCCGTCGGCCGCGGCTTCCGCCTCCGTGACGGGTTCCGGCTGGTCACCGCCTCGCCGGCGGGCCCCGCCGGGCCGCTGACCGGGAAGATGATCGCGGACGCCGTCGAACGGTCCGCCGGACGGGCCAGGGACGAGGGCAAGGCGGCGCTCGACGGCGTCCTGGCGGCGCTGGCCGAGGCGGCGCGCGACCCGGGACGGCTCGACGACCTGCTGCTCTGGGAGGTCATGGAGGTCCTGCGGCCGGGCGCGGAGGCGGGCCTCGCGCCGAAGGTCCTCGCGGGGCAGGCCGCCGACCTCGGGCTCGTCGCGGACGAGGCCGAGGAGCTGGCGATGGCGATGACGGCCCGCGGCGCCCGTCCGGGCGGGGTCGCGGGCCGGCTCGGGGAGGCGCTCCGGGACGGGCGGCTGCGCGAGGCGGAGCGGCTGCTCCCGGGCCTGCCCGCGGACGCCCCGCCGGAGCTGCGCGCCGAGGTGGAGGACGCGGCGCGGCGGGTTGCCGGATGGCTCGCCGAGGCCGCCAGGGAGCGGGCCGCCGGACGGACCGAGACCGCCGCCGAGCTGCTCGACCGCGCGTCCCGGGTCGCCGGCGACGACGACGCGATCACCGAGCGGCTGCGGGCGCTGCCCCCGCCGCCGCCCGGGGAGGTGCGCGTCGGGGCCGGGCGGGGCCGGGTGACGATCGCCTGGACGCCGGGCCCGGCGCGGGTCGGGCCGGTGCGGTACCGCGTGGTGCGGTCCGCGGGCGCGCCCGCGAGCGGGGCCGCCGCCGGGACGCCGATCGGCGAGACCGACGCCAACGAGCTGCACGACCCCGACCCGCCGGCGGCGCGGGAGCTGCACTACTCGGTGTTCGCGGGACGGGCCGAGGGCATCTGGTCCGCGCCCGCGGCGGGCCGTCCGGTGACGCTGCTGCCGGAGGTCGAGGAGCCGTCGGGGGTCATTCTCTT
>NZ_VCKW01000469.1 GCF_005889715.1 Actinomadura soli
CGCCCACATCGACCTTGAGCCCGCGACGTGCGGGGACGAGAACTGCGAGGCCGACCACGGGTACACGGGCAGCGTCACGTCCGACGACCTGTCGCTGCGGGTCAGCGAGGCCGCGGACGGCGCGGACGCCGTCGGTCATGTGCTGGCCTTCGCCGAGGAACTGTCCGCCGCGACCGCCCGGTGACCGCACCCGGCGCCGAGCCGCCCGCCCCAGGCCCCACCGCGCCAGGCGCGTCCGGCGCGGAGCCGACCGTCCCAGGGCCGCTCGCGCCGGAGCCGCCCGTTCCGCGGTACGGGGCGGGCGCGCTCGCCGATCTTCCGCCGTCGGTGCTGGCATCGCTGGGCGTCGCGGACGCGGTCAACGTCCTGGGCCTGCCGCCGTCGCCGCGCGTCTGCGTCCTGCTCATCGACGGGCTCGGCTGGCAGCAGCTCAAGGCCCACCCGGACGAGGCCCCGTACCTGAACGCGATGGACGGCGGCCCGATCACGTCCGGGTTCCCGGCGACGACGGTCAGCAGCCTCGGCTCGCTGGGCACCGGCGCCCCGCCCGGCGCGCACGGGCTGCTCGGCGTGCAGGTGGCGATCCCCGGCACGGGCCGGCTGCTGAACTGCCTGCGCTGGCAGGACGACTCCGTCGCCCCGGAGGAGTTCCAGCCCGTCCCGACCGTGTACGAGCGGGCGGCGGCGGACGGCGTCGAGGTCGGCTACGTCGCGCTCCGCCAGTACCGCGGGACGGCGCTCAGCCGCGCCACCGCGCGCGGCGCCCGCTACCACGCCGCCGACGGGCTCGGGCAGCTCGTCGGGCGCACCGAACTGGCCCTGCGCCAGGGCGACCGCTCGTTCGTCACCGTGTACCACGCCGACCTGGACTCGACCGGCCACCGCTACGGGACGGCCTCCGCCGACTGGCGGCACCAGCTCCGGTTCATGGACATGCTCGCCCAGCGGATCGCCGCCGTCCTGCCGCCCGGCGCGGCCCTGTACGTGACGGCCGACCACGGCATGGTCGACCCGACCGAGCGGGTGGACGCCGACACCGTCCCCGAACTGCGGGACGGCGTCGCGCTCCTCGGCGGCGACGCCCGCGCCCGGTACGTGTACAGCGAGCCCGGCGCGCACGCCGGCGTCCTCGCAGCCTGGACGGCCCTGCTCGGCGACCGGGCGTGGGTCGTCCCGCGCGACGAGGCCGTCGCGGACGGCTGGTTCGGGCCGCTCGGCCCGGGGATGCTGGAACGGATCGGGGACGTGATCGCCGTCCCGCACGCCGACCTCGCGATCGTCGCGTCCGAGCGGGAGCCGTGGCTGAACCGGATGGTCGGCATGCACGGCTCCCTCGTCCCGGCGGAGCAGCTCGTCCCGCTGCTGACCACGTCCCGGCCCTGACCCTGTCCGGTACCGAACCCGCGGGTAGGTGAGATGAACAAGGATTCGCCCCTCCCTAATCTGGGCGACGGCGGTCAAACTGGCGGTGTGCACCCTCTCATCGAAGTGCCCGCGCTGGACCGGCTGCTCCGGCGGCAGACGCCCGTGGTCCTGCTGGACGTCCGATGGCATCTGGCGGGCCCCCCGGGGATCGAGTCCTACCGCAGAGGGCACCTGCCCGGCGCCGTGTTCGTCGACCTCGACCAGGACGTGGCCGGGCCGCCGGGGCCCGGCGGCCGCCATCCCCTTCCCGAGCCCGTCGCCTTCGAGTCGGCCATGCGCCGCGCCGGGGTGTCGCAGGGCGGTCTCGTCGTGGTCTACGACGACGCCGACTCCACGGCGGCGGCCCGCGTGTGGTGGTCGCTGCGGTACTTCGGCCACGACCGGGTCCGCGTCCTGGACGGCGGGTACCGGGCGTGGACGGAGGCGGGCCGTCCGGTGAGCACCGCCGAATCCGAGGTCAAGCCGGGCGACTTCATAGCGAACCCGGGCCGGCTGCCCGTGCTGGACGCGGAGGGGGCCGCCGAGCTGGCGACGGCGGGCGTCCTCCTCGACGCCCGCGCCGCCGAGCGGTACCGCGGCGAGCAGGAGCCCGTCGATCCCGTCGCCGGGCACATCCCGGGCGCCCGCAACGCGCCGACGTCCGGGAACGTGGGCGTGGACGGCCGGTTCCTGCCGCCCGAGCTGCTGCGCGAACGCTTCGCCCAGCTCGGCGCGACCGACGCGCTCGACGTCGGCACCTACTGCGGCTCGGGCGTGACGGCCGCGCACGAGATCCTCGCCCTCAACCTCGCCGGCATCCCCGCCGCGCTGTACGTGGGCTCCTGGTCCAACTGGGTGACGGACCCGGCCAACCCGGTCGCCACCGGCGACCACTGACACCTCGCAAGGCGCCGCCCTGCGTGGCTTTCAACCGGCGCCCATGCAGAGCAGGCCCGCCGCGCCCAGCGGGCGGGCGACGGCGGCCAGGGCCCGCGACGGGCTCTGGCCGGCGGCCAGGCGGGCGTGGAACGCGGACATGAACTCCGGCGTGGCGGCGTCCCGCACGGGCGCGACACTGGCGACCACGGTGGCGGCGCCGAGGGCGAGCAGGACGCCCGCCATGCCGAGCACGGCGTCGCCCTCGTCGGCGCGGCCGATGTCGCACGCGGACAGGACGATCACGCGCGGCGGGGCGGTCAGCTCGTCCAGGTCGTGGACCGTCAGCGGCCCGTCGGCGAGGCGCAGGCGCGAGAACAGGGCGTTGCCCTGCCGGAACTCGCCGTGGGCGGCGATGTGGGCGAGGGCCGCGCCATCCAGGGCGTCGCGGACGGTTTCCGCGCGTGCGTTCTCGCCGTCCAGGACGATGGCGCCGGGGTGGAGGCGCCGCAGGGCGTCGACCTCGCGTCCGGCGTGGCGGAGACCGGGCCCCGCGACAAGAACGGTGTGCCCGCCCGCAGGGCCGGGGCCATGGGCGTGGAGCCAGGCACTGGCGGACGGCACGATCGTGAACGGACGCCCCGCCAGGGACGGCAGCACCGCCCAGGGCAGGCCGTGCAGTGCCCCGGTCGGCGCGATGACGAGTTCCCGGCCGCCGAGGCCGCCGAGCAGCGGGGCGAGCAGGTGGCCGTCGAGGCGCTCGGCCACGTCGGCGAGGGCGTCCAGCGCCTGCCGGTCGCGGTCGTCCTCGGCGAGGCGGCGGACGGCGTAGCGGAGCAGGCCCGCCTCGCGGACGGCCGTGTCGCGCGCCCCCAGCCGGTGGCGGCGGAGCAGGCCGTCGACGATCGTGACGGCGTGCAGGTCAGGCCCGATCGCGAGCATCTCGACCAGGGCGCGGTCACCGAGTGCGGCGGCGATCTCGGCGATGCCCGCGGAGCGGGGCGGG
>NZ_VCKW01000046.1 GCF_005889715.1 Actinomadura soli
CAAGGGCGGGATGGTGAAAGCCTGGAACCTCGTTGGACGGCCGTCGAGACGGGCAAGCATGCGATCTCATGTAGTGATCGATAAGAACCGCTTGCCCTTTCGGCCTCGACAGCGCGGGAACGCGCTCGCGAGGATCGGATCATGGCCGACGTCCTGCTGCTTTCCGCCGCCGACGTGCGCGCGGTGTTCGACCTTCCGGCGGCGATCGCCTCGCAGCGGGCCGCGTTCGAGGCGCTCGGCCGCCGCGAGGCGCGGCTCGCGCCGCGGCTCCTGCTGGACGGCCCGGACGGCGGCATCGCGTTCTGCTACGTGTCCCGCCTGCCCGGCACCGGCGCGGTCTCCAAGTTCGGCAGCGTCACCCCGGGCAACGCGGCGCGCGGCCTGCCGACCGTGGCGGCCCTGGTGACCGTCCAGGACCCGGTGGACGGACGCCCCGTCGCGATCATCGAGGGCGAGGCGGTGACGACGCTGCGGACCTCGGCGGCCAGCGCGGTGGCGGCCGACCATCTCGCCGTCCCGGACGCGTCCCGGCTCGCGGTGATCGGCTGCGGCGTCCAGGGGCGGGCGCACGTCCGGGCGATGGCGCGGGTCCGTCCGATCGGCCATGTGGCGATGGCGTGCCGCCACCCGGAGACGTGCGGCGTCGCGGCCGGGCTGTCGGCCGAGCTGGGGATGCCGGTGGAGACGGCGGCGTCCGCGCGCGCGGCCGTGGAGGGGGCGCAGATCGTCGTCACCGCCACGACCAGCGCGGAACCGGTCGTCCTCGGCGAATGGCTCGACCCCGGGTGCACGGTCCTGAGCGTCGGCTCCTTCGCCCCGGACCGTGCCGAGGTGGACGACGACGTCCTCACCCGCGCCGCCCTGGTCGTGGTGGACGACGTGCCGACCGGGCTGGAGCACGCCGGGCCGGTCGTGGCCGCGATCCGGTCGGGGCACCTGAGCCCGGAGCAGGTGCGGCCCCTCGGGCCGGTCGTCGCGGGCCTCGCCGCCGGGCGGGAGTCCGCCGGCGACATCGTCTTCTACAACAGCGTCGGCGTCGGCGTGCAGGACACGGCGGCGGCCTCCGTCATCGTCGAGCGGGCGCGCGCGGCCGGGGTCGGGAGGCTCGCGGAACTCTGACCCGCGCCCCGGTACAATTCGTTCGATACATGGACGGCTCACCGGCACCGCTGAGGTGGGCGGGCTGCCCGCCGTCGTCCCGGAGATCTCCGGACGCGCGTGGATCACCGGTACCGCGAACTACCTGCTCGACCCCGCCGACCCCTTCCCCGAAGGCTTCTCCTTCTGATGGCACCGGACGACGTGATCACCGCCGCCGTGTCCGCCGTGCTCGCCGGGCGCAGCGGCCGCGTCCTGTGGAACCAGTGGCCCACCGGCGTGTCCGTCACCCACGCGATGCAGCACGGCGGCCCGTTCCCGGCGACGACCTCGCCGTCCACCACCTCGGTCGGCACGGCCGCGATCGACCGGTTCCTGCGTCCGGTCGCGTACCAGGGGTGGCCGCAGGACCTCCTCCCGCCCCCGCTCAGGGACGGCAACCCGTGGAAGATCCCGCAGACCGTCCGGTAGAGGCCGTTCAGCCGACCCAGACCGTCTTGGCGTTGCAGAAGGCGTGCATGCCCTCCGCCGACAGCTCCCGCCCGTAGCCGGAGCGTTTCGTCCCGCCGAACGGCAGCTCGGGATACGACGTCACCATCCCGTTGACGAACACCTGCCCGGCGTCCAGCTCCCGGACGAACCGCTCCCGCTCGGCGTCGTCGCGCGTCCAGGCGTTCGAGCCGAGCCCGAAGCCCGTCGCGTTCGCGACCTCCACCGCCTCCGACACCCCGCGGACGCGGAACACCGACGCGACCGGCGCGAAGACCTCCTCGTGGTACATCCGCATGTCCGGCGTCACACCGGAGATCACCGTCGGCGGGTAGAACCAGCCGGGTCCGCCGGGCCGCTCGCCGCCGCACAGCACCGTCGCGCCCTTGGCGACCGCGTCCGCGACCTGCTCCTCGACCTCCGCGCGCCCCTCCTCGCTGACGAGCGGGCCCACGTCCGTGGCGTCGTCCATCGGGTCGCCCACCCGCTTCGCGCGCATGTTCTCCACGAACAGCCGCTCGAACTCGTCCGCGCAGCCGATGTCGACGATGAAGCGCTTCGCGGAGATGCAGCTCTGCCCGTTGTTGAGGCACCGCGACTCCGTGGCCGTCCGCGCCGCCGCCTCGATGTCGGCGGACGGCATCACCACGAACGGGTCGCTGCCGCCCAGTTCCAGCACCGACGGCTTGACCTCGCTCCCCGCGATCGACGCGACGGACCGTCCCGCGGGCTCGCTGCCGGTGAGCGTCGCGGCCTTGACCCGCGGGTCGCGCAGCACCCGCTCGACCTTGGACGAGCTGATGAGCAGCGTCTGGAACGCGCCCTCCGGGAACCCGGCGCGGCGGAACAGGTCCTCCAGGAACACGGCCGTCTGCGGGACGTTCGACGAGTGCTTCAGCAGCCCCACATTGCCCGCCATCAGCCCCGGCGCCGCGAACCTGATCACCTGCCAGAGCGGGAAGTTCCACGGCATCACCGCCAGCACCGGCCCGAGCGGCTGGTAGCGCACGTAGGCGTCCCGCGCGCCCACCGCGTCCGCGCCGGCGGGACGGCGGTCGGCGAGGAACTCCTCAGCGTGCGCGGCGTAGTACCTGCACGCCTTCGCGCACTTCTGCGCCTCCGCCCCGGCGGCCTTCAGGGTCTTGCCCATCTCGGTCGTCATCATCGCGGCGACCTGCTCGGACTCCCGGTCGAGGATGTCCGCGGCGGCGTTCATCCATTCCGCGCGCTGGGCGACGTCGGTCGTCCGGTAGGAGGCGAACGTCTGCGCCGCCCGCGCGATGCGCCGGTCGACCTCCTCGTCGGTCAGCGCGTCGAAGGTCTTCTCGACCTCGCCCGTCGCGGGGTTGGTCGTGGCGATCGTGGTCATGTCCCGGGACGTGCCCGGGGGACCGGACCGGAAACACCCGCCCGGCGGCGGTCAGGCGGGGATCACGCACACCGGGGACGGCACCGGCAACGGCGTCCCCACCGGCCCGGGGACGCCGTCCGCGCCGATCCGGAACGTCGCGATCGTGTCGCTGTGCTCGTTGGCCACGTGCATCCATTCGCCGTCCACGTGCAGGTCGCGGGGCCAGGCGCCGCCGGACGGGACGTCCGCGACCGGCTTGAGCGCCGCGCCGCCGTCCACGACCCGGTGGGCGGTCACCACGGCGGTCGCGCGCGTGGAGGTGTAGACGTACCGGCCGCCGTCGCCGAGCTTGAGCGCCGCGCAGTAGGCCGGATCGCCGGCCGGCCCCGCCGTCGCGGGCGACTCCGCCACGACCTCCAGGCGCGCGTACCCGTCCAGCGGACGCAGCACGAGCATGGACGCGGCCAGCTCCGCCACCACGTGGACGTGCCCGCCCGGGTGGACGACCAGATGCCGCGGCCCGCACCCGGCCGGTAGCGGCGTCTCCCCGGCGAGCCGCAGCGCGCCGTCCTCGATCCGGAACGACCGGATCAGGTCCGCTCCGAGGTCGGTCGTCAGGATCGTCCCGTCCGGGGCGTTCGCGCTCGCGTGCGCGTGCGGACCCTCCTGCCGGTCGGCCACCGGGCCGCTCCCGTGGCCCTCGGCCACGTCGGCCTCACCGGCGAACCCGCCGTCCGGGCCCAGCGGAACGGCCCTGACCGTCCCGGACCCGTAGTCCGCGACGATCAGCCGCCGGCCGCCGGGCGTCACCGACAGATGGCACGGCAGCGCCCCCGCCGCGCGCACCCCGATCTCCCGCAGCCCGCCGCCGGACGCGTCGAACGCGACGATGCCGCCCTCGTCCTCCTCACGCACCGCGTAGAGGACGTCCCTGCCCGGATGCACGGCCAGATAGGACGGGCTCACCGCCTCCGCGGCGAGCTCCGGCCCCGCGAGGACGCCGTCGCTCCGCCGCGTCACCCGGTAGATCCCGGACCCGTTCCCGGCCTCGCCCGTGTACGTGCCGACCCATAACGCCCGCTCGCTCATTCGCGCCACCCTAGCCCCGCCCCGGTGCGGCCGGTTCGGGGGCGGGGGCGGGGACGGCCTGATACGGTCACGCGCGGTCGACCTATGATCGCCGGTTGGGGACGGGGCGGCGCCGCGGGGGACGTCGGCGCGCCTCACCCGCCGAGGAGATGAGAGAGGCAATGGCAGATATCACCGAGTCGCCCGAGTGGTCCGCGCTGGCCGAGCACCAGGCGGCGCTCGCCGGGCGGCACCTGCGCGAGCTCTTCGCCGATGATCCGGGGCGGGTCGGCCGCATGACCGTGACCGCGGGGGACCTCCACCTGGACTACTCCAAGCACCGCGCCACCGCCGAGACGATGCGGCTGCTGGTGGCGCTCGCCGGGCGGGCCGGGCTGCGCGGGCGGATCGACGCGATGTTCTCCGGCGAGCACATCAACGTCAGCGAGGACCGCGCCGTCCTCCACACGGCGCTGCGGCTCCCGCCCGCCGAGGCCCTGACGGTCGACGGGCAGGACGTCGCCGCCGACGTGCACGCCGTCCTGGACAAGATGGCCGACTTCGCGGGACGCGTCCGCGCGGGGGAGTGGACGGGCTTCACCGGCAAGCGCATCACCACGGTCGTCAACATCGGCATCGGCGGCTCCGACCTCGGCCCCACCATGGCCTACGAGGCCCTCCACGACTACGCCGACGCAGGCATTTCGTGCCGGTTCGTGTCGAACATCGACCCGGCCGACATCGTCGGGAAGCTCGCGGGCCTCGACCCCGAGCGGACGCTGTTCGTCGTCGCCTCCAAGACGTTCGGGACGCTGGAGACCCTCACCAACGCCAAGGTCGCCCGGCGGTGGCTCGTCGACGGGCTCGGCGACGACACGGCCGTCTCCCGCCACTTCGTCGCCGTGTCGACCAACGCGGACCGGGTCGCCGAGTTCGGCATCGACACCGCCAACATGTTCGGCTTCTGGGACTGGGTCGGCGGCCGCTACTCCTTCGACGGCGCCATCGGCCTCGCGCTGATGATCGCGATCGGCGGGGAGGCGTTCCGGGAGATGCTCGCCGGGTTCCGCGAGATCGACGAGCACTTCCGCAGCGCGCCGTTCGAGGCGAACATGCCCGTTCTGATGGGCCTGCTCGGCGTCTGGTACACCGACTTCTTCGGCGCGCAGACCCGGGCCGTCCTGCCCTACAGCCAGCGCCTCGCCCGGTTCCCCGCCTACCTGCAGCAGCTCACGATGGAGTCGAACGGCAAGTCGGTGCGGGCCGACGGCGCGCCCGTCGTCGCGCAGACCGGCGAGATCTTCTGGGGCGAGCCGGGCACCAACGGCCAGCACGCCTTCTACCAGCTCCTGCACCAGGGCACCCGGCTCGTCCCCGCCGACTTCATCGGCTTCGCCGAGCCGTTCGAGGACCCCGTGGTCGACGGCCCGGCGGGAATGCACGACCTGCTCACCGCCAACATGCTCGCGCAGACGTCCGCGCTCGCGTTCGGCAAGACCGCCGAGGAGATCGCCGCCGAGGGGACGCCCGCCGCGGTCGTCCCGCACAAGGTCATGCCGGGCAACCGGCCGACGAGCACGATCCTGGCGCCGAAGCTCACCCCGAAGACGCTCGGCTCGCTCGTCGCCCTCTACGAGCACATCGTGTTCGTCGAGGGCACGATCTGGGGGATCGACTCCTTCGACCAGTGGGGCGTCGAGCTCGGCAAGGTCATGGCGATGGACCTCGCTCCCGCGCTCACCTCGCAGGAGCCGCCGGAGCAGGCCCCGGACGCGTCCACGGCCGCGCTCGTGCGCGCCTACCGCGCGCTGCGGGGCCGGAAGGTATAGGCGCGGGGGCCGCTAGCCCTGGGCCTCCATGACGGCGCGGAACTCCTCGAAGGAGATGAACCCGTCGAGGTTGGCGTCGGCCTTCTCGAACCTGTCCTGCGTCTCGGAACGCGTCCAGGAGAGGCCGAGGTCCTCCAGGACGAGAGTGAACTCCATCAGGTCGAGCCGCTGGTCGCCGCCGAGGTCCGCGCGGGTGAACACGATGTGCAGGTCGTCCCCGGCCGGTGTGGTCGTCATCTCGCTCCTCGTTCCGGTCCGCCCGCCCGCATCATCCCACAGGGCGGGGGCCGGACGGCCCGTCCCCGGTGAGCTCGGGGACGCGGTGCCGGTACCGCTCCAGCAGCGCGGCGTTGACCTCGTCGCCGCCGGGGACGTTCGCGCTCGTCCAGCGGGGCGGGTCCGCGCCGCGCGCCGCCGCGAGATCGTCCAGGGCGGCGAGGACGCGCGACCACGCGTACGCGCCGAGGATCGTGGAGACCGCCGCCGTGCGCGGCGCCGCCGCCGGGTGCACGACGTCGCCCGGCGGGACGCGGGTGTCGAGCACGATCGAGGCGTGGTCGGCCAGCGTCGTCGCCGTCCGCGCGGTGGCGCCCTCCGACGCCCGCGCCGAGGTCACCGCGATCACCGGCACGCCCCGCGCGGCGCACTCCTCGGCGACCTCGACCGGGTACGGGTTGCGGCCGCTGGTGGAGAACACCACCGCGACGTCGGGCGGGGCGGGCGCCGCCGCCGCGACGACCGCCCGCCCGATCCCGGTCCGCCGCTCGACGCGGGTGCTCCGCACGGCGTCGTCGAGCGGGAACACGCCCGGGTCCCAGATCGGGCGGACGGCGGCGAGCCCGCCCGCCCGGTAGAACGTCTCGAACACCATCGCCAGCGAATGCCCCGCGCCGGCGACGTGCACGATCCCGTCCGCCTCGACCGAGTCCAGCAGCAGCCCGGCGGCCTCGCCGATCGCCTCGCCGGCGGCGGCGTCGAGGTCGTCCAGCAGGGTCCGCACCCGGTCGGGGAGCTGCGGCCGGGCTTCAATCATTGGGTACGGCCTCCTTCAAGGTACGGGTCAGGTCGTCCTCGCCGGACGCGGCGCGGAGCCGGTCGGCCAGGCCGCCGGACAGCGCCCGGGCCAGCGCGGCCAGCGTCCCGACGTGCGCGTCCGGGTCGGGTGTGCAGAACGCGAGCAGCAGGTCGACGGGGTCGTTGTCAGGATGGCCGAACTCGACGGGCGCCGCCAGCCGGGTGACGCCCACGCCGACGGCGAGCCCGCCCTCCTCCGGACGGGCGTGGACGAGCGCGAGCCCCTTGGTCAGCACGATGTACGGGCCGTTCTCCTCGACCACCCGGACGCAGGCGTCCGGGTACCCGGCGCCGGCCGCGCCCGCGTCGACCAGCGCCGAGGCCGCCTTCCGGACGGCCTCCCGCCAGTCCCCGGCCGACACCTTGTCGGTGGCCGTGACCAAGGGCCGTTGCCGGGGGGTCTGGGGGGTCGCCCCCCCAGCGTGGGACGTCATGAGAGCCAGCCCTGCGCGGTCAGGTGCTCGCGGAGCTGCGCCTCCAGGCCCTCCTTGTCGAGGAAGTCGCTGATCGTGATGACGACGGGCGCGAGGTCGGCGATCTCGCTGGTGTGCATGCCCTGGCCGATCACCACGTCGGGCGACATCCCGCGCGCCGAGGACACGTCGGTGTTCTCCACCCGGGCGTCCACGCCGAGCGAGCGGAGCGCGTCCTCGGCGGTCATCTTCAGCATCAGGCTGGTGCCCATGCCGACGCCGCAGACCGCGAGGATCTCGAGTTGCCGGTCGAGTGCCATGTCGGTCCTCCTCTCCTTCAGATGGTGGTCAGGCCTTCGCGGGGGCCCTGTCCTCCGCCGCCGGGTCCGCCGCGGCGCGGCGCTTCTCGGCGCGGCCGAGGACCAGCAGCGTCGCGACCGTCGCGGCGAGCGCGACGGCGGGCACGGCCCAGACCGAGGCGTCGCCGACGACCGGGTCGATCGCCTTCAGCAGCCACGCGATCGCGTACCAGTCCGGGTCGGCGAGGGTGGCCAGCTCCGGGGCGGTCTTCTCGAACAGGTCCCAGGTGACGGCCTGCCCGATGGCGAGGATCAGCCCGGTGATCACGCCCCCGAGGACGGCGCCGCGCCAGCCCGCCACCACGTTGCCGAACAGCCCGGCCGCGCCGCCGACGAAGAACAGCATGATCATCGGCGGGGCGAGGGTGAACCAGCCGGCCCCGGCGAACACGCCCAGGCAGACCAGGAAAACGCCCGTGGACGCCACGAACCCGACCATGACGGCGGTCGGCGCGATGGGGAACACGGTCGGCGCGTCCAGCGCGGGACGGGTCCCCGGGATGACCTTGTCGCTGAACCCCTTGAACGCCGGGACGATCTCGCCGAGGAACATCCGCACGCCGAACAGCAGGATCGCGATGCCGCCCGCGAACCGCAGGCCGACCAGCAGCGCCCACACCCATGGGGACAGTTTGGGGTCCATCTCGGTCGCGGCCTTCGACACCACGCCGTCGTCGGCGAGCGCGACCCCGATCAGCATGATCACGGAGATGATCAGCGCGGTGCTGACGTTGACGTCCTTGAAGAACGACAGCTGGCGCGGCAGCTTCAGCTTCTCGGTGTCGTGCTTCTCCCGGCTGCCCAGCGGACGGGCCGCGTAGCCGGTGATCAGGCAGGCGAGCGAGCTGGTGTGCGCGAACCCGAACCGGTCGTCCGGCATGACGCGGCGCATCAGCGGCCGCATCCACAGCGGCTGGACGGTCCAGTACGCGGCGACGAACCCGGCCCCGCACAGCACCAGCGTGAGCTGGTCGGCGCCCGGCGCGATCGTCACCAGCGACGCGACCGTCACCGTGCTGACCCAGAACATCAGGTGCCCGGTCAGGTACAGGTACCGGGCCGCCGGGAAGAGCCGCACGATCAGCACGTGGAGGAGGAACGCGACCGTGATGACCAGCGCGATCGTCCCGCCCTGGTCGCCGAGGAAGCCGGCCAGCGTCTTGTCGGCCTTCGGCGGCGTGGTGCCCATCGCGCTCGCGAGGACGTTCTGGAAGCTGGTCAGCCCGCCGGTGAACACCTCGACGCCGATGAACAGGATGACCACGCCGATCGTGGCGCGCAGCGCGCCGGCGAAGACGTCCTCGAACCGTTTGCGCTGCAGGATCAGCCCGATCAGGGTGATGAGCCCGATCAGGATGGGCACCTGGCCGAACACGTTGTCGGCCAGGAAGGTGAGGATGTCCTTGATGACGTCCATGGTGAAGTCGCCTCACTTCTCGGGGGTGGGGTGGTGCGCTGTCGCCCCCGTCAGCGCGGTTGGACGGCCGTGAGTCCCGGGCGGCGTGCCCGGGTCGCGGTGGATCGGCCGGGTCGGTGGATCAGTGGTTCGGTGGTCTCAGGTCGAGTTCCAGGCGATAGCGGTCGCCGCGGTAGACCGACCTGACGTATTCGAGCGGCCGTCCGTCCTGGTCCCTGCTGATCCGCTCGAACAGGAACGCCGGCATGTGCACGGGGACGCCCAGATCGGCGGCCTCCTCGGCGGTGGTGACGGTCGGCTCGATCGTCTCGGTGCCCGAGGCGATCATGATGCCGCCGCTGCGCAGCAGGTCGTAGAACGACTGCCCCTCAAGGTCCTGTCGGCGCAGGCCGGGCATGAGCGACCGCGGCAGGTAGAGCGTCTCGATGGCCATGGTGGTGCCGTCCGCCAGCCGCAGCCGCCGAATGGTAAATACCTCTTCGATGGGTGACAGGGCCAGCCGCCTGCCGATCCGCGCCCCCGCGGCTTCCGTGCGGAACGACAGGACCCGGCCGCCGGGTTTCATCCCGCGCCTGATCATGTCCTCGGTGAACGACGTCATGGTCAGCGAGACCGCGATCCGGGGTTCGGCCACGTAGGTGCCGCTCCCGTGCCGCCGGTCGAGCAGGCCCTCGGCGACCAGACCGTCGATGGCCTGGCGCAGCGTGGGCCGCGACACGCCGAGTTCGGCGGCCAGCCGGCGCTCGGACGGCAGGGCGTCCCCGACGTCCAGGCCGTCCAGCATCGCGAGCAGCTCGCGGCGCACGGCCTGCCGTTTCGTGCTCCCGGACCGGGACTCACCGGTGGATGTCACGCCGCTCACCTCCCTTGATGCTGTTCCTGTCGTGGCACACGGTATGTCCCGATATGGCGACTGGTCAATACCACTTTGTCGATGTTTGCCGTGGTCGTGGTGCCGGGGCCGTCCTACCGTCGCGGAATGAGGAATCTCACACGCGGCGCCCTGGCGCTGGCGCTCCCGCTCGTCCTGCCCGCGGCCCTGAGCGCGGCTCCCGCCCACGCGGGCCCGCGCGCCGCCCCCGAGGGATGGCGGCTGGTGGCGGCCGAGCCGTTCAACCGGCACCTGGACGACCGGAGGGCGCCCTGGAGACCGGACGGCGACGGCCCGTCCAGCCCCTACAACGTCGACATGTACGACAACGATGGCGCCTACTTCGACACCGTCGGCGGCCCGGCGTTCCGCCAGCAGCTCGCGAAGATGAAGACCTACCGCAAGTCGTTCGCGTTCGGGAAGCGCGGCTGGCTCACCGCCGAGCTCGCCGCCCGCGACGCCGACGGGGACGGCCGCCCGGACGCGCCGCCGACGCTGACGTCCCGCGGGGGAGCCGCGCACCTGGACGAGCCGGCCCACCAGGCGGGCGTCGTCATCCGCTCCACCCGCGACCTGCCCGCCGAGTACCGGGTCGAGATGACGCTGCGCGGCCTCGACTTCGGCGGGCAGCGCGGCGGCTCGTGGGACTACCCGGACGGCCGGATCAACGGCTACTCCCCGGAGGGCTGCAAGACCAACTTCCCCTGGGCGTCCGGCGGGGACTTCGCCAGGCCGGAGTGCGAGTGGGCGGACGTCCGCACCGACTCCAACGGCTTCTACTACATGTCGATCATGGACTACCGGCAGGTGGCGCCGCACAACAACGTGTTCGTCCACGGCCACCGCAAGGTCGCGATGGACGGCTACAACCGCTACAAATACACGGGCTCCGGCCTGCTGAACTGCAATCCGGCCACCAAGCAGTACGAGCCGTACTCCGCGGGGACGGGCAACGGCGTCAACGCGATCTTCATGACCGATGACCGCCGGTACGCGACGTCACCCGGCACCGAATACCTGATGGAGAGCGAGTGCGGGCTCAGGAAGGGCGGCGCGATCGTCTCGACCGTCGACCTGAAGCCCGAGCTGCTGCCGGCGGAGCCGTACACGTTCGCGATCGAGCGGCGGGACGGCGCCTATACGATGGAGATGTCCGGAGTGTTCGCGCACGTGGGCCGCGCGACGTTCCGGTACACGCGGTCGTTCGTCCAGGACGGCGAGCCCATCTGGCACTACAACCAGCGCCCGGACGAGTACGACGGCCGGTTCAACGCCGGCTGGACGTGGAAGGGCCCGGGCGGCACGCTCACCGACCACGACACCTGGCCCGCCGGGTCCGCCTACCCGGACCGGTTCATGATCGGTGACCCGCACATGAATTTCTACGAGGGATCGGCGAAGGTGGACGATATTCGCCTCTATGTCCCGGACTGATTTGTCAGTGGCGTCGGCTAGGTTCCGTGGGAACGTGCCAAGCCATCGCTCTGGGGGGCCAGTGATTCGGCGGACGACGTGATTGCGGGAACGACGTGATCCCGGGGACGACATGATCCCGGGGACGACGGCGCCGGGCGTGCCGCCCGAGCCGTCCCTCGCCGACCCCTGCGCCGAGCGGGGGGCGGCGGGGGCGCGGCTGCGCGGCGGCGGGCCGGCCGCGCCCCCGACGCTGGACGTGTTCCTGTCCGGGCAGGTCTTCATGGACATGATCTTCACTGGCCTCCCGGGGCTGCCGCCGCCCGGCACCGAGATCGTCACCGACGGGCTCGGCTCCGCGCCCGGCGGCGTCGCCAACATCGCCGTCGCGATGAGCAGGCTCGGCCTGCGCGTCGGGCTGGCCGCGGAGTTCGGCGACGACATGTTCGGCGCCTACCTGTGGCGGACGCTCGCCGAGCAGGAGGGCGTCGACCTCGGCCTGTCCCGGCGGGTGCCGGGCTGGTCGACGCCGGTGACGGTGTCGATGGCCTACGACTCCGACCGCAGCATGGTGACGTACTCGCGCCCCGTCCCGTCCTCGCCGGACGGCCCGCCGGAGGTGCCGCCGCCGCCGTCCGCGCGGGCGTGCTTCGTCGACGTCGACCGGCCGCTTCCGCCGTGGGCCCCCGCGATGCGCGAGCGCGGCACGCTCGTCTTCGGCGACCTCGGCTGGGACCAGACCGGCGCCTGGCCCCCCGAGGTCCTCGACCGCCTCGACCACGTCGACGTGTTCCTCCCCAACGCCGCCGAGGCCATGGCCTACACGCGCACGGACACGCCGCCCGACGCCGCCGAGGCGCTCGCCGAGCGCGTCCCCGTGGTCGTCGTCAAGCGCGGCGGCGAAGGCGCCATCGCCGTCGACTCGGTGACGGGGGAGCGGGCCGAGGTCCCCGCCCTGCCGGTCGAGGCGCTCGACCCGACCGGCGCGGGCGACGTGTTCGCCGCCGGGTTCGTGTTCGCGACCCTCGCCGGGCTCCCGCTCGCCGAGCGGCTCCGGTTCGCCAACCTGTGCGCCGGGCTGTCGGTGCGCCACCACAGCGGCTCGCTCGGCTCGCCCTGCTGGGGCGAGATCGCCGCGTTCGGCGAGTCCGGCGAGGTGCCCGACACCGTGCTGGCCGACTACGCGTTCGTCATCCCGTTCATCCCCGACGCGGCGGACGAGACGGTCGTCCGCGCCGAACCCACCCTCCGCAAGGAGCGCTAGCCCTGCTTGCCCAGGGGGCGACCCCCTGGAACCCCCGTCACGGCCGGGGGGCCGTGCGACCTCCGGCGCGGGGCGCCTCCGGCCGCACGACCCGTGACTCCGGCTGGTGCGGTGGCGGATCAGGCGGTGCGGTACTCCTGGGGGCTGACGCCGTGCTCCCGTTTGAACGCGGTGCTGAGCGCGAACGCGTTGCCGTAGCCGACCTGGCGCGCCACCGCCTCCAGCGTCGCGTCGCTCTCGCGCAGCAGGTCGGCGGCCTGGGCGAGGCGGATGCCGGTCAGGTACGACATGGGCGGCTCGCCGATCAGCTTCGCGAACCGCTGCGCGAGGGCCGCGCGGGACACGCCGACCTCGGACGCCAGGTCGGCGACCGTCCACGGGTGGGTCAGGTCGTCGTGCAGGAGCCGCAGCGCCGGGCCCACGACGGCGTCGCCGTGCGCGCGGTACCAGCCGGGCGTCTCGGCGTCCGGGCGGGAGAACCAGGCGCGCAGCGTCGCGATGAGCAGCAGGTCGAGCAGCCGGTCGAGGACGATGTCCTGGCCGGGCTCGTCCCTGCCGATCTCCTCGCCGAGCACGTCGACGAGCGGCGACTTCCACGTGTCGCCGCGCACGATCGCGATCGGCGGGAGCGCGGACAGCAGCCGCTGCGTGACCGCGCCGCGCATCTGGTACGCGCCGATCAGCATGACCGTCGAGCCGTCCGGGGCGTTGCCCCAGGCGCGGACGCCGAGGTCCATCGCCTCGGACATGGGCGTCCCGTCCAGGGTGGTGCAGTGCTGGCCCGGGTGGATCACGATCTGCGGCTCGGTCGCCGGGTCGTCGCTCACCGTGTACGGGTCGGGGCCCCGGAAGATCACCATGTCGCCGGGGGAGACGCGCCGGGGTTCGCCGTCGTCCGGGATCAGCCACGCGTCGTCGCGCACCATGGACAGCAGCGTGATCGGCGCCTCGTCCTGGATCCGGACCGACCAGGGCGGGTTCAGCGACGCGCGGAGCATGAACGCTCCCCGCGCCCGCGGGCCGTCGAGGAGGTCGGTGAGCGCGTCCATGGGACCAGCGTAGACGCTCGCGTATGCGGGCGAGCTTCTCAACGATGGTGGCCGGGATCGGCCCGCTGTTGACTTAAGGGCATGACGAACAACGCGCAGAACATCGAGAACGGCCTCACCCTCGTCCTCGGCGGGACCGGCAAGACGGGCCGCCGCGTCGTCGAGCGGCTGGAGGCGCTGGACGCCCCGGTCCGCATGGGCTCGCGGTCGGCGTCCCCGGCCTTCGACTGGACGGACGAGACCACCTGGGCGCCCGTCCTGCGGGACGTCGAGAAGGTCTACCTGTCGTACTACCCGGACCTGGCCGCGCCCGGCGCGATCGACGCCGTCCGCTCGTTCACGGCGGCGGCGGCGGACGCCGGCGTTCGGCACGTGGTCCTGCTGTCGGGGCGGGGCGAGGACGAGGCGCGGGAATGCGAGCGGATCGTCCAGGCGTCCGGCATGGCGTGGACGGTCGTGCGGGCGAGCTGGTTCGCGCAGAACTTCAGCGAGGACTACCTGCTCGACCCCGTCCGCGAGGGCGAGGTCGTCCTGCCCGCGGGCGACGTCCCGGAGCCGTTCGTGGACGCCGACGACATCGCCGACGTCGCCGTCGCGGCCCTCACCCGCGACGGGCACGCCGGGGAGGTCTACGAGGTGACCGGTCCCCGCGCCCTCACCTTCGCCGAGGCCGTCGCCGAGATCGGCCGCGCCGCCGGACGCGACATCGCGTTCGTCCCCGTCCCCGTGGACGACTACGCCGCCGCGCTCAAGGACCAGGGCCTTCCCGACGAACTCATCGAGTTCCTCACCTACCTGTTCGGCACCATCCTGGACGGCCGCAACGCGCGGCCCACGGACGGGGTCCGGCGCGCGCTCGGCCGCGAGCCGATCGACTTCGCCGACTACGCCCGGACCACCGCGGCCAGCGGCATCTGGTCGAGCTGACTTCCCGCCGCTTGAGAAGAAATGGAGCACGACGATGCAATCCGCACTCGCCGCCGTCTCGGCGACCCTCTCGATCATCATGGCCGCCGGCATGGCCGGGACGTTCTTCGGCTTCTCCACCAGCGTGATGCCGGGCCTGGACGCCGCGCGGCCCGCCTCGGCGATCGACGCCTTCAAGGGCATGGACCAGAAGATCCAGAACCCGCTGTTCATTTCCATGTTCGTGCTGGTCCCGGTGGCGGCGATCGCGGCCGGGGTGCTGCTGCTGACGCTCGACGAGAACTCGGCCGCCGTCCTGTTCCTCATCGCGGCGGGCGTGTACTTTGTGGGCGCGCTCGTCCCGACCATCGCGGTCAACATCCCGATGAACAAGGCCCTGGAGGCGGTGACGATCCCGCAGGACGCGTCCGAGGCGGCGAAGATCTGGTCGGACCACTCCGGCCGCTGGACGACCTGGAACACCATCCGCACCGTGTTCACCTGGGCGAGCCTCCTCGCGATGAGCCTCGGCGTCTACCACTGGGGCAAGAACAACTGACACCGAAAACGCGAAGGAAACGCGGCCCGCGCTCCACCCGGAGCGGGGCCGCGTTCTCGTTCCGCCCGTCCCGGGGCTAGGGAATGAGCAACCCCCAATAGACCGCCCAAGGGACGAACACGACGCCCGCCGTGACCAGCAGCCCCAGCCGGACGCGCTCGCCCGCCGGGACGGTCGCGGCGGCCCGCCGCCACGCCACCGCCGTCGCGATCCCAGCGGCGACGGCCGCGACGGCGAGCGTCTGGAGCACCAGCCACGGCAGCGGCCTGCCCCCCAGGACGGGCCCCGGGTCCGGCGTCCGTCCGGCGGCCATGAGGTAGAAGATGTAGACGAAGAGGCCGAGTGCCGAGGTCAGCCCCGCTCCGGCGAGGAGCCGCGCCCACCGGCTCACCGGGCGCACCGTCCGTCCGCGGAGCCGGCGCACCAGCGCCACCAGGGGATACGCGGTGAACGCGACGACGAACAGCGCGAACGCCACGAGCTGCATCCACCCCGACGCCCACCACGGCGACGGCGAGATCTCCGCGCTCGCGTGGTCCTGCTTGGACGGCGTCGCGGCGTCGGCCACCGGCGGCCGCCCGCTCGTCGCGTCGTGGACCCAGGTGCCGACGAGGTCGGCGTATCCGGGGGCGAGCGCCTCGCCGCGGGTGACGCCGCCGTCCGGGGTGGTGTGCGCGGCGTGGTCGGCGCCGGCGAAGAAGCGGAACGTGTAGCGGGTGTTGCCGCCGCGGCGGAGCGCCCGCGCGAACAGCGGCGGGTTGTCCTCGGGCGGGGTCTGGAGGTCGCGCCCGCCCCAGACGCCGAGCAGCGGCTGCCTGACCCGTTCCAGGACGCCCTCGGCGTCGAAGAACGCCTCGGCGAACAGGCCCGCGTCCGCTCCGAGCCGGGCGAAGTTGCGCTTGCCGTGCTCGATCAGCGAGCCGGAGACGCCCGCGCGGCGCAGCGCGGACTCCTCGTTCCAGACCTGCTGCCGGATCGGCGGCATGGCGTTGCCGCCGACCACGATCACGAACGCCACGTCCGCCGACCGGGACGCGGCGAGCGGCGCCACCCAGCCGCCCTCGCTGAGCCCCCACAGCCCCACCTTCGCGGGGTCGACGCCGGGCCTGGCGCGCAGCGCGCCCACCGCCCCGAGCGCGTCGACCGCGAGCTCGGAATAGGAACGGCGGAAATCGCTGTAGCCCGCGGACCTCTTGTCGTAGATCAGGACGGCGACGCCCCGCCGCGCGAACTCCGTCGCCTCCGTCAGCAGATGCTCGCGCGGCACGCCCGCGCCGGACCCGGTGACGAGCACGACGCCCGGCACGGGCCGGGCGGCCTTCGCCGGAGCCAGGACCGTGCCATGCAGTGTGAGGCCGCCGAATCCCGTGAAGCTCACGTCGGCGGAGGTCAGGCCCGGCGGCGCCGGGATCGAGGCGGACGTCGGAGCCGGGGCGGACGCCGAGGCCGGGGCGGTTCCCTGCAGGGCGCAGGCGACGAGTGTCAACACGACCGTGATCGCTCTCTTCATGCCGAGCACCGTAGACCGCAGAGAAAGCTCTGCAAAGACTTCTCTGCAAAGATACCTCTGTAGTACTAGACTGCTCCTCATGAAGGACGACGCGGAGCCCGTGATCCTGGACGACCCGGGACGGATCAAGGCGCTGAGCCATCCGCTGCGCCGCCGGATCCTGCACCGGCTGCGCGCGCACGGCCCGGCGACGTCCACCACGATCGGGGAGGTGCTCGGCGCCAACACCGGCACGACCAGCTACCACCTGCGGCAGCTGGAGAAGTACGGGTTCATCGAGGAGATCCCGGAGCGGTCCGCCGGGCGGGAGCGCTGGTGGCGGCCCGCCGCCGCCCCGCGCGACCTGCGGCTGCCCGACCCCGCGACGGTGGCCCCGGAGGACCGGGCGGTCCTCGACGAGCTCATCCGGGTCGCGCACGCCGAGGACATGGAGCTGTTCCGGCGGCTGCCCGCCGAGTACGAGCGCGACCGCGCCTGGGCGCGGCTGTCGCGCGGCTTCGCGCACATGACCGAGGAGGGCCTCGTGGAGTTCTACGAGGCCTACATCCGCCTCCTGCACGAGCACGGCCACCGCCGCGAGGACGCCCCGCCCGGCGCCCGTCCGGTGCACATCCGGCTCTTCACGCTCCCCGCCGACGAGGACTGAACCCCGCCGCAGGGCCGTACGATCTTTGGATGAGCAGTGTCCACGCAATCAGCGACCTGCACGTCGGGTTCCGCGAGAACCGCGAGTTCGTCGAAGGGCTGCGGCCCGCGTCCGGCGACGACTGGCTCATCGTGGCCGGTGACGTCGCCGAATACGTCTCCGACGTCGAGTGGACGCTCAGAACGCTGCGCGAACGCTACGCCACCGTGATCTGGACGCCCGGCAACCACGAACTCTGGACCGTCAACAACGACCCGGTGCAACTGCGCGGCGAGGCCCGCTACGGCGCGCTCGTCGACATGTGCCGGAGCATCGGCGTCCTGACCCCCGAAGACCCCTACCCCGTGTGGGAGGGCGAGGACGGCCCCGTGACGATCGCGCCGCTGTTCCTCCTGTACGACTACACCTTCCGGCCGGAGGGGACGTCCACCAAGGAGGAGGCCCTGAGGGTCGCGCAGGAGGCGGGCGTCGTCTGCACCGACGAGGTCTACCTGCACCCCGACCCGCACCCCACGCGCGACGCCTGGTGCGACGCGCGCCTCGCCTACACCGAGAAGCGCCTTTCGGCCCTCGCACCCGGGACGCGGACGGTGCTGGTCAACCACTGGCCGCTCGTCCGCGAACCGACCCGCGTCCTGTGGTACCCGGAGTTCGCCCAGTGGTGCGGCACCGAGCGGACCGCCGACTGGCACAGCCGGTTCGGCGCGGTGTCGGTCGTGTACGGGCACCTCCACATCCCCCGCACGATCTGGACCGGCGACGTCCCGCACATCGAGGTGTCGGTCGGCTACCCGCGCGAATGGCGGCAGCGGGGCGGCGCGCCGCGCGGCCCCCGCCGCATCCTCCCCGTGCCGGAGACCTCCTGAGCGAGCGCGGCCCCGCGCTGATGTCGCGGGGTACCTGCTCTAGTGGGCGGCCTTGCCGGAAACCAGGCCGGTGGCGGCGAGGGCCAGCAGCCGGTCCGCCGTCTCGGGCTCCCGCTCGGTGACCACCGCGATCGCGCCCGTCAGCCGCAGCGCGTCGGCGAAAACGGCGTCCGCGGGCACGTCGCCTGCGTCCCGCGCGCGTGCGAACAGGGCCTCGCCCGCGTCGCGCATCGCGCGGCACGCCGCGGAAGCCCCGGATCGCCCGGGCCGCTCGTCGCGCAGCGACATTACGGCCGAGGCCGCCATCCCGGGGAACGCCGTGGTCCGCGCGATGAACGCCCGCAGCCAGGTGGTGAGCGCCTCCCCGGGCGCGGGCGAGACCAGGAGCTCGCGGCCCGTCGCGGCCAGCCCGTCGTAGACGTCGGCGAGCAGCGCCTCCAGGAGGTCCTGGCGCGTGGGGAAGTGCCGGTAGAGCGTCCCGATGCCGACGCCCGCCAGCCGCGCGACGCCCTCCAGCGAGGCGCCCGCCCCGTCCCGCTCGAACATCTCCCTGGCGGCGGCGAGCAGCCGGGCGCGGTTGCGCCGCACGTCGGCGCGCATCGCCCGGGCCGGGCCCGGCTTCGGCATGTCCTCGCTGGTCACCTGAGTCGTCGGTCCTTCCCGGTGGGTCAACGGGCCGGCGGCGATCCGGGGATCCGCGGCTTTGGAACGGTCCCTCGATAGTAGCCGCGCGCCGCCCTCGCCGGGGCGGCGGGCTTCGCCGGGACGCGGGAGGCCCGCCGCGGGGCCGTCCGCGGCGGGCCTCCCCTCCGTGTCCGGAGCCGGGCGCCGGGCGTCAGGTGCCGCCGGGGGAGAGCGGCAGGTAGACGCGGCCGCCCGCGGCCTTGAACTCGTCCGCCTTCGCCCGCATCCCCGCGGAGAGGGCCTCCTCCTCGGCCAGGCCGTGCTCGTCGGCGTACCGGCGGACGTCCCGGGTGATCTTCATGGAGCAGAAGTGCGGCCCGCACATCGAGCAGAAGTGAGCCGTCTTCGCCGGGGCCGCCGGGAGCGTGGCGTCGTGGAACGCGCGGGCGGTGTCCGGGTCGAGGGACAGGTTGAACTGGTCCTCCCACCGGAAGTCGAACCGGGCGTCCGACAGCGCGTCGTCCCACGCCTGCGCGCCCGGATGGCCCTTCGCGAGGTCGGCGGCATGCGCGGCGATCTTGTAGGCGATGACGCCGGCCTTGACGTCGTCGCGGTCGGGCAGCCCGAGATGCTCCTTCGGGGTGACGTAGCAGAGCATCGCGGTGCCGTGCCAGCCGATCATCGCCGCGCCGATCGCCGAGGTGATGTGGTCGTAGCCGGGCGCGATGTCGGTGGTCAGCGGCCCGAGCGTGTAGAACGGCGCCCCGTCGCACCACTCCTGCTGCAGGTCGACGTTCTCCTTGATCTTGTGCATCGGGACGTGGCCCGGGCCCTCGTTCATCACCTGGTTGCCGAACTCCGCGGCGATCCTCGTCAGCTCGCCCTGGGTGCGCAGCTCGGCGAACTGCGCCTCGTCGTTGGCGTCGGCGATCGAGCCGGGGCGCAGGCCGTCCCCGAGCGACCAGGTGATGTCGTACGCGGCGAAGATCTCGCACAGCTCCCGGAAACGCGTGTAGAGGAAGTTCTCCTCGTGGTGCGCCAGGCACCACGCCGCCATGATCGACCCGCCGCGCGACACGATCCCGGTCTTGCGACGCGCCGTCAGCGGCACGTACGACAGCAGCACCCCGGCGTGGACGGTCATGTAGTCCACGCCCTGCTCGGCCTGCTCGATCACCGTGTCGCGGAACACGTCGAAGGTCAGCTCCGCGGGGTCGCCGCCGACCTTCTCCACCGCCTGGTACAGCGGGACCGTTCCCACCGGCACCGGCGAGTTCCGCAGGATCCACTCGCGCGTGGTGTGGATGTCCCTGCCCGTCGACAGGTCCATGATCGTGTCGGCGCCCCAGCGGGTGGCCCACGTCATCTTCTCGACCTCGTCCTCGATGGACGACGCCACCGCCGAGTTCCCGATGTTCGCGTTCACCTTCACCAGGAAGTTCCGTCCGATGATCATCGGCTCGGTCTCGGGGTGGTTGACGTTCGCGGGCAGCACGGCGCGCCCGGCGGCCAGCTCGTCCCGGACGAACTCCGGCGCCACGCCCTCGCGCAGCGCCGCGAACTCCATCTCCGGCGTGATCTCCCCGCGCCGCGCGTACGCGCGCTGGGTGACCGCGCCGCCGGTCGCGCGGCGCGGCCGTCTCGGCGGGAAGCCGTCCTGGAGGGGCGGCGGCTGGGCCGAGGCCCTGCGGCCGTCGTCCTCGGGACGGGCGGCCCGGCCCTCGTACGGCGCCGTGTCGCCGCGCCCGGCGATCCACGGCTCCCGCAGCGCGGGCAGCCCCCGGCGGACGTCGGTCTCCCGCGCCGGATCGGTGTACGGCCCGGACGTGTCGTACAGGACGACGGTGTCGCCGCTGGTCAGCGGCACCTCCCGCATCGGGACGCGGATGTCGGGGCGCGAGCCCCGCAGATACGTCTTGCGGGCGGCTGGAACCAAAGGTTCGGTCATGACGACTCGATCTCTCCCTACGCCGGCATTACCCGGTCAGGTTCATGCGGTCAGCGGCCGTCTCAGCCGCTATCTCAGCCCGGTTCGCCGGACCCCCGCGATCTGTCGTGCTCGACGCTAACCCGGCCCACCCCCGTTGCCGCAACCGCCGCCTTTGGGATAAGGCCGCGAGGGCCGTCCCGTGTCAGGAGGACTGGCGGGCGAGCCGCACCACCATGGGCAGCGCCAGGGTGAGGGTGCGCAGCAGGTCCGGGGCGGACCGCGAGCGCTCCAGCCACATGCGGCCGTCGTCGGCGCCGCTCTTCGTCCGCAGCGACGCGGACTCGCGCCCGTCGACGCCGGTGACGATGTGGCGGTCGCCGTGCCGCCGGGTGGTGCCGAGGAGGGTCCCTCCGGCCGCGTGGAAGGACGGCTCGCGCAGCCGTTTGATCGTGCCGAGGTGCCGCCCGTCCGCGTCGAACACCCGCATGCGGCCGCCGCCCGCCAGCCGGGAGGTCTTCCTGAAGGCGAGCAGCCTGCCCGCGTGCGGGTCGCGGAGCACGATCGTCCGGCGGCCCCGGTCGGGGTTGCGGCGGAAGCGGGCCGGACCCGGCCCGCGCCTGGCGAGCCGCCCGCAGGCGACGGCGACGAGCGCGCCGCCGCCCTGGTCGCGGTAGCGGCCGGTGCCGTCCACCAGGAGGCGGTCGGCCTTGGCCAGCGCGTCCGCCCGCGGCTGCTCGACCTCCTCGCCCTTGTCATCGAGGACGCGCCAGGCGGTGCCGAGGGTCTCCGTGGCCGCGGTGCGCACGGACGGGAGCCATCCGGACGGGAGCGACCGGTCCCGGTGCAGCGCGACCGCGTCGCCGTCCATCTTCGCCACGGCGCCGACGTCCGGGGCCGCCTCGGTGTCGAACCAGACCGTCCAGACGGGGTCGGCGACCGGCCACACGATGCCGACCGCGTGCACGGCGTCGGCCGGGATGACCGCCTGCTGCTTGGCGCGCCGCAGGACGAGGCCCTTCTCCCCGACGGTCACCACCACGCGGTTGCGGAAGATCACGATGGCCCAGACGATGGCGGCCAGCGCGATCAGCGCTCCACCTCCGCCGTAGACGGCGATGGCCCGGCGCGCCTCCCCGGGCGCCCACGCCGCGCCGCCGCCGGCACGGGTGGACAGCGAGATGAGCAGGCCGACCGTCAGCGCGGCCAGGCACACGCGGAGCGGCCATCGGTAGGCGCCGCGGCCGAGCGTGACCCGGAGTTCCGGCTGGGAGCGGGACGGAGGAGGGACGGACACGGTCAGCCCTTCATGATGGAGTTTGCAGAACTATAGGCCGGGACGACCTCATTCATCCCGCTCCATCAGCAGGTCGAGTGGAAGAGCCCGCCCACGCGCTCCGTCTCGGCCAGCCGGTTGTAGAGCGCGACCGCCTCGGTCGTCTCCGCCACGTGGACCTCGACGCCGGCGTCCCGCAGCGCCTGCAGGGTCGCGGGCATCGTCTTCAGGCGGAGCTCCATGCCCCTGCTGAGGACGACGACGGTGCAGCCGTGGTCGAGCAGCTCTTGCACGTCGCCCGGCTGGATTCCCGGGTCGTGGCGGGTGCCGTGCTCGGTCCAGTCCCACTCGCGGCCGCCGCCCGGATACAGCTTGAAGTCCTTACCGCCCTGAAGCCCCTCGACCTCCATGCGGCCCCACGCGATGTGGGTGACCCGAGGTGATTTCTCCATGGGCGGAGCGTACTGAAACCCGCCGTCGTCCACCGGCGGTGCGGGGGCGGTGCGCGGAGGCCGGACGGGTCCGAGAAGATGGACGCGTGGTGACGGTGCCCAGGGTCGGTGTGACGACGAGAGACGCCCTGTTCGCGACCTTGCTGGCGTGCGCCGCCGTCGCGGTCGCGGTGATGTGGCCCGGCGTCCGGGACCTGGACGCGGCCGGGATGTTCCTGCTGCTCGCCGTGCACGCGAAGCTCGTGGTGATCAGGCGGTGGCCGACGCACGGGCTGGTGGCCCTGCTGATGCTGGCGCTGCCGTACCACCTGGCGCAGTACCAGCATCACGCGCTGGTGCCCGCCGAGGTGGTCGCGCTGTTCGCGTACGCGGTGCTCGGGCGGCGGGTCCGGGGCGTGCTCACCGTGGCGGGCGCGCTGCTGTTCGTGTGCGTGGTCGGGATGGCGCTGCAGGCGGGCGGGAAGTCCCTGCGCGAGCAGATCGCGGTCATCGAGGCCGTGATCTCCGTCGTGATCGCCGTCCAGGTGTGGCGGGTGCACCGGGCGCGGCTCGCGACGATCACCGAGCGCGCCGAGCGGGCGGAGCGGACGCGGGAGGAGGAGGCGCGGCGCCGCGTCGCCGAGGAGCGGCTGCGGATCGCCCGCGACCTGCACGACCTCCTCGCGCACAGCATCACGGTCATCGGTGTCCAGGCGGGGGCGGCGGCGCACCTCGTCCGCGGGGACCGGCCGCTCGACCGCACGGAGCTCGCGGAGGCGCTCACCTCGATCGCCGACACCTGCCGGGACGCCCGGACGGAGCTGCGCGGCACCCTTCAGGTCCTGCGCGGCACCGACGTCGGGTCGTCCGGGGCGCTGCCCGGCCCGGACGGGATCGCGGACCTCGCGCAGGCCGCGCGCGCCGCCGGGGTCGAGGTCGAGCTCGACGACGCGGACGTGGGCCCGCTGCCGCCGGAGATCGGCGTCGCGGCGTACCGGATCGTCCAGGAGGCGCTGACCAACGTCGTCAAGCACGCGGCGGCGGGGCGCGTCGCCGTCACCCTGTCCCGGGACGGCGGCGGCCTCGTGGTGCGGGTGGCCGACGACGGGACGGGTCCGTCCGGCGGGACGCCGGGCGGCTTCGGGATCCTCGGGATGATCGAGCGGGCGCGAAGCGTCGGCGGGACGCTGGACGCGGGCTCCGGCGACGGCGGCGGGTTCGTCGTCACGGCCGTCCTCCCGGTCGCGGACGTCGTCACCCCGCAATGAGCCGTCACCCGCGATAGCGCCGGTTCTCAGGGGACGCGGACCGAGGCGAGGATCTGGTCCATGTCGCCTTGGGCGCTGAAGGCGCTCGGGACGGACACCATCAGCAGCCCCGGCGGGCGGCCGTCCCCCCGGTTCCGGTCGATGATCAGGAGCGCCATCGTGTCGCCGGTGACCGGCCAGCCGTTGGCCGCGGCCTGCGGGAAGTCGAAGCGGACCTTCTCCAGCCACGCCCTGCCCCCGCCGCCCACGTCGACGGGACCGGACTTGAGCGTCGACTTGACATGCCGGGTGGTGAACAGCTCCTGGATGACGCGGGCCTTCACGCGGGCCGCGACGGCGCCGAGGTCCTGGGGGCCGGTGTAGCCGCGGCTCTCGTCGGGCCTGAGCAGCCCGGCCAGGGAGGTCGCGTTGAAGGTGGAGTCGCCGTTGCGCTGCTGCAGCGGGGAGATCTGCCCGCTGGTGAACATGCCCGGTTTCGTCCAGGCCCCGCCCGCCGTCACCCACGGCGCGCCCAAGCGGTCGTAGGAGAACCCGGCCTTGGCGTCGTCGATCCGTCCCGTCACCGCCGAGACCGGCTGCTTCCGCTGGGTCACCGACGGCGACGCGGTGGACCTTCCCGAGCCCTTGTCGCCGTCCCGGACCAGCACCAGGACGACCCCGGCCACCAGCAGCGCCACACCGGCGACGAACGCGATGCCGCCGAGGACCCACCTGGCCCGCGACCCGGACCGGCGTGGCGGCGGCGGGGGCGCGGGAGTGGTCACGGCGTGCGGCCCGGGAGCCGCGGGCGGCGGCCCGGCGGGCGGCGGCCCGGCGGGCGGCAGGCCGGCGGGCGGCAGCGGGTTCTCCGGCGGCGGGGCGGGCGTGTCGAGCTCGGTCGGCTGCGCGCTGCGCTGTGCGGTCGGCTGTGCGGTGGCCGCCACCGGGGCCATCGCGGTGGCCATGGCGAGGACGGCCGGCGGCAGCCAGTCGTCGCCCGCCGCGCCCGCGCAGCGCTCCAGGACGTCCGCCAGGGCGGGCCGGTCCGCCGGGTCCTTGGCCAGGCACGCCCCGACCAGGTCGCGCAGCCCGGCGGGGACCCCGTCCAGGCCGGGCTCCTCCCGGACGATCCGGTACAGCACCGTGTGCGCCTGGCCCTGCCCGAACGGGGCCGAGCCGGTGGACGCGAACACCAGCACCGAGCCGAGCGCGAAGACGTCCGCGGCGGGCCCGATGTCCCGGTCGCCGCGGGCCTGCTCGGGCGCCATGTACGCGACCGTCCCGGTGATCGCGCCGGTGGCGGTGCCGGACGCGCCCTCCAGCGCCCGGACGATCCCGAAGTCGATCACGCGCGGCCCGTCCGGGGCCAGGATCACGTTGCCGGGCTTGAGGTCGCGGTGCACCAGCCCGCAGGCGTGGACGGCCGTGAGCCCCTCCGCGAGCCCCGCCCCCAGGACGCGGACCGCGCGGACGGGGAGCGGCCCTTGCTCGTCCACGGCCGCCTGCAGCGAGGGACCCGGCACGTAGGCGGTGACGAGCCACGGCCGGTCCGCGTCGGGGTCGGCGTCGACGACCTGCGCGGTGAAGAACCCGCCGACCCGGCGGGCCGCCTCCACCTCCGCCGCGAACCGGCGCCGGAACTGCGGGTCGTCGCCGTACTCGGGGCGCACGAGCTTCACCGCCACCGGCCGCCCGCCGGGGGAGCGGCCGAGGTACACCTGGCCCATGCCGCCGCCGCCCAGGCGCGCCGACAGCACGTACCCGCCCACGGCGCGCGGATCGTCAGCCTGTAGGGGACCCAACACGACACCCCTTCTGGGTGGCCCCGGCCGAGCGGGGCTTCCGGAGAGATCTTTCCGGAGAAGAAGACGCGTCCGGAAGCCCCTTTGTTGGCGGCCGATCGTCGCGGGCCGCATCCGGACGCGCGCCGGTCCCCGCCCGCGCACGCCCGTTCCGAGTGCCCGCTCGTGCGCGGACCTGCCCGGACGTGCCGTCCGGGCGACGCCATGAAGGGCTTTCAAATTCCTTACCGGTAGGGTCAGGATCAAGGCACCAGGGGAGGCGAAGGCGTCGGTGAGCACACAGCAGGAAGCCCCGCAGGACCGGATCTTCACTGTGCCCAACAGCCTCAGCCTGGCCCGGCTGGTCGGCGTCCCGCTGTTCCTGTGGCTCGTCCTGATCGAGGCGGACTGGTGGGCGCTCGGCCTGCTGGTGTTCGCGGGCCTGTCCGACTGGCTGGACGGCAAGCTCGCGCGGATCCTCAACCAGACCAGCAAGCTCGGGGCGGTGCTCGACCCGGCCGCCGACCGGCTCTACATCCTGGCGACGCTGATCGGGCTCACCATCCGCGACATCATCCCGGTGTGGCTGGTGGTGCTGCTCGTCGCCCGCGAGCTGGCGATCGTGCCGATCGCGCCGATCGTCCGGCGGCTCGGGTACAGCGGGACGCTTCCCGTCCACTTCATCGGCAAGGCCGGCACGATGTGCCTGCTGTACGCGTTCCCGCTGCTGCTGCTCGGCGACCATGACGGCGGGGCGGCGACGGCGGCGAAGGTCTTCGGCTGGTCGTTCGCCATCTGGGGCGCGGGCCTGTACTGGTGGGCGGCCGTCCTGTACTGGGAGCAGACGCGGCAGCTCGTCATGGCCGGCCGGGAGGCCGCCCGATGAAGGCCGTCGTGATGGCGGGCGGCGAGGGGACGCGGCTGCGCCCGATGACCGCCAACCAGCCGAAGCCGCTGCTCCCGCTCGTCAACCGGCCGATCATGGAGCATGTGCTGCGGCTGCTGAAGGCGCACGGGTTCAGCGAGACCGTCGTGACCGTCCAGTTCCTGGCCGCGCTGATCCGCAACTACTTCGGCGACGGCGAGGAGCTCGGCATGTCGCTGAGCTACGCGACGGAGGAGATCCCGCTCGGCACCGCCGGCAGCGTCAAGAACGCCGAGGAGGCGCTCCGCGACGACCGCTTCCTGGTGATCTCCGGGGACGCGCTCACCGACATCGACCTGACCGACATGGTGCGGTTCCACGAGCGCAACGGCGCGCTCGTCACCATCGGGCTGAAGCGCGTCCCGAACCCGCTCGAGTTCGGGATCATCATCGTGGACGACGAGGGCCGCGTGCAGCGGTTCCTGGAGAAGCCGACGTGGGGCCAGGTGTTCTCCGACACCGTCAACACCGGCATCTACGTGATGGAGCCGGAGGTCTTGGAGCACGTCGCCGCGGGGGAGCCGGTCGACTGGTCCGGGGACGTGTTCCCCGCCCTGCTCGCGGACGGCGCCCCGCTGTTCGGCTACGTCGCCGACTGCTACTGGGAGGACGTCGGCACCCACGAGAGCTACCTCAAGGCGCAGGCCGACATGCTGTCCGGCCAGGTCGGCATCGACCTGGACGGTTTCGAGGTATCGCCCGGCGTGTGGGTCGCCGAAGGGGCGGAGGTGGACGCGGAGGCCGTCCTGAAGGGCCCGCTCTACATCGGCGACTACGCCAAGGTCGAGGCGGGCGTCGAGCTGCGCGAGTACACCGTCCTCGGCAGCAACGTCGTCGTGAAGGAGGGCGCGTTCCTGCACCGGGCGATCGTGCACGACAACGTGTTCATCGCGCCGTCCACGAACCTGCGCGGCTGCGTGGTCGGCAAGAACACCGACATCATGGCCGGCGCCCGGGTCGAGGAGGGCGCGGTCATCGGCGACGAGTGCGTGATCGAGGCGGAGGCGTACGTCTCGTCCGGCGTGAAGGTCTACCCGTTCAAGACGATCGAGGCGGGCGCGGTCGTCAACACCAGCGTGATCTGGGAGTCGCGGGGGCAGCGCAACCTGTTCGGGCCGCGCGGCGTGTCCGGGCTGGTCAACGTCGAGATCACGCCCGAGCTCGCGGTGCGGCTCGCCAGCGCCTACGCGACGACGCTGAAGAAGGGCACGACCGTCGTCACCGGACGGGACGTCTCCCGCGCCGCCCGCACCCTGAAACGCGCCGTGAACAGCGCGCTGACCGCCAGCGCCATCAACGTCAACGACCTGGAGGCCACGCCGCTGACCGTCGCCCGGTTCGAGACCGGCCGTATGGACGCCGTCGGCGGCATCTACATCCGCACCACGCTCGGCGACCCGCAGGGCGTCGACATCATCTTCATGGACCCCGACGGCGCCGACCTGTCGCAGAACGCGCAGCGCAAGCTGGAGCGCGTCTTCGGGCGGCAGGAGTACCGGCGCGCGTTCCCCGGCGAGATCGCCGAGCTGACCTACCCGCCCCGGGTCGTCGAGACCTACACCCGCGACCTGCTGCGGCGCGTCGACATCCGCGGGGTCCGCGAGGCCGGGCTGAAGATCGTCCTGGACTGCGCGGGCGGCGTCGCCTCGCTCGTCCTGCCGAACCTGCTCGGCAAGGTCGGAGTGGAGGTCCTCACCCGCAACGCCGGGCTGGACGAGGCCAACCCGACCGAGACGCTCGCCGTGCGGATGCGCGACCTGGAGCGGCTCGGCGACCTCGTCTCGTCGTCGCGGGCCGCGTTCGGCGTCCGCTTCGACACGGTCGGGGAGCGGATCTCGCTCGTGGACGAGAACGGCGAGTTCGTCGGCGACGACCGGGCGCTGCTCGTCATGCTGGACCTGGTCGCGGCCGAGCGCGGCGGCGGCCGGGTCGCGCTGCCGGTGACGACGACGCGGGTCGCGGAGCAGGTGTGCCGGTTCCACGGCGTCCAGGTCGAGTGGACGTCCACGTCCCAGGACGTCCTCACCAAGGCCGCCGCGCAGCGCGGCGTGATCTTCGCGGGGGACGGCCGGGGCGGGTTCCTGATGCCCGAGTTCAGCGGCACCGTGGACGGGATCGCGGCGTTCGTCCGGCTCGTCGGGCTCGTCGCCCGGACGCGTCTGACGCTGTCGCAGATCGACCGCCGCATCCCCGAAGCGCACCTGCTGCGCCGCTCCGTCCCGACGCCGTGGGCCGCCAAGGGCAGCGTGATGCGGCACGTCGTGGAGGCGGCCGGGGACCGCACGGTCGACACCACCGACGGCGTCCGCGTGGTCGAGGACGACGGCCGCTGGGTCCTCGTCCTGCCCGACCCGGCGGAGGCCGTCACCCACCTGTGGGCCGAAGGCCGGGACACCGACGCGGCGCAGGCGCTCCTCGAGGAATGGGCGGTCGTCGTCGAACGCGCGGGAACGTGATCCTCGCGCGGGGTCTCAGCAGCGTTCGCGGGGTTTGAGGCCGCTCGCGTCCGGTTCCCGGTCGCGGTAGGCGGTGTCGAGGAAGCCGATGAGGCGCTCCACGTCCGCGATGTTCGAGACCAGGCCGAGGGACGCGCGGACGGCGCCGCCGCTGGGCAGTCCGAGCACGCCCAGGTAGTCGTCGAGCGTCCGCATCCGCCGGTGCGCGGTCAGGCGCAGCGCCCGCTCGGAGATCTCGAACGCGCCCTCGCCCGCGCCGGGGTTGCAGAAGCAGCCCGTGCGGACGGAGATGCCCGCGGCGGCGGTGTCGCGGGCGATGATCCGCTCGTCGACGATCCCGCCCCGCGCGTCGAGGACGTTGAACGCGACCGTGCCGCCGCGCCGGTCCGTGCCGTCCGGCCCGTACAGCCTGATCATGGGGGAGCCGTCGGAGTGCCGCAGGCCCGCCAGCCCCCGCAGGAGCAGGGCCGTCAGGCAGGTCACGCGGAGGTGGATGAGGTCCATGCCGATGCCGTCGACCCAGTCGATGCCGAACTCCACGTCCGGGATGGACAGGAAGTTCAGGGTGCCGTCCTCGAACGCCGTCTCGTCGGGCGCGAGGACGTGCCAGCCGCCGAACGCGCTGACCGCCTGGATCGTCCCGCCCGCGAACCAGGGCCGCCGCAGCCGCGCCAGGGCCGCGCGCCGCGCGACCAGGCAGCCGACGCCGGTCGGGTACCCGAACACCTTGTACCAGCTCACGGGGACGAAGTCGGGGCGCGTCCGGCTCAGGTCGAGGCGGGTGGCGGAGACGAACGCCGCCGCGTCCAGCAGCACGTCGTAGCCGCGGGCGTGGGCCTGGTCGATCCAGGCGAGCGGGTGCCGGACGCCGGTGAAGTTGCTCTGCGCGGGGAAGACGAACAGGCCCCGGCGGTGCGCGAGCGCCGCGCCGACGTCCTCGCCCGCGACGCGCAGGTCCGGCCCGCGGACGGGAACGTGCACGGTCTCGGCTCCGCGCGCCCGCGCGAACTCCCGGAGCCCGTTGGCGGAGTTGTGGTTGTCGCCCGTCAGGACGAGCCGGGTGCCGCGCCCGAACGGGTACGCCTCGCCGACCAGCCGGCACGCGCCGCTCGCGTTCGCCGTGAACACCACCGCGTACTCGTCGGGGGAGGCGTTGAAGAACGCGAGGACGCGCTCCCGCGCCCGCTCGACCAGGACCGTGGAGGCGCTGGACGTCGGGTTCTCCGAGTGCGGGTTGCCGTAGCAGCGGCCGGACAGCCGCTCGACGTGCGCCCGGAGCTGGGCCGCGGCCACCACGCCCGATCCGGTGTAGTCGAGGTACGTCTGCCCGCGCTCGTCCAGGTGGCGGTATTCGGTGGCGCGGAGATCGTCCAGGCGCCGGGTGTCCTCGTAGCCGGGCATGGCGACGTAGAAATCGGATGAAGCGCTCATGGTGCACTCCCGAATACGTTAAGCCGCATCCACACCAGAACGCTCCAAAATCGGCACAGCAACCGCAAGGGAGTAATCTGGCCGTAACTGGCCCATCACTGGGTGTTTGTCAGGTTCGCCGGGCGAGGACCAGGCACGTCGCCGCGAGGAGGACCGCCGTGAACCCGGTCAGCACCGCCCAGTCCACGGCCACCGCACGCGCGAACGTGTGCCCGTACGAGGCGAGCAGCGGCGGCCCCAGGGGCGAACGCCCGGACCCCCACAGCCGCTCCACGCCGAGGCTGTGCCCCAGCCCCTCGAACGCCCACCGGTTCGACATGGCGTAGCTCAGCCACCGTCCCGGCGCCGCCATCACCGGGACGGGCAGGACCGCGCCCACGAACAGCACCTGCGGGAAGCACAGCATCGGCAGCGCCATCGTGGCCTGCGCCGGGTCGGTGACCGCCGCCGACACCAGAAGACCCAGCGCCAGCGCGGCCAGCGAACACAGCAGCAGCGTGACGAACAGCTCCGCGTACGTGCCCCAGCCCATCGCGGGCAGCCTGTCCAGGCCGCGCAGGACGCCGAGCATCAGCGCGTCCACCGCGGCCAGGAGCGGCAGGAGCACCGCCACCTTCGCCAGCACGTACGAGCCGACCCGCAGCCCGGTCAGCCGTTCACGCCGGACGACGGGCAACTCCGTGCAGATCTGCAGCAGCCCGTAGGTCAGGCCGAAGAAGAACCCGCCGAACGCGATCCAGAAGAGGATCATCACCGTCGCGCCGGGGCTCGGCGACTCCGGCGCGAACGCGCCCGGACGGAACAGCACCGCGAACATCGCCAGGACCATGACCGGCGACCCCGCCAGCACGGCGAGCGTGAGCCGGTTCCGCGACAGCAGGTCGAGGTTCCGCCGGGCCAGCAGCGCCCACTGCCGGAACGCCCCGACGTTCGGGCCCGCCACCGGCGCGGGGGCGGCGCCGAACCGTCCCTCCCACTCGTGCGGCTCCGCTTTCGCGAGGCGCAGGTAGATGTCCTCGATGGCCGTGACGCGGAACTCCTCCCGCGCCTTGTCCGGCTCGCCGTAGAACGCCAGCCGCCCCTCCTGCGTCAGGACGGCCACCCGGTCGCACACGGCCACGTCCGGCGGATGGTGCGTCGTGAGCACGACGGTCGTCCCCGAATCGGCCAGGCCGCGCAGCAGCCGCATCAGGTCGGCCGCCGTGGCCGGGTCGAGCCCCGAGGTCGGCTCGTCCAGGAAGAACACGCGGGGGCGTGTCAGCAGCTCGACCGCGATGCTGGCGCGCTTGCGCTCGCCGCCGCTGAGCGACCCGACCCGCTGCCCGGCGCGTTCGGTGAGCGCGAGCGCGTCCATGACGGCGTCCACGGCCCGGTCGGCCCGCTCCGGCGGCGTCCCGGACGGCAGCCGCAGCCCCGCCGCGTACCGCAGCGTGCGCCGCAGCGGCATCTCCAGGTGGACGATGTCGTCCTGCGGCACGTACCCGAACGCCCCGGCGCCGCCGTTGGAGCGAGCTTCGCCGTCGAAGGAGACCTTGCCCTCCGCCGGGGGCCGCACGCCCGCGATGGCGTCCAGCAGCGTCGTCTTGCCCGCCCCGCTGCCCCCGATGATCGCCACCAGCTCGCCGGACTCGATCGTCAGCGACACGTCCCGCAGCGTGCGGCGCCCTCCGCCCGCGCGCTGCCCCACCCCCCGCACCTCGATCATCCGCCTGGCTCCCGCCTGGACTCGCGTCCCTCGCGTCCGCCGTGCCGGGCATCGCACCCACAGCCACGATGAACGACCGCACCCCGACAGTCCAGACACTCCTGCCTCACCCGTCCGGGCCGGTGGCGGTCAGTCGACGGGCGTGTCCTCGGGGGAGCCGGCCGCGATCCCGGCGAGGACGCCGAGGGCCCGCCCGAGCGTCTCCAGCGGGGGCGACGCGAGGCCGACGCGGACGGCGCGGGGCGCGGCGGCCGTTCCGGCGGCGAAGGCGGCGGCGGGCGTGACGGCGATGCCGTGCCGCGCCGCCGCGGCCACGAACGTGTCGGCGCGCCACGGGGACGGCAGCTCCCACCAGCAGAAATAGCAGGGCTGGCCCGCCGTGGCCGCACCGGGGAGGCGGTCGGCGGCCATCCGGGTGCGGGACGCGGCGTCCGCGCGCTTGGCGCGGGTCACCGACGCGACGGTGCCGTCGGCGATCCAGCCGGACGCCGCCGCGAGCGCGAACCCGGCCGGCGCCCACGCGCCGGAGCGCAGGGCGGCGGCGACGCGCCCGGCCAGCGCGGACGGCGGGACGGCGAACCCGACGCTCAGGCCCGGCGCGAGGCGCTTGGAGAGGCTGTCGACGACGACCGTCCGCCGCGCGGCGAAGGACGCCAGCGGCGCGGGGCCGTCCTCGACGAGGAACGCCCACACGCGGTCCTCGATCGCGTGGAGGCCGAGCCGCTCCAGGGCCGCGGCCAGCTCGGCCCGGCGTGCCCGCGGCATCGTCGTCCCGTACGGGTTGTGCAGCGTGGGCTGGACGTACACCGCGCCGAGCGGGGCGGCGCGGTGGGCGTCGGCGAGGGCCTCCGGGCTCAGCCCGTTCTCGTCGGAGGCGACCGGGACGAGCGTCACGCCGAGCCGCGCCGCGATGCCCTTGACCACCGGATAGGTCAGCGCCTCGACCGCGAGCCGCCCGCCCGGCGGCACGAGCGCGGCCACGGCGCCCGCGATGGCCTGCCGCCCGTTCCCCGCGAACAGGACGGCGGACGGGTCGGGCCGCCATCCGGGCGCGGCGAGCAGCTCCGCCGCCGACTCGCGGGCCGCGGGCGTGCCAGCGACGCCGGTGGGGCCGAGCGCGGCTCCGAGGACGTCCGGGCGCAGCAGCCGCTCCATCCCGGTCGCCAGCAGCGCGGTCTGCTCGGGCACCGTGGGATAGCTGAGCTCCAGGTCGACGCGGGCATCCCCGGGCTCGGCCAGCGCCGGGACGGCCGGACGCTCCGCCGCCCGCACGAACGTCCCCCGGCCCACCTCGCCGACCACGAGACCGCGCCGGCCCAGCTCCCGGTACACGCGGCTCGCCGTCGAGGCCGCGATGCCGCGCTCGCGCGCGAAGGCGCGCTGCGGAGGCAGCCGATCGCCCGGACGGAGCCGTCCGGCCGCGATGCCGGCGGCCAGCTCGTCCGCGACCCGCCGGTAGTCCTCCATCGCACCTCCGATTGCACCGAGATCAATGTCATTATTGCACTGATATTACTCGGACATTTAGTATCGGATCACATCGACGTCGTCAGGAGTGCAATGATCTCGTCCAGCGCGGTGGCGGCCATCGCGGTCTTCGCCCTCGGGCTCGTGCTCACCCCCGGCCCCAACATGGTCTACCTGGTGTCGCGGTCGGTGACGCAGGGCCGCCGCGCCGGCATGATCTCGCTCGCGGGCGTCGCCGCCGGGTTCCTCGTCTACGTCACGGCCGTGACCGCCGGCGTCGCGACCGTGTTCGCGCTCGTCCCGGAGGTCTACACGGCGATCAAGGTCGCGGGCGCGGCGTACCTGCTGTGGCTCGCCTGGCAGGCGGTGCGGCCGGGCGGGACGACGCCGTTCGCCCCGAAGGACCTGCCCGCCGACCCGCCGCGCCGCCTGTTCGCCATGGGCCTGGTCACCAACCTGCTCAACCCCAAGATCGCGATCCTGTACGTGTCGCTGCTGCCGCAGTTCACCGACCCGGAGCGCGGCCACGTCGGCGTCCAGATCATGCTCCTCAGCCTCACCCAGATCACCATCGCGATCACCGTGAACGCCCTCATCGTGCTCGGCGCCGGCGGCATCGCGGTGTTCCTCGCCCGGCGGCCCGGCTGGCAGCGGGCCCAGCGCTACCTGATGGGCTCGGCGCTCGCCGGGCTCGCCGTCCACCTCGGGTTCACCCGCACCGCCGCCCACTGACCGCCCGCCCCCGCGGGGCGGCCAGGGGCCGCCCGGTCAGACGGGGACCGGGACGCGGTCCTCGCCGTCCGGCTGCGGGAGGGGCGAGGGCGGCACGCGCAGGACGCGGGCGGCCCAGCCCGGCAGCCACCAGTTCCAGCGGCCGAACAGCGACACCGCCGCCGGGACGAGCAGCGCCCGCACCACGGTCGCGTCCAGGAGGATGCCCAGCCCGAGACCGGTGGCGAAGATCTTCACCTCGACGATCGGCGCCGCCGCGAGCGACGCGAACGCCAGGAACAGGATCAGCGCCGCGCTGGTCACCAGCCGTCCCGTCCGGCCGAGGCCCTCGACGACGGCGGCCTCAGTGGAGCCGGTGCGGTCGTACTCCTCCCTGAGCCGGGCCAGGATGAACACCTCGTAGTCCATCGACAGCCCGTACAGGAACGCGAACACCATCGCCGGGACGAACGCGGCGATCGACCCGGTCGCGGAGATGCCCCAGAACAGGTCGCTGCCGTGGCCCTGCTGCCACACCAGGACGATCGCGCCGAGGACGGCGGCCAGCGACAGCAGGTTGAGCACCACCGCCTTGAGCGCCAGCAGCAGCGACCGGAACGCGCGGGCCAGCAGGACGAACGTCAGCAGGCAGATGAGCCCCAGCATGTACGGGAAGGTCCCGTAGACCTTGGCCGCGAAGTCGATGTCGTTCGCGGCCTCGCCGCCGACCCGCGCGCCCGGCGGCACCGCGTCCCGGACGGCCTTGACGAGGTCCTTGCCGGCGTCGGTCCCGCCCTCGTCGACGGGCACGACGGTGATCAGCGCGGACCCGTCCCGCCGCCACATGCCGCCGCCGGGCGCCGCGACGGCGTGGACGCCCCGCAGCCCCCGCAGCTCGGACGCTGCCGCGGCCGGGTCCGCGCCCGGCGGCAGCAGCACGTCCACCGGCGTGAGGACACCGGTCGGGACCCCCGCCCCGCGCAGCTCCGCCAAGCCCTCATAGGCGGGCCCCGACTTCGCCAGGGCGCCGCTGTGCGGCTCGCCGAGGTTCATCCCGAGCGCCGCGAACGCGAGACCGCCGAGGACGGCCAGCGCCGCCAGCGCCGCCGGGATCCGGAACCGGACGATCCGCCGCGCCCACGCCGTCCAGGCCCGGCCCGCGCGGGCCCCGTCGCCGCGCCACCGGGGCGCGATCCGGTCGAGGGCCGGGCCCATCGTGGCGAGGACGACCGGCAGCAGCGTCAGCGTCGCGAGCGCGCTCACCCCGGGGATGATCACGCCGCCGTACGCCATGCTGCGCAGGAACTCGACCGGCATCACCAGCATGGAGACGAGCCCGATCCCGACGGCGACGGCGCTGAACACCACCGCGTGCCCGGCCGTGGCCATCGCGCGCCTGGTCGCCGCGTCCGCGGACAGGCCGCCCGCCCGTTCCTCCCGCCACCGCGTCACCAGCAGCAGCGAGTAGTCGACGGCGACGCCGAGCCCGATCAGCGCCACGACGAACTGCACCATGAAGTTCACGTCGGTGACGCCCGTGATCCCGTAGACGAGCAGGAACGAGGTGAGGATCGAGACGGTCGCGATCACGAGCGGCACGACCGCCAGCACCGACCCGAACACGAACGCCAGGACGACCAGCGCCCCGAGCCCGCCGATGAGCGTCTCGGTCAGGACGCTCGGCCCCTCGCCGCCCGCCTCGTCCGCCAGCCCGCCCATGCTCGTCACGCGCAGCCCGGCCCCGGCGGGCAGATGCGGCCGCATCGCCTCGGCGAGCGGCCCGGCCGGTTCGGGCCCGTCGTCGATCTCGCTCGCCCCCGGCTCGACGCGCGGGTACACGAGGCCGTAGACGACCCGGCCGCCGCCAGCGGTGAAGCGGGCGTCGCCGGTGGTCCCGTAGGAGACGACGCGGGCGCCGAGCCGCTCCCCGCCCGCAGCGAACGCCTTCGTCAGCGCGTCGCGGACGCCGGGCGAGTCCGCCGTCGTCCCTGCGGGCAGCGTGACGACCGAGACCTCGGGCTTCTCGTCGCCGCCCGTCCCGTAGGCGGCGAGGATCGCCGCGTTGGCGTCGCGCGCCGCCGAGCCGGGCGGCGCGAAGTCCTCGGTGAGCCGGTCGGGCACCCGCGTGACGGCGAACGCGCCGGCGCACGCGGCGGCCAGCCACACCAGGCCGATCAGCAGCCGGTGCCGGAGCACGAAATCGGAGAATCTGTCCATGCGCACAACTGCAGCGGCCCGCTCTTCGGGCGCCGTGTGAGCGTCCTTGGGGATCCCTGTGAAACCGGCTTCACAGGGATCTCTCAGACGTCCCGCAGAACGCCCGCAGTGCGCCCGGCGGCGCCCACCGGGAAGACTGGCCCCGTGACGCCCACCAAGATCCTCGTCGTGGACGACGAAGCGTACCTCGCCGACCTCGTCGCGACCGCGCTGCGCTACGAGGGCTTCGAGACGGCCGTGGCCGGGTCGGGCGCGGAGGCGCTGGCGAGCATCCCGCGCTTCGGCCCCGACCTGATCGTCCTGGACGTGATGCTCCCGGACGGCTCGGGCCTCGACGCCTGCGCCCGGCTCCGGCGGGACGGCTGCCAGGCCCCCGTCGTGTTCCTCACCGCCCGCGACGCCACCGAGGACAAGGTCAAGGGCCTGACGGTCGGCGGCGACGACTACGTCACCAAGCCGTTCAGCCTGGAGGAGCTGATCGCCCGGATCCGCGCCGTGCTGCGCCGCACCCGGCCCGCCGGGCGGGACCGGGCCCGGCTGTCGTTCGCCGACCTGGAGCTCGACGAGGACACCTACGAGGTGCGGCGCGGCGGCGTGCTGGTCGACCTCACCCCCACCGAGTTCAAACTGCTGCGCTACCTGCTCCTCAACTCCGGCCGGGTGCTGACGAAGCGGCAGATCCTCGACCACGTCTGGCAGTACGACTTCGGCGGCGGCGACGGCGTCGTCCAGACCTACGTCAGCTACCTGCGCCGCAAGCTCGACGACCGCGACCCCCGCCTGATCCACACCGTCCCGCGCGTCGGCTACATCCTCCGCATGCCCCGGGAGGGCTGATGTCGCTGCGCAGGCGCATCGTGCTGACCCAGCTCGCCCTGCTGGCCCTCGGCCTGCTGATCGCCGGCGCGTCCAGCTTCGCCGCGCTGAACGACTGGAAGAACGACAGCGAGCACCAGCGGATGACCGCCGTCGGACGCGAGGCCGCGGCGCTGTTCGCCGAGAGCGGCCCCGGCGGCTCGTGGTCGCGGCTCGCGGAGGCCACCTCGGACCTGGACCGGCTGTGGCGCGCCGCCGGCGACGGCGGCGGCCTGCCGCTGTTCCTCCAGGTCCGCCGGGCCGACGGCACGGTCGTGGAGACCGTCTCGTTCGTCGGCGAGCCGCCGCTGCCGGACGATCCGCGCCCCGGCCCCGCGACCGGCGGCAACCCGGACGGCGAGCGGTTCGTCCGCACGGAGGACCGGCCCCGCCCGGGCAAGGACGACGACGGCCTGTTCGGGCGGGAGGGGCCCGGCTGGCTGGTCCGCACCGCCTGGGTCCCCGGCGGGCGGCACTACCTCGTCACGTCCATGCGCACCACCGAGCAGGACGAGTTCTTCGGCCGCACCCTCGGGACCCAGGTCGTCGTCACGCTCGTGGTCCTCGTCGGCGTCGGGCTGCTGGTGTGGCATGCCGTCCGCCGTGCGACCCGCCCGCTGGAGGAGATCGCCGCGACCGCCGCGCGGATCGGCGACGGCGACCTCGGCCGCCGGCTCGCCGTGCACGGCCCGAAGACCGAGGTGGGACGGCTCGCCGGCGCGCTGAACGGCATGCTCGCGCAGATCGAGGCGTCGTTCCGGGAACGGGAGGCGTCCCGGGACCGGCTGCGCCGCTTCGTCGCCGACGCCTCCCACGAGCTGCGCACCCCGGTCGCGACCGTCCGCGGGTACGCCGAGCTGTTCCGCCGCGGCGCCGCGGACCGGCCCGAGGACCTCGCCAAGGCGATGCGCCGCATCGAGTCGGAGGCCGAGCGGATGGGCCGCCTCGTCGACGAGATGCTGCTGCTCGCCCGGCTGGACGAGGGCCGCCCGCTGGAACGCGAGCCGGTCGACCTGGCCGCCCTCGCCGCCGACGCGGTCGCCGACGCCACCGTCGTCGAACCGGGCCGCCCCCTCACGCTGGAGACGGACGGCCCGGTCGTCGTCACCGGCGACGCCGGACGGCTCCGCCAGGTCCTCGACAACCTGCTGGCGAACGTCCGGCGCCACACGCCGCCCGGCACGGCCGCCACCGTCCGCGTGTCCGAACGGGACGGGGACGCGGTCCTGGAGGTCGCCGACGAGGGCCCGGGAATCCCGGCCGGCGATCGCGCCCGCGTGTTCGAGCGCTTCTACCGCGCCGACCCGTCCCGGTCCCGCGACGTGACCGCCCAGCCGGGCGGCTCCGGCCTCGGCCTGTCGATCGTCGCGGCCGTCGCCGCGGCCCACGGCGGCCGCGCCGCCGCCGCGGACGCCCCCGGCGGCGGCGCCGCGTTCACCATCGCCCTGCCGAGCCGAAACCCCGCGTCCTTGCCATGATGGGCCGGTGATCGCACCACGAGAGGACGACGACCGGCCCGGGCGGCGGCCCGACGCGTCCATGTCGCTCCTCGCCGACCTGTTCAGCGGCAAGCTCCTCGATCACGGCTACGCGGAGGCCGCCGCACGGCGCGCCGCGGCGGGCGATCCCGACCCGGCGCGGGGACGGCTGCGCGGCGGCGGCGTCCTGCTCGTCCTCGTCCTCGCCGGGACGCTGGTCGCCGTCGCCGGGGCCGAGGTGCGCCGGAGCGAGCCCGTGGCCGCCGAGCAGCGCTCGCGGCTCGTCGACGAGATCAACGCCCGCACCGCCGAGACCGACGGCCTCCAGCGCCGCCTCGGCCGCCTGCGGGCCGAGACGGAGCGGCGCCGGGCCGCCGCCCTCGCCCGCAGCGAGGACGGCCGCCGCGCCCGCCGGGACCTCGCCATCGCGGCCGCCGCCGCGGCCGCCGCGCCCGCCGGCGGCGACGCGCTGGTCGTCACCCTGGACGACGCGGCTCCGAGCGGCGGGCGCGACGACCCGGAGGGGCTCCCCGCCGACGCCGGCGGCCGGGTCTATGATCAGGACCTCCAGGTCCTGGTGAACGGGCTCTGGGCGGCGGGCGCCGCGGCCATCGGCGTCAACGGGCAGCGGCTCACCCCGGCGACGGCGATCCGCGCCGCAGGCGAGGCGATCCTCGTCGACTACCGGCCGCTCAGCCGCCCCTACGAGGTGACGGCGCTCGGCGACCCCGGCCGCCTCCGGGAGGCGTTCTCCGGCTCGGCCGCCGACCGGCGGCTGCGGGCCCTGAACGAGCGCTTCAAGATCAGATACGACACGCACCGGTCGGCCGCGGTGAGCCTGCCCGCCGCGGGCGCCGTCCGGCTGCGCTACGCCCGCGCGGCGGGCCGGTGAGCGGGGGAGAGGAGGCTCGATGACCGGAGCGGAGCGAGGATCTTCGGGCCGACTTCCCGGGGGTCTGGGGGTCGCCCCCCGGAAAGGCGGGGTCCGACGGTGATCGCGCTGATCGGGCTGATGATCGGCGTGGCGCTGGGCCTGCTGCTCCAGCCGGACGTCCCGCTCTGGCTGGAGCCGTACCTGCCGATCGCGATCGTCGCGGCGCTCGACGCCATGTTCGGCGGGATCAGGGCCCGGCTGGAGGGCATCTTCGACGAGAAGGTGTTCGTGGTGTCGTTCGTCAGCAACACCGTCATCGCCGCACTGATCGTCTTCCTCGGCGACAAGCTCGGGGTCGGCTCGCAGCTGTCCACCGGCGTCGTGGTCGTCCTCGGCATCCGGATCTTCTCCAACGCGGCGGGCATCCGGCGCAGGCTGTTCGGCGCATGACCGGGGACGAGCACGAGAAAGAGCGCCCGGACGAGCCCGCCGGCCTCCGCGGCCTCATGGATTTGTTGAGACCGCGAGTCAGCATGGGCCAATTGGCCGGAGGACTCCTCTGCCTGGTCCTGGGATTCGCGGTCGTCGCGCAGATCCAATCGAACGAGCGCGACACCACGTTCGCCACCGCGCGGCAGGACGAGCTCGTCGGAATCCTGTCCGATCTGGGCCAGCGGTCCGAGCGCCTGCGCGGCGACCTGCGCGACCTGGAGGACACCAAGGCGCAACTGGAACGGGACGCCGAGGGAGGAACCGCCCTTGAGGAGGCGCGCAAGCGGGCGACCACCTATGGCCTCCTGGCGGGCACCGTCCCGGCCGAGGGCCCCGGCATCGAACTGCTGATCACCGACCCGCGCCGCGGCGTCAAGGCGATCAACCTCCTGGACGCGCTGCAGGAGCTCCGCGACGCGGGCGCCGAGGTCGTCCAGGTCAACGACGTGCGCGCCGGCGTCGACACCTACTTCCTGGACGGACCGGACGGCGTCCAGGCCGACGGGAGGGCCCTCGCCGCCCCGTACCGGTTCCTCGCCATCGGAGACCCCCACACCATGACCACCGCGCTGAACATCCCCGGGGGACTGGTCAAGACGCTCCAGGGGGCCGGCGCCGACGTCTCGATCACCCCGCGCGCGAAAATCGCCGTCGACGCGATACGGTCTCCGTAGGGGAAACGGGGAAGCGGTAACCGGACGCCGGGCTCGGGCGTCACGATCGGGGACGTCCGCGCGGCGGCGTAGACCTGCGATCATCGGCGAATGTAGTTTGGTCCAGCCGGCTCACCGTTCCAGTTGACCCCTCGGGTAATACCCGCGTAAGTTGCGGCGACCGTCCCGTAAGCGGCCGGTGAGTTGGACCGTGGTCGGGGCGGGTCCCCGGCGTGGGTTGGTTGAAGGATGCGCGTGGCGCAGGCGGCTCCCGTTCCGGCGGGCGCCCGCGGGCGGCACGCCGATGGTAGGAGGCCGAGCCGATCGATGCCGAGCGTCTACTGCACGCAGTGCGGTCACGCCAACCCGGATGATGCCCGCTTCTGCTCGAACTGCGGAACTCCGCTCACCCGGAGCCCGCTGCCTCCCCGGGAGTCGCCCGGCGAGTCCACGTCCACGATCTCCATCGGCGGGTTCGAGGCGCTGGACACCGACGCGGGCGCCGAGGAGCCGTCGCTCGGCCCCGACCAGATGGCCATGGAGGCGCTCCCCCCGGGCACGGCGCTCCTCGTCGTCAAGCGGGGCCCCAATGCCGGCAGCCGCTTCCTGCTCGACAAGGACCGCACCTCCGCGGGCCGGCACCCCTCGAGCGACATCTTCCTCGACGACGTCACCGTGTCCCGCCGCCACGCCGAGTTCGCCCGCCAAGGCGCCGCGTTCACCGTCCGCGACGTCGGCAGCCTCAACGGCACCTACGTCAACCGGCAGCGGATCGACCAGGCCGGCCTGTCGGGCGGCGATGAGGTCCAGATCGGCAAGTTCCGGCTGGTGTTCCTGATCAACCCGGCGCACGGCTGACCGGGAGAACGGGGCCGCGGCGACGATGGGAGGGGCCATGAACGCGCAGCCAGCCCGGTCCCTGATGACGATCGGGGACGTCCTCGGACTGCTCAGGCCCGAGTTCCCCGACATCACCATCTCCAAGATCCGTTTCCTGGAGTCCGAGGGCCTCGTCGAACCGGAGCGCAGCCCGTCGGGCTACCGCAAGTTCGGCGACGCCGACGTGGAGCGGCTCCGCTTCGTCCTCACCGCGCAGCGCGACCACTACCTGCCGCTGCGCGTCATCAGGCAGCATCTCCAGGCCCGCGACCGCGGCGAGAGCGTCCCGCCCCTCGGCGCCCTCCGCGCCTGTC
>NZ_VCKW01000470.1 GCF_005889715.1 Actinomadura soli
GTGTTGAAGGCGGGTGCGGCGTATTTGCCGGTGGATCCGGGGTATCCGGCGGGGCGGGTGGCGTTGCTGTTGGAGGACGCGGCGCCGGTGGTGGTGTTGGACGACCCGGCGGTCGTGGCCGACTGGTCACAACCCGACCACGGCTCCAGCGACGCTGTCGCGGGCGTCGTGGATTCTGATTCGGCGGCGTATGTGATTTTCACGTCGGGGTCGACGGGGCGTCCGAAGGGTGTGGTGGTGTCGCATCGCAGCATCGTCAACCGGCTGGTGTGGATGCGTGACCACTACCGGTTCGGTGTCGGGGATCGGGTGTTGCAGAAGACTCCGACGGTTTTCGATGTGTCGGTGTGGGAGTTGTTCTGCCCGTTGATTTCGGGTGGGGCGTTGGTGGTGGCGCGGCCTGGGGGGCATCGGGATCCGGGGTATGTGGCGGATCTGATGCGCGAGCAGCGGGTGAGTGTGGTGCATTTCGTGCCGTCGATGCTGGAGGCGTTCCTGCTGCACCCCGACGTGGGTGAGCTCCCCGACCTGCGGCTGGTGGTGTGCAGCGGCGAAGCGCTGTCGGCGGAGGCGCAGTCGCGGTTCTTCACCACCTTCGGCGAGGTGGAGTTGCACAATCTGTACGGCCCGACCGAGGCGGCGGTGGACGTCACCGCCTGGCACTGCGACCCGGCGCAGACCGGCGGGTTGGTGCCGATCGGTGGGCCGGTGGCCAATACCCGGGTGTTTGTGCTGGATGACGCGCTGGCTCCGGTCCCGGCCGGGGTGACGGGTGAGTTGTATCTGGCGGGGGTGCAGTTGGCCCGCGGGTATGTGGGACGTGCGGGTTTGTCGGGTGAGCGGTTTGTGGCGTGTCCGTTCGGGTCGGGTGAGCGGATGTATCGCACCGGTGACCTGGTCCGCTGGAGGCCGGACGGGCAGTTGGTGTTCCTGGGCCGTGTCGATCAGCAGGTGAAGATCCGCGGGTTCCGGATCGAGCCCGGTGAGATCGAGACCGCGCTGCTGGCCCACCCGGACGTGGCACAGACGGCGGTCGTGGCCCGCGAGGACGCCCCGGGCGACAAGCGGCTGGTCGCCTACCTCGTCCCCGCCAACCCCGGTGTGCCGCTCGACGCGGACGCGATACGGGAGTTTGCCGGTCGTCGTTTGCCGGAGTACATGGTGCCGTCGGCGGTGGTGGTGCTGGACGCGTTGCCGTTGACGGTGAACGGGAAGCTGGATCGTGGCGCGTTGCCCGCACCGGAGTACGGCGGGGGTGAGGGTCGTGGCCCCGCCACCGTCCGCGAAGAGGTCCTGTGCACGACTTTCGCCGAGGTTCTCGGCGTGGAGTCGGTGGGGGTGGACGATGACTTCTTCCGCCTCGGCGGACACTCTCTCCTGGCGGTGTCGCTCGTCGAACGGCTCCGGACCCGCGGCCTCTCGGTGTCATTGCGGGCGTTGCTAGAAACACCGACTCCGGCAGGGCTGGCCCGTGCGGTAGAAGCCGAAGTGGTGTCCGTGCCGGAGAACCTGATCCCGGCGGACGCGCAGCACATCACCCCCGACATGCTCCCCCTGGTGGACTTGACCCCGGCCGAGACGGAGCAGGTCGTCGCCGGCGTCGAGGGCGGCGCGGCCAACGTGGCCGACATCTACCCGCTCGCCCCGCTCCAGGAAGGGCTGCTGTTCCACCACCTCCTGGCAGGCGGTGGTGCAGATGCGTACGTGACCGTCCGTGGCGTGGCGTTCGACTCGCGGCCCCGACTGGACGAGTTCGCGCGCGCGTTGCAGCAGGTGGTGGACCGCCACGACATCTACCGCACGGGCGTGGTCTGGGAAGGACTGAGCGAGCCGGTCCAGGTGGTGTTGCGAAACGCCGAACTGGCCGTTGTCGAAGAAGAGCTCGACGTCAGGTCGTCCGATCCGGCGGCCATGGCGGAGGCATTGCTGGCCGTGACGGGATCGGCGATGGATCTGTCCCGGGCTCCGCTGATGGACCTGCACATCACCGAGATGGCCGATGGCCGATGGCTGGGTGTGGTGCGGATGCATCACATGGTGGAGGACAACCTAGGTATCGACCTGCTGATGCAGGAGCTGCGAGCGATACTCGCGGGACAGGCGGACCAGCTACCGCCGGCGTTGCCGTTCCGGAACTTCGTGGCCCAGGCACGTGAGATCTCTCGCGCGGACCACGAGCGGTTCTTCGCCGAGCTGCTGGGCGACGTGACCGAACCGACCGCACCTTTCGGGCAGCTTGATGTGCTTCAAGACGGCACTGATGCCGTATCTGCTCTGGTCCCCGTGCCGGACGAGGTCGTCGTCGACCTGCAGCAAGTGGCGCAGCGGCTTGGTGTCAGCCCCGCGACGGTGCTGCATGTGGCGTGGGCGCGGGTCCTGGCCACCCTGTCCGGACGTGACGACGTGGTGTTCGGCACCGTCCTGTCCGGACGAATGAACGCCGGGACCGGCGCAGACCGCGTCCTTGGCCCGTTCATCAACACCCTGCCCGTGCGTCTGCGGACCGGCCGGGTCGGGGTGCGCGCGGCCATCGAGCAGATGCGGACCCAGCTCGCGGCGCTGCTGCAACACGAGCACGCCCCCTTGGCGGTCGCCCAGCAGGCCAGCGGCATCGTCGGCAACACGCCCCTGTTCACGTCCCTGTTCAACTACCGGCACGCCAGCCTGGCATCGGACGATTCGGCGCAGCGAGCCGTCGAAGGCGTGCAGACCGTCTTCGGCCAGGAGCGGACCAACTATCCGCTGTCCGTGGCAGTCAACGACGACGGCCCCGCCGGGTTGAGCTTCAGCGTGGTGGCGATCGATCCCATTGATCCGCAGGCAGTCGGCAATCTGCTGCGCATCGCAGTGACGAACCTTGTCGACGCACTGCTAGGCGGCGAAGACTCCGCGCTGACCGCCGTAGAGATTCTGGACCCGGCGGAGCGAGAGCGGCTCATCGTCGAGTGGAACAACACCGGTTCCGGTTCCGGGGTGCCGGACGTCACGGTCGGTGGGTTGTTCGAGGGTCGGGTGGCTGCGGCTCCGGGTGCGGTAGCGGTGTTGGAGGGTGATGTCGAGACCTCGTATGCGGAGTTGGACGCGCGGGCCGCTGGGCTGGTGGGCGTCCTGGCGGGGTTGGGTGTGGGTCGTGGCTCGGTGGTGGGGTTGTGTTTGCCGCGGGGTGTGGATGTGGTGGCGGCGGTCTTGGCGGTGTGGCGGGTGGGCGCTGCGTATGTGCCGGTTGATCCTGCTGTCCCGGCCGAGCGGATCGCGTTCATGCTCGCCGAC
>NZ_VCKW01000471.1 GCF_005889715.1 Actinomadura soli
GAGCTGGAGCCTCGGGGGCCGCCGGTCCCGGTCCGGATCGTCCATGATCCGGTCCTGGTGGCACCGGTGGCGGCGTCACCGGAGGTGAAGGTGAAGGTGGAGGTGGAGGCGTGGGGGGCGACGGGGCCGCCGGAGCGGTCCGCGGTGTCGGCTTGCCGCCGCCGGTGGCGAAGTCGTAGCCGCACGCCTCGCAGAAACGGTCGCTGCCGGGCGTCCCGCAGTCGGGGCACGGCGTCGGCCCGCCGCCCTGTCCGCGACCGCCTCCCGCAGGGGTGGGCAGGCCCTGGGTGCCCAGCGGACCGGACGCGCCCGAGCCCCCGCCGGACGGGGAGGCGGGGGAGGACGATCCGATGCGCTCGCCGCAGACGTCGCAGTAGTCGGACGCCTGCGAGGTGTGTCCGTTGGCGCAGCTCGCCATGCTCAGCCCTCGCCCCGGCGGGTGGTGACGGTCTCGTCCTTGCGCGTCCGGACGGTCTTGCTGGAGCGGGTGTCGAGCTCCATCTCGTGCGCCTTGTCGACGTCGCGCTTCAGCCGGACGGTGCCGGACGCCTCGTCGACGACGTCCACGACCCGGCGGAGCATCGAGGTGATCTCGTCGTTGCCGGCCTCGTTCGCCAGCACCACGGCCCGGCCGAGCCGCGCGGTCGCGGTGTCGAGGTCGCCGTCCTTGCGGGCCTGCAGCCCCTCCTGGATGGCGGCGGCCAGCTCGGCCTGCCCGGTGTAGTGCGCCACCCGCGCGTTGATCCTGGTGGACTGCGCCTCGTCGTCCGTCCACTGCGCCAGGACGTTCCCGCTCGCCAGGACCTGCGCCTCCTCACCGGGTGCGCCGGGGACGACGAGTTTCACCCAGGCGGCCCGCAGTTCCTTCCCGACGTCGCCGGGCGGCACCTCCACGCAGACGTGGTAGTCGCGGCTCTCGGCCCCCCAGGCGCCGAGCGGATAGTCGCCGGCCTGCGGAGCCGTCTCGACGCGCTTGCCGGTCAGGTCCTCCACCGACGGCAGGACCTGCTTGACGAACCGCAGCCTCGCCGTCTGCGGCGTCCACACGCGCAGCGCGACGTCGGCGACGGACTTGCCCATCGCCGCCTCCGTCATCGCCCGGAAGTCGGCCTCGAGACCGGCCGGGTCGGCGACGATGTCGACGCTGCCGAGCAGCGCGGAGGCGATCTTGCGCAGCTCGGCGACCTCCCAGTCGGTGCCGACGCCGCGGCAGTCGCACACGAACCGGCCGTCGCAATGGAACAGGACGGCGTCGAGCTCCTCGGCCGTCTCGTGCTGGTTCTTGCCGTCGGTCAGCAGGATCGCGTGGCGGAGACCGCCCTGCGCCTGGTCGAACAGCTCGTCGGCGAGCCGCAGCCACGAGCCGATCGCGGTGCCGCCGGACGCCTTCAGCTTGTTCAGCGCGACCTTGGCCTGCTCCCGGCTCTGCGGGCTCGCGGCGGCCAGTCCGGGCTGCGCGGGGAACACCATCTTCGCGGTGTTGGAGCCGGAGATGACCGCGAACTCGACGCCGTCGCGCAGCGTGTCGATCGCGACCTTCGCGGCCTTGACCGCCGCGCGCAGCTTCGTGTCGGGATAGGACATCGACCCCGAGGTGTCGATGATGATGACCTCGGACGCCTTGGTCGACGACGGGACCGCCGCCACGGCCCCCTCGGCCGCCGTCGCCTCCACGGACACGATGGCGTGCACCTCGCGGCCGCCCTCGGGCAGGAACTTGTTCTGGTCGATCTTGACGGTGAATTGCGGCTGCTCGCTCATCGGGGCTGCTCCGTGCTCTGCGTCGTGCTCTCGTGGATGAGGCTCTGCGGGGCGGCGGGGGACGGAAGCGGGATGACGGCGACGGTGATGTTGTCGCGGCCGCCCGCGTCCAGGGCGTGGCGGACCAGCGTCCGCGCCACGCCGAGCGGATCGGCCGCCGGGTCGTGCCCTGGGCCGGGCGCGGTGCCGCCCGTGCCGCGGGAGCGTGCCGGGTCGTCGGGGCCGGCGGCGAGGAGCGCGGCGAGGTCGCGGGCCGCCGGGAAGTAGTTCCACAGGCCGTCGCTGCACACCAGCAGCGTGCCGGGGCCCGCCGGGCGGAACGACGCGACGTGCGGGCTGACCTCTCCGGCGTCCGCGCCCAGCCAGGCCGTGATGACGTGCGCGTTCGGATGCGCCTCCGCCTCCGCCTCGGTCAGCGAGCCCTCGGCCACCATGAACGCGGCCCACGAGTCGTCGTCGGTGAGCCTGCGGGACGGGCCGAGCTCCGCCATGTCGCCGGTGCTGACCTCCTCGTCCGGGACCGGCGTGCCGAGGTCGGGGGCATTGCCCTCGGCCTCGCCTTCGCCCTCGCCGGGCTCGACGGTGCCGTCCGCGGACAGCCAGTAGGCGCGGCTGTCGCCGATCCAGCCGACCGTGACCGCCGTGCCGCGCGTCACCGCGGACACGTAGGTGCACGACGGCGCGTCCGCCGGGGACGTGGCCAGCGCGGCGACCGCCGCGGCGGCTCGCAGCGCCGCGGCGCGGGTGGCGGCCTCGGGGTCCTCGCCGGAGTCGAGGCGCGCCACCAGCTCGGCGGCGCCCGTCTCGGCGGCCGTGCGGGACGCGTCGTCGGGACGCTGCGAGGAGCCGACGCCGTCCGACACCACGGCCGCGACCCCGGCGGAGTGGACGGCGATGGCGATGGCGTCCTCGTTGCGGCTGTAGCGCCGTCCGCGGTCGCTCGCGCCCGCCGCGACGACCGGCCGTGTCCCGTTCCCGGGGCCCGCCCCGGCCGCCGGGATCTCGATCTCGACGTGGTCGCGTTCGGCGGGCTGGCGCAGCCCGCAGGACTCGCAGTAGCCGTCCGCGTCGATCGCCGTCCCGCCGCAGCCCCCGCACGGTCCCGCGGGCGCCGTGCGGTGCGCCGGGAGCGAGGACGTGCTCTGCCTGATCGTCGCGTCGGGCCGTCCGGGCGGTTCGGCGGGCGGGGCGTCGGCCAGCCGGTGCCCGCACTCCTCGCAGAAGATCTCGCCCGCGTACACGATCTCGCCGCACGCGGGGCAGGACAGCTCCGCCGCCTTCGCCGCGTGCTGGTCGCCGGTCACAGCAGCGTCCTCGGGCGGACGGCGTTCGCGGAGTCGACGAGCCGCCGGCATTCGTCCCGGTCGCGGGTGCGCCGCGCCAGTTCCCGGTACGTCGTCTCCAGCAGGCGGCGCAGCTGCGGCTCCGAGAGCGGGGTGCCGAGGACGGCCCCGCCCCGCGTCTGTCGCCTGTATACCTCCTCCG
>NZ_VCKW01000472.1 GCF_005889715.1 Actinomadura soli
GTTGGGGGACGGGGGTTACGTGTCAAAGTGGACCCAGACGCCCTTGATCTCGGTGTAGGCGTCCAGGGCGTAGGGGCCCATTTCGCGGCCCCAGCCGCTGGTTTTGTAGCCGCCCCAGGGGGCGGCGGCGTCGGGGATGGGAAGCATGTTGATGAAGACGGCGCCGGCGCGGATGTCGGCGGCCAGGCGGTGGGCGGTGGAGAGGTCGCGGGTCCAGATGGACGCGGCCAGGCCGAAGTCGGTGTCGTTGGCGCGGGCGGCGAGTTCTTCGGGGTCGTCGTAGGCGAGGACGGGCAGGACGGGGCCGAAGATCTCCTCGCGGGCGATGGTCATGTCGTCGGTGACGCCACCGAAGACGGTGGGGGTGTAGAAGTTGCCGGAGGATAGGGGGCCGTCGGCTCGTTGGCCGCCCGTGACTAGTTCGGCGCCTTGGTCGGCGCCTGTGCGGACGTAGGAGTCGACTTGGTCCAGGTGGTCTTGGGAGACCAGGGGGCCTATCTGGGTGTCGGGGGCCAGGCCGGGGCCCAGGCGGAGGCCGGACGCGGCGGCGGCGAGCTTCTCGGTGAACTCGTCGGCGCGGCGGCGGTCGACGTAGAGGCGGGTGTAGGCGGCGCAGACCTGGCCGCTGTTGAGGAGGGCGCCCTGGAGGTTGCCGGCGACGGCCTTGTCGATGTCGGCGTCGCGGGCGATGACGCTGGGGGCCTTGCCGCCGAGTTCGAGGGTGACGCGCTTGAGGTTGCCGGCGGACGCCTGGACGATCTCGCGTCCGACGGAACTGGAGCCGGTGAAGGAGACCTTGTCGATGTCCGGGTGCGCGACTAGGGCGCGGCCGACGTCGGGGCCGCCGGTGAGGAGGTTGACCACGCCCGGTGGGAAGCCCGCTTCGGCGCAGAGTTCGATCAGGCGGACGGTCGTCAGCGGGGTCTGCTCGGCGGGCTTGATGATGACCGTGTTGCCGCAGGCCAGGGCGGGGGCGAGCTTCCACGAGGCGATCATGAGGGGGAAGTTCCACGGGGTGATCAGCGCGCAGACGCCGACGGGTTCGCGGCGGACGTAGTGCAGGGTGTCCGGGAACGAGACCGGGGAGACCGCGCCCTCGATCTTGGTGCACCAGCCGGCGAAGTAGCGGAAGTGCTCGGCGGCGCCGTTGACGCTGACGGAGTGCGCGACGCCGAGCGGCTGGCCCTGGTCGCGGGTCTCCAGCTCGGCGAGGTCGGCCTTGTGCTCCTCGATCAGGTCGGCGACGCGCCAGAGGAGGCGGGCGCGGGCGCTCGGAGGCATGGTGGCCCACGCTGGGTCGTGCAGGGCCGTCCGGGCCGCGTCGACGGCGTCCTCGACGTCCTTGGGGCCGGCCTCCGCGCAGGTCGCCAGGACGGTCCCCGTCGCGGGATCGGACGTGGTGAACTCGCCGCCGTCCGCCGCCGTGGCCCATTCGCCGTTGATGTAGAGCCGTGTGTTCATGGTGACCTCCCTCGCAGGTGAGGAAAGTCTCGGCGGGCGCGGGCCGTGGGTCTTGTCTGTGGGCGTACGGGAGTTGGCCACGTGTGAAGTGATCAGTCGCCGGTGACCGTCACCCTGTACTCGCGGGGGCTGGCGCCGTACGCGGCCTTGAACAGGCGGCTGAACCGCGCGGCGTCGACGAAGCCCCAGCGGGCCGCGATGGCGCTGACCGGGCGGTGCAGCTGGAGGGGGTCGCGCAGGTCGCGGCGGCAGTGCTCCAGGCGGCGTTCCTTGATCCACGCCGAGACGGTCGTGCCCTCCTCGCGGAACAGGTTGTACAGGTGCCGGGACGAGACGAAGTGCGCGGCGGCGATGTCGTCCGGGGACAGGTCCGGGTCGTCGAGGTGGCGTTCGATGTAGGCGCGGACGCGGAGGAGCAGCGCGCGGCGGCGGGAGTCGGCCGTCGGCGCGGTCATGTCCAGGCGTTCGGCGAGGAGGGTGACGAGGAGGTCGACGATGTTGTCGCCGAGGCGGACGCTGCCGTGGTCGTCCAGGACGTCAAGCTGCTCGGCGAGCTGGAGGAGGAACGGCGACAGCAGCGCACCGACGCCCTGGCGGCCGGAGATCCGGGTGGCGGTGAGGCCGGCGACGGCCTCCTCCGGCAGGTGCAGCAGGCGGCGCGGGACCATCAGGACGAGCTGCCGGTAGGAGTCGTCGAACGCGAGCGTGTACGGACGCGTCGTGTCGTAGATCGTGAAGTCGCCGGGGACGAGCGCGGCCTCGCGTCCGTCCTGCGTGAGCAGGCAGTATCCGTTGAGCTGGACGCCGATCTTGTAGTGGCCCGGGTCGGACCGGGCGATCAGCGCGCCCGTCCGGCGGACGACGCTCGGCGTGGACGCGACGTCGGCGACCGTGAGCGCGCCGAACTCGCGCCCGCGCATGCGCCCCTCGAAGCGTTCCGGACGGGTGGTCTCGGCGCGCAGCGGCACGAACATGTCCGTCACCGAGCTGCGCCAGAACTCGAACCGCTCGGCGACCGGCAGATCCGCCGTGCGAATGAGTGTCGACATGGGCGTTTCCCCAGATAAAGCCCCGTTTCGTGTTGTCCGACATAGTGCACCCTCCGGGCCGGTTCGCGCCAGTGGCGTCCCGGCCCGGACCTGGGCGTTTCGCCTCAGCCCATGGCCTGCCGGACGTTGTGCGTGTCGCAGAACTGCTCGAAGCCCGTGATCGCGCCGTCCTGCACCCGCCACACATGGACGAACCGGACGCGCATCGCCTTCCCGGTCGCCCGGTAGGTGCCGGAGTAGTGGCCGATCGCGACGACGGTCCCGTCGCCGCCGTCGACCAGCTCGTCGGCGTCGGCGCGGAAGCCCTTCCAGTCCTTGCCGAGCCGCCCGAACACACCGGCCTTGATCGCGTCGGTGCCCACATAGGTGCCCGCGTAGGGGAACCCGTCCATCTCCGTCCAGGCGATGTCGTCGGCGAACGCCTCGACCATGCCGTCCAGGTCGCCGCGGTCGGACGCCGCGTAGTGCGCCTTGATGATGTCGTAAGCCTCGCTCATGTGCTGTCCTCCCGGTGTTTGAGCAAGTCCAGCGTCTCGTCCGGCGGGGGCTCTTGACCATGCCCTGGCTCTTATACACATCTCCGAGCCCACGAGACCCTAAGACAAATCGTATGCCGTCTTCTGCTTGGAAAAAAAAAAAGCGCTTGCTGAGGGCATTCAACAACGTGGTAAAGTCGAATTAAATGAAAAAACGATGTATGATGTTATC
>NZ_VCKW01000473.1 GCF_005889715.1 Actinomadura soli
GAGCATAGCCCCACCCGCCCTACCGCAGCGGCTCCCCCACCTCACGCATATGCCCCAGCGCCAGCCGGTACGACCCGACCACCCCCGTCTCCGCATACGGCACCCCGACCTCCGCGCAATGCGCACGCACCAGCGGCCGGACGCGCCGCAGATTGCACCTCGGAACGCTCGGGAACAGATGGTGCTCGATCTGGTAGTTCAGCCCGCCGAAGGCCCAGTCCGTCACCACCCCGCCGCGCACGTTCCGGGACGTCAGCACCTGCCGCCGCAGATGATCCCACCGCTCCCCCGGCTCCGGCATCGCCATCCCCTTGTGGTTCGGCGCGAACACCGCCCCCAGATGCACCCCGAACACCGCGTGCTGCAGCGCGATCAGCGCCAGCGCCTGCCCCACCGGCAGCAACGCGAACGCCAGCGACAGATACCCCACCGCATGAGCCAGCAGCAGCCCGCCCTCCACGACCTGGTCACGCCGCGACCGGCCCCGCAGGAACATCAGGCTCCCGACCTTGAGGTTCACCCCCTCCAGCGTCAGCAGCGGAAAGAACAGCCGCGCCTGATGCCGCGCCACCCACCGCAGCACACCGCGCTGCCGGCCGGCCTGCTCCTCCGTCCACGCCAGGATCCCCTCCCCCACATCGGGGTCCTTCCCGACATGGTTCGGATTGGCGTGATGCCGGTTGTGCTTGTCGCTCCACCACCCATGGCCCATGCCCAGCAGCAGGTTGCCGAGCAGCAGCCCCAGCAGCCGGTTCCCTCGCGCCGTCCGGGCGATCTGCCGGTGCCCCGCGTCATGCCCCAGGAACGCCGTACGGACCGCGATCACGGCGAGCGGGACGCCGAGCAGAACCGTCCACCACCCGTCCCCCGCCCACGCGACCGCGCCCCAGACCGCGACCGTCGCGACCACGTTCAACCCGATGGCCCGCGCGTAGTAGCCGGGACGGCGCTCCAGCAGCCCGCTGGCGCGCACGCGCCGCGCCAGCGGCGTGAAGTCGCTCCCGCCCCGGACGGACTCCTCCCGCCGGGGGACGGTCGGAACGGGCGGGGCGGGCAAGGTCACGGCCATGAAGCCTCCATGGGACGGGAAGGGGAAATCGGACGACTCCCCGGAGAGACTACGGAGCGTGAACCCATGGCAGTAACCCGCTACGGAGCCATCCGCGGTCTGGCTCCCAGGTCCCGGTCACCGCACGACTGACCCGCTCCCCGGGACCACCACCCGCCTGTGGGCTGCAGTCCTAGCTGCGGTGGTTGTTGTTAATGGAATAGAGAGGGATGCTTCCCGCCCACGGCCTTTACGTTGTAAATTGAAAAGTGAAATAGCTGATGGTGAGCGGCGGGGTGCGGGTCAGGCGAGGGTGGTGCGGACGGCGGCGTGGGCGGCCTTGCGCATCTCGGCGTGCAGCACCGCGTTCGCGTCCCGGTCGGTACGGGCCTCCACGATCCGCAGCCCCTCCCCCGCCATCGCCTTCGACAGGTCCGCCGGGGCGTCCAGCAGCCGGTACGGCACGCCGTGCGCGGCGGCGACCGCCTCCAGGTCCACCTGGTGCGGGGTGCCGAAGACCCGCTCGAACGGGCCGGGCAGCGCCGCCTGCGGCAGCAGCGAGAAGATCCCGCCGCCGCGGTTGTTCACCACGACGATCGTCAGGTCGGGGCGCTGGTCGCGCGGGCCGACGATCAGGCCGTTCTGGTCGTGCAGGAACGCCAGGTCGCCGAGCAGCGCGAACGAACGGCCGCTGTGCGCCAGCGCCGCGCCGATCGCCGTCGACACCAGCCCGTCGATCCCGCTGGCGCCCCGGTTCGCCATGATCCGGATGCCGCGGCGCGGGCGCATCACCTGGTCCAGGTCCCGGATCGGCATGCTCGCGGCCGTGAACAGCAGCGACCCGCCCGGCAGCCCCGCGACCAGGTCGCGGGCCAGCCGCGGCTCGCTCACCTCCGGCACCGCGTCCAGGACCTCGTCGACGGCCGCGGCGGCGGCCAGGTCCGCGGTCCGCCACGATTTCAGCCACGCGTCGTCGCCCGACACCACCGGGATCTCCACCTCCGGCGCGACCTGCGTCGCCGACCGGACCGGGTCGGGCCAGTGCGCCAGGTCCGGGGCCAGGACGATGTGCTCCTCCGCGCGGCGCAGCAGCGACAGCAGCGGGCGCGACAGCCCCGGCTTGCCGAGCGTCACCACCACCTCGGGACGGTGCCGCTCCACGAACTCCGGGACGCCCAGCAGGAAATGGTGCGACGACAGCGCGTGGTCGCCGTAGCGGGCGTTGCCGTTCGGCTCGGCCAGCACGGGCCAGCCGGCCATCGACGCCGCCGCCACGTACCGCTTGACGTTGGCCGCGCCGTCCCCGACCACGAGCACGCCCCGGCGGGTCGGCGGGACGTGCAGCACCGACCCCGGCGTCGCCGCCCGCACCTTCGTCCACGCGCCGGTGACGTCGCCGTCCAGCGGCTCGCACCACGTGTCGTCACCGTCCGGGATCAGCGGCTCCCGGAACGCCGCGTTGAGGTGCACCGGGCCGGGAACCGGCGCCTGCGCCAGGCCCCACGCGCGGCTCACCAGCGACCGCCAGTACGCCACCATCCCCGGACGGTTCTCCGGCACGCCGATCTCGGTGCACCACCGCGCCGCCGTCCCGTACAGCTTCACCTGGTCGATCGTCTGGTTCGCGCCGGTGTCGCGCAGCTCCGGCGGACGGTCCGCCGTGATCACGATCAGCGGCACGCCCGACTCGTGCGCCTCGATCACCGCCGGATGGAAGTTCGCCGCCGCCGTCCCCGACGTGCACACCAGCGCCACCGGGCGCCCCGACCGCTTCGCCAGGCCGAGCCCGAGGAACGACGCCGACCGCTCGTCGATCCGCACGTGCAGCCGGATCCGGCCCGCGTCCTCGGCCGCCTGCAGCGCCAGCGCCAGCGGCGCCGACCGCGACCCCGGCGCGAGCACCGCGTCGGTCATCCCGCACCGCAGCAGCTCGTCCACCAGGACGGTCGCCAGCGCGGTCGCCGGGTTCACGGCGCCGCCTCGAACACCGCGGGCCCGCCCAGATGCTCCTGCGCCCCGGCGGCCCGCGCACGCCACCCGTCCACCGGCGCCTCCCAGCGGCGCAGCGCCTCCTCGTCCACCACCGGCCGCCGCACCGGGATCTCACCCGCCACCGGCAACAGCGGATCCTGGACGACGTCGCCCTCCAGCAGCGACAGCG
>NZ_VCKW01000474.1 GCF_005889715.1 Actinomadura soli
CACCACCCCCAACCCGGCCCAGGGCCCAGTACGCGTCCAGCGCTTCGCCCTTTTGTCTGCAGCAGTGTGTCCCTCGCCGTCCGGTCGGCAAGGGAGGGCGTACCGCTCCGGCCATCCAACTGGTGACCAGCTGTCGGTTGCCCGCCAACCCCACTGCGCGCAGCACCTTCGTCCGCGATTGGAGGACACGGGTGCGTGCAACGCGAACTCGGCGGAGCCGACCGTCACAGCGTCTTCCGCCAGCGCCGGTGCCCGCAGTGGGGGGCAGCAGCTCACTGTCCTGCAGCGCTGTGGCAGCCGCTTGCCGGGGCGGCGGAGGGCGGACTGCCAGAGAGTCAGACAGTTGGACCGCGAGAGCCAGACCGGCGGGCTGTGCGGCGGGTATCTGCGCCGGGCGGGCTTTGGCGGTGGCCGTCCGGTTCGTGGTTTGACGCGAGCGCGCCCGGTCTGAACCTCCCTACCCCCTGTGGAGAGAGGACGGACCGGGCACGCTCTAGCCGTGCCGACGGCTGATGCTCCAGCCGTCGAGGGACCGGGCGTCACCGGTCCCGGGGTTGGTCACGATCGCTTGCCGTTGCCGGACGCCCGCTGGGCGCCCACGGCGACCTTCCATAGGGCGTAGGCGATCGCGTCGGAGCAGCGGTCGAGTGCGGTCGTGTTGATGTTGCCGGGGTAGCTGTCGCAGGCCTGGTGGTAGCACCGGTCGAACGCCTGGTTCGCGGTGCCGCCCCACTTCTGCGCCTGGGCGGCGGACTTACGTGCCGGAGCGCCGGTGAACAGGAACGTCGTGGCGATCCCGGCGCTGCGGAACGACCCGTCGTCGCTGCAGCACTCGGCGACCTCCTCCGTCGGCACGTTGATCGAGTCGAAGTACTCCTTCAGGTTCTTCGCCAGCGGCGAGTTGATGTCGTCGATGAAGTAGCCCGGGTTCGGCGAGCCGACCATGTCGAAGTTGAAGTAGCCCTTGATCTTCGACCGGTCGGCGGCCGACAGGCGGCTCACGTAGTACTTCGAGCCGCGCAGGCCCTGCTCCTCGTCGGTCCACCAGGCGAACCGGACGTGGTTGAGCATCGTCGGCTTGGACTGGGCGAGTTGGAGCGCGACCTCCAGCTGGGCCGCGGACCCGGTGCCGTTGTCGTTGATGCCGGGACCCGCCGCGACGCTGTCGAGGTGGGCGCCGAACATGTAGACGTTGTTGTCGTTTCCGCCGGGCCAGTCGGCGACCAGGTTGGGCCCGGCTCCACCGCTGCATCCGGACGCGCAGGCCTGGCGGGCCACGGTGAACCCGGCGGCCTTCAGCTTCTGCTCGATGTAGGACACCGACGCGGTGTAGCCGGGGCCCGTGGACCGGCGGCTGCCGCCGTTGCTGCTGGCGATGGTCTGGAACTGCTGCAGGTGCGCCTTGACACTCTCGACGTTGATGTCAGGCGCCGCCGCTGCTTTTGGGTGGCTGCCACCTCCCACCGTGTAGGCAGTGGCGTTGTTCGCACCCGGGGTGCATGTCGGCTCGCCGGACTGCGCGCCGAGCTGGACGGCGTCCCAGGCGGCCTTGACCTTGTTGAACGACTCGCAGGTGGCGTCGAGGTTCTTCGCCGCGGTCAGCGTCAGCGTCCGGTACCGGGCGTAGCTGGTGCCGGAGGTCTTGAGCATCATCGCGTTGTAGAAGATCTTCGCGGCGTTCATGACGCCGATGCCCGTCAGCTGGCCGCCCTGGCAGACCGGGCTGTTCGGCTTGCCGCCACCGGGCTGGGAGCCCTCGGCGAGCAGGTAGAACCAGTGGTTGCCCGGCCCGGCCGCCTTGTGCACTTCCATCCGCGGCACGGAGGCCGAGTAGCAGTTCGGGTCGTTGTTGACCTGCGACGGGTTGTACATGTTGCGGATCGGGCCCCGCCCGACCAGGTCGACCAGCTCGCCGACGGTGTAGTCGGGGGTGTCGGCCGGGTTGTTGAGGGCGTGCTCGACGACCGCGCCCCACACGTCTCCGACGAACTCCTGGGTGCCACCGCCGGACATGCCGCCCGGAGTGAAGTTGTCGAGCCCGTGACCGAACTCGTGGGCCACCACGTCGGTCGAGGTGATCCACTGGTTGCGCTGGTTGTGGCCGAACTGGGCGTCGGTGCCGTTCCAGTAGGCGTTGACGGCGTTGAGGCCGACCCTCGCCGGGGCCCACTGGTTGTTCCGCAGGCCGGTGCGGCCGAAGGACTTCAGCAGGTCCCAGAAACCGGCGGAGGAGTACATGACGTCCACGCAGCCGGATTCCTTGTCGGTCTTGGACGCGGTGCCCCAGACGTCGTCCGGGCCGGTGAAGATCCGGTTGCCGCTGAAGTCGGCGCAGGTCAGGCCGGCCCGGTTCGGGTCGCGCATCGAGTAGGTGCCGCCGGACTGGGTCGTCCCGAAGGTCAGGTTCGGGCCGCCCCAGATGCCGGTGCCCGTGCCCGCCTGGATGGTCTCCTGCGCGTCGAACCGCTTGCCGGTCAGCGCGTCGATGTAGACCTTCTTCCGGCTCGGCTGCTCGCCGTCGCGGCCCGACACGACCGTCTCCCACGCCAGCCTGGGCTTGGCCAGCGCGTGCACGACGAGGCGTGGCTTGAGCTCGGCCTTGTCCGGCTTGGTCAGCGCGGTACGGGAGCGTCCGGCGGCGGCGGTGTCAGTGACCTTCGGGGTGGTGCCGACCGTGATCTGCTGGTTCTGCGCGACCGACAGGGTGCGGACGCGGCCCTTCCCGTCGGTGGCGATCACGAAGTCGCCGCCGACCACGGGAAGCCCGCGGTAGGTGCGCTCGTAGGCGACGTAGTACTGGTCCCACGGTGTGCCGACCACCTGGGTCCGGACGTACTTCTCGTCCTGGCCGGTGTACAGGTCGGCGGCGTTTCCGGCGATCAGCCGGTCCGCCGACGCCATCGCGGCCGCCTTCGGATCGGCGCCGGGGGCCTGACTGCTCCCGGTGGACGTCATGGCCGGAGCCGCCATGCCCGTGACCACGAGAGCGGTGACCACAGTGGTCACCAGAAGATGATTTCTGCGTTTCACAGCCGCATGCCTCCATCAGAGCGGGGGTGAGGCCGCCCCGCGGG
>NZ_VCKW01000475.1 GCF_005889715.1 Actinomadura soli
GCCCCGCCCCTCACGCACCGCTCACACGAGACGCGTCACGGCGCGTCATGGCGGGTCAGACGCCGAACGGGGCCGGGTAGGCGACCGTCCCGGACGGGACCGGGCCCGGCCCGTCCAGCACCAGCGCCATCAGCGCCTCGTCCGGCACCTCGAACGCCACGCCGACACCGAGCGAGGACGCCCGCGCGAACCCGAACCGCGGGTAGTACTCCGGATGCCCGAGCACCACCACCAGCCGCTCCCCGCGCCCCGACGCCGCCCGCGCCGCCGCCGCGTCCAGCACGGCCCGGACCGCCGCGCCGCCCGCGCCGCGCCGCTGCCAGTCCGGATGGACCGCCACCGGCGCCAGCGCCAGCGCCCCCGACACCCCGGCCGGGCCCTCGCCGACGCGGCACCGCGTCGCCAGCGCGTACCCGGCGACACCGCCGCCGGGGGCCTCGGCGACCATCGACAGGCCCGGCACCCACGCCGGGTCCCCGCGCAGCGCGTCCACCAGGTCCGCCTCGGCGGCCGTCGGGAACGCCGCCTCGACCACCGCGCGGACCGCGCCGCGCTCGCCCGGCCGCTCCGGCCTCGTCGTCCACCTCATCGGTCCCGCCCCCGCTCCCGGTACATCTGCCGCTGCGCCTTCCTGATGGTCTTCCACCGGTTGTCGCGCTCGGCGCGCAGCCGCGCGTCGGTGCGCGAGGCCGCCCACTCGTTCTCGCGCAGCAGCTTGCGGTAGCTGTCGAGGCGGCGCCGCGGCAGCGTGCCGTTCTCGACCGCGGCCAGCACCGCGCAGCCCGGCTCGGTGCGGTGCTCGCAGTCGCCGAACCGGCACCGGGCGGCCAGCGCCTCGACGTCGGCGAACGTCCGCTCCAGGCCCTCGGACGCCTCGAACAGGCCGACGCCGCGCAGCCCCGGCGTGTCGATCAGGACACCGCCGCCCGGCAGCGGCAGCAGCTCCCGCCGCACGGTGGTGTGGCGGCCCTTGCCGTCCTGCTCCCGGACCGCGCCGGTCGCCAGGACCTGTTCGCCCAGCAGCGCGTTCCCGAGCGTGGACTTGCCCGCGCCCGACGGCCCGATCAGCACCACCGTCCCGGTCAGGACGGCGCGGACGGCGTCCACGCCGTCCCCGGTCGCGGCGCTGCAGGCCACCACGTCCGCGCCCGGCGCGGCGGCCGCCGCCTGCGCCTCGGCCTCGGCGGCGTCCGGTATCTGATCGGACTTGGTGAGCACGACCACGGGCCGCGCGCCGCTCTCCCAGGCCAGCGCGAGCAGCCGCTCCACCCGGCCCAGGTCCAGGCGGGCGGCCAGCGACACCGCGATCGCGACGGTGTCGACGTTGGCGGCCAGCACCTGGCCGCGCGAGTCCCGCGACGCCGAGGACCGCACGATCGCGGTCCGGCGCGGCAGCAGCGCCGCCACCGCGGGCCGCCCGTCCGGGCCGTCCGGGCGCAGCGCCGCCCAGTCGCCCGTGCACGGCGCCACGGCGGGTTCATCAGTGGAGGAGGCAGGGACGGGGCCGGCGGAGGCCCGCAGCGGGCCGGTCTCGGCGACCACGTCGCACAGGCCGCGGTCGACCGCGGCCACGCGCGCGGGGATCAGCCCCGCGGCGCGATGAGAGGTGAACTCGTACTCCAGGGTCGTGTCCCAGCCGTAGGCGGCCAGCGGCGACGACCCCGCTGAAGGGGAAGACAATGTTGGGAACCTTCGCGTGAAAGGGGCCCCGGCACGGACGCGCCGCAACTTACGGTGCGGTAACGGGTCAGCCGGCGGCCCGGGAAATGAGGACGGGCTGAATGCTGCGGGCAGCAGCCACCGCAACGACGGCCATACGTCCACACCTCCTCACGGGTCCGAGCACGACTCTACCGCCCCCGCCGGGCCCGGCAAACCGCATTTTCCGCCGATCCCCCCGGCCGCGGCCCTGGCGGGCGGCGGCTCCCGCTCGGCGCGGATCCGGGACGCTGGGCGGAACCGACGGCCGAGTTCGGAAGTTATGGTGATTTGGGGGGCGGATCGCGAGGAGGAGGGGGCGTGACCGTGGACGACAACGACACCATGGACCATGAGGAGGCCGACCGCGCGGATGCCGGCCCCGCGAAGCGTCCCGGGACTGGGCTCTCCGAACGGGCCGGACGCGCCGACCAGGCCGCCGCCGACCGGCTGGAAGAGATCTGGGACGGGCTGGCCCCCGCCGCCGCGTCCGCCGCCCGGACCGCGGTCACCGCCGGTGAACCCGTCGCCGCCGCGGCCCGCGAGGCCGCCGCGCTCGCCGCGGACCGGATCCTGGAGCAGGTGTCGGGGACGCCCGCGATGAAGGCCGTCGAGCAGGCCGCCCGCGACGCCGCCGTCAAGGCCGCCACCGCCGCGGCCGAACGCGCCGTCACCGAGGCCCGCGCCGCCGCCGCGGCCAACCCCGCCACCGCGAGCGCGTTCGAGGCCGCCGCCACCGCCATGACCCTCGCCGAGCAGGCCGGACGGCAGGTCGCGCGGCACCCCGTCGCCGCCGCCGCGCGCCGCCTCGCCACCGGCAGCCCGCTCGCCCGCGCCGCCACCGCCACCGCCAGGGACGTCGCCGGGCGCACCGTGACCGCGACCGTGTCCGCCCCCGTCGTGCAGGCCGCGACCAGGTCCGTCGTGGACGCCGCGGTCGACACCGTCGCCGACGCCGCCGTCGACGCCGCCATGATCGCCGCGCGGGACGTCGTCGCCCGGGTCGTCCGCGAGACCGCCGAGCAGGCCGCCCGCGACCTGGCCGCCGGGCTGCGCGACCGCGCCCGCACGACCGCCGAGCGCGCCGCCCGCGACACCGGCGTCACCGCCGCCGACCTCGCCCCCCTCACCGGCGCCGCCCGCACCGCCGGGGACCTGCTCACCGCCGCCGCCGGCAGCGAGTTCGCCCGCACCGCCCGCGACCTGGCCCTGCGGGCCGCCGCCCGCGCGACCACCGCCGCGATCGAGGCCGTCCTGCGCGAGCTGATCCGCGACGCGCTCAAGCTCGCCCTCAAGGACACCCTGCGCGGCCTCATCATCGACGTCTCCCGCGACGTCGTCGTGGACGTCGCCAAGACCACCTGGCGGTCTCCGC
>NZ_VCKW01000476.1 GCF_005889715.1 Actinomadura soli
CGCGGGAAGCGTCGGGAGCGTCGGGGGCGCCGGGGCGGTCAGGTGAGGACGCCGTCGATGAAGGCGGTGACGTCGGCGAGGACCTCCTCCCGGTTGGTCTCGTTGAAGATCTCGTGCCGGGCGCCGGGGTAGAGGCGCTCGGTGAAGTCGGTGCCGCGGACGGCGTCGATTCCGGTCCGCGTGTCGCGCGGCCGGACGAGCTCGTCCGCGGCGCCGTGCATGTAGAAGATCGGCAGGTCGCCGAGGCGGCCGTGCTCGCTGACGCGCTTCAGCGCGGTGTCGAGGGCCTCGACGGTGGTCTTCCTGAACGGGCCGTGCCAGACGAGCGGGTCCTCGATGTACGCCTTCCCCACGGCCGGGTCGCGCGACAGCGTGGACGTGTCGATCGGCTCGTCGGGGATCTCGTCGAGGGGGAGCAGCTCGTCCAAGATGTGCCAATGGCCGAGCACGGGCCCGGACAGCACCAGCGCGGCGAGGACGCCGCCGTGCAGCTGGGCGTACCGGGACGCGATCAGCCCGCCCACCGAGTGCCCGATCATGACGACGGGCAGGTCCGGATGGTCGCCGCGCGCCGCCTCGACGACCGTGTGCAGATCGGCGACCACGTCGTCGTAGTCCTCGACCAGCACGCGGTCGCCGGCCGAGCGGCCGTGGCCCATGTGGTCGGGGCCGCAGACGACGGCGCCGTGCCGGGCGAGGACGTCCGCCACGTGGTCGTAGCGGCCGAGGTGCTCGCCGTATCCGTGCACGAGGACGGCGATGTACCAGGGGTCTCCGTCCGTCCAGATCCTGGCCGTGACGGAACCCCGCGTCCCCGCGAACTCCCACTTCCGTACCGTGGTCACGCAGCCTCCCAGATGCCGGACGGATGGTTACCGTCTCTCGTGCGGGACGGATCGTCAACCACCGCAATAGGGTGGAGAGATCGACCGTAATCTGCAGGAAGGGGCGCCCGTGCTGGTCGACACCTTCGGCCGTACCGCGACGGACCTGCGGGTCTCCCTCACCGACCGTTGCAACCTGCGGTGCTCGTACTGCATGCCACCAGAGGGCCTGGACTGGCTGCCCAAGCCGGAACTGCTCACCGACGACGAGGTCATGCGGCTGGTCGGGCTGGCCGTCCGGGATCTGGGCGTCACCGAGGTCCGCTACACCGGCGGCGAGCCGCTGCTGCGGCGCGGGCTCCCCGACATCGTGCGGCGCACGGCGGAGCTGGCGCCGCGCCCCCAGATCTCGCTGACCACGAACGGCATCGGGCTCGACCGGCTCGCGGGGCCGCTGGCCGATGCCGGTCTCGACCGGGTGAACGTGTCCCTCGACACCCTCGACCCGGAGACGTTCAAGCGGCTCGCGCACCGCGACCGGCTGGACGACGTCCTGACCGGCCTCGCGGCGGCCCGGTCCGCGGGGCTGGAACCGGTCAAGATCAACGCGGTGCTGATGCGGGGGATCAACGACCACGAGGCCGTCCCGCTGCTGCGGTACTGCCTCGACCACGGTTACCGGCTCCGGTTCATCGAGCAGATGCCCCTGGACGCCCAGCACGGCTGGACCCGCCACGACATGATCACCGCGGACGAGATCCTCGAGCGGCTGTCCGCGGCGTTCGCCATCGCCCCGGACGAGGAGCACGACCGCGGCAGCGCCCCCGCCGAGTCGTTCATCGTCGACGGCGGCCCGCACATGGTCGGCGTGATCGGCTCGGTGTCCCGGCCGTTCTGCGGCGCCTGCGACCGGGTGCGGCTCACCGCCGACGGGCAGGTCCGCAACTGCCTGTTCGCCACCGAGGAGTCCAACCTGCGCGACGCGCTGCGCGCCGGAGCCGACGACGCCGAGCTGGCCGAGCGGTGGCGAAAGGCGGTCCGGGCCAAGCGCGCGGGGCACGGCATCGACGACCCGTCCTTCCTGCAGCCGGCCCGGCCGATGTCGGCCATCGGCGGCTGAGGCCGTGCCCGTTTCCCACGCGGTGCCCTTCGACGCGGTGCTGCTGGCGGGCGGCCGTGCCCGGCGGTTCGGCGCCGACAAGCCCGCCGCGCCCCTCGGCGGACGGACGCTGCTGGAATGGGCGGCGGCCGCCGTGTCCGGGGCGTCCAGGCTGATCGTGGTGGGGCCGCGCCGGGACGTCCTGCCGGGGGCCGTCGTCGTCCGGGAGGACCCGCCGGGCGCGGGGCCGGTCCCGGCGCTGCGGGCCGGGCTGGCGGAGGTGCGGTCGCCGTGGCTGGTGCTGCTGGCCGCCGACCTGCCGTTCCTGCGTCCCGGCCACGTCGCCCGGCTGCTGGACGCGGCGGGAGAGCGCCCCGGAGCCGTGCTCCTCGACGACGGGCACCGCGAGCAGTGGCTCGCCGGATGCTGGCGGGCCGCCGCGCTGCGGGACGCCCTCAGCGGCTACACGGGCGCGTCACTGCGCGGCCTCCTGGGCCCCCTCGGCCCCGCCCTGGTCGCGCTGCCCGCGGGGACGCGTCCCGCCTGGTACGACTGCGACACCCCGGAGGACCTGGCCGCCGCCGAACACCTGCTTTGATCGGGTGAGAGTGGGCAGGTTCGGCTGGACGACGCGAGAAGGGGGACCCATGCCGGTGCTGGAGGACTGGATCGACGCGGCCTGCCGCGAACTGGGCCTGGAACGCCGCGACATCGACCAGGGCCTGGTCCTGGACCTCGCCCGCGACGTCGCGCACGGCGTCGCGCGGCCCGGCGCGCCCGTCACGGCGTACCTGCTCGGCCTCGCGGTCGGGCGCGGCGCACCCGCGCGGGACGCCGCCGCCCGGCTGACCGAGATGGCCGAGAACTGGAACGCGGCCGCCGCTCCCGGGTCCGCCGGCGCCCCGGAGACCGCCGCCGGCGCCCCGGAGACCGCCGCCGGCGCCCCGGAGACCGCCGCCGGCGTCCCCGAGCCCGCGCCCGAGGTGCCGGAGCAGGCGGGCGAGACCGTCCTCGACGACGCCTAGACGAGTAGTTCCGAAGTTTGGGCCCGGTGACGTGGCGAGGGTGTTCAAGATCAGTTTGTGACGACCGACCTGAACACCCTCTTGACGGCACTGTATGTGAAGATCGACGACGAGATCGCAGGA
>NZ_VCKW01000477.1 GCF_005889715.1 Actinomadura soli
GCGCGACCCGAACCCGACGCGGGTGCTGAACGGCCCGCCGCCCATGGATCCGCCGCCCCCGTCGGCGCGCAAGCCGCTGATCATCGCGGGGGCCGCGGTCGGGGTGATCGCGCTGGTGGCGGTGCTGCTGGCGGCGCTGTCCCCGGACTCGTCCGAACCGCCCGCCGCCGCCCCGCCGCCCACGGCCGGTTCGTCGCGGGCCGAACCGGCCGCCGCCTGCTCGGTGTCGTACCGGATCGTCGGGACGTGGGAGCGGGGATTCCAGGCGACGGTGCGGATCACGAACCTCGGCGGCGGCGCCATCGACGGCTGGACGCTGGGCTTCGAGTTCCCGGACGGGCAGGCGATCGTCCAGCTGTGGAACGGCAGCCAGGTGCAGAGCGGCTCGTCGGTCACCGTGACGTCGGCGGACTGGAACAGCGCGATCCCGCCCTCCGGAACGGCCGAGTTCGGCTTCCTCGGACGCCAGGACGGCGCGAACTCCGCCCCGTCCCGCTTCACCCTGAACGGCGCCCCCTGCGGCCCCTGACCGAGACGACCGCGACCGCGACGGTCGCGGTCAGCCGGCCGGGGTCATGAGCTCCACGCCGATCAGCGCGGCGAGGACGAGGGTGCGCTGGGGCTCCGGGAGCGGGTGGAAGAGGCGGACGGTGTAGCTGCGGCGGCGCTCGCCGTAGGAGGAGTGGGCCGTCTGGAAGGCGGCGATCTGGGTGCCGCCCGGGTCGGTGATCGTGCCCTCCTCGTGCGGGTTCCGCAGGCCGGGGCCGGTCAGGAGGGCGGTCTGGTTCCCGTACCCGTCGAGCAGGGCGAAGCGGCCGCCCTGCTGGCCGGACATGAGCTTGAAGACGCCCTTGACGCCGCCCGTGGAGACGGCGATGGCGCCGATGCGTCCGCCGTTGGGGGCCACCACGTGGGCCGGTTGCGGGCGCATGGGGTCGTTGGTGCGGTCGATGTAGAAGTACGGCGTCTGGTCGGGGCCCGCGACGCAGAGGACGATGTGGCTCTCGTCGTGCTGGGCGTGGGGGTTGGCGTAGGGCACGGCGGCCTCGTCCGGGCGCCTGACCTGGACGCGCGTGGCGTTGGCGAGCAGTTCGCCGCCGTCGTGGAAGACGTACTCGCGCGGGCGCCGCGGTTCGTCGATCGTCCAGGTGAGCGCCTCGTACAGGTGCGGCACGTCAGCTCCGGGTCAGGTCGAACGCGAGGGGGGAGGCGATGACGAGCGTGCGCAGCGGTTCGGGGAGCTGGTACATGAGCTGCAGGGAGTACCGGTCCTTGAACGTCGCCTCCTTGACGTCGGCGTGCGCGATCCGCTGGCCGTTCATGTCGGTGTAGTCGCAGGCGACCGGGACCCACCGGACGTTCTCGGCGGCGCCCGTGCGCTGCATCTCCCACGCCAGCTCGCACAGCGGACGGTCGGACGCGTCGAGAAGGCGGTGCCGCATGGCCGCGGCCCCGGCGAGGGCGTTGAGCATGCCCCGGCCCACGCCGGCGCCCGCCATCTGCTGCGCGACGCCGACGAGGTCGTACTGGAACCGGCCGATGACGGTCCCGTCGGGGGCGACGATCGCGACGGGCGCGCCGTCCTGGTGGTCGACGTAGAACAGGGGCGCCCCGTCCAGCCCGGCGACCTGGACGACGACCCTCGCGTTCTTCAGGCCCGAGCTGAACATGCCGAGGAGCCCCTTGCGCGGCTTCGGTCCCGAGACCTGGGTGGCCTGGCCGAGGGGCCGGTCGTCCTGGCCCTCGATCCGGTACTCCAGTTGCGACGACTGCTGCTCGATCTTGAGGAAGGGCGAATTCAACAAGTCGGTCATGGCAGGCCAGCCTAGCGGCGGCCCGCCCGGCGCGTCCGCCCCCTGAAGCGCGATATCGCGGCCGTCCGCCGAATTGCGCACGCGGACATTGCGCGAATGGGCACACTGGGTTCAGGAGTGAACGGGGTGGCCGGGCCGGGACTAAGAATGGTCTTGTTTGGGGGAGTTTGTCGCCCTGAAGCGGCGCCCGGCCCGCCGATGCCGCAGATCGCGGTGGGCAATTCAGGGAGGAAATCATGCATATGTCGCGTGCTCGTCTCGGCTGGGCGGCCGTGCTGGCGGGAATGGCGGTCCTCGCGCAGGCCGCGCCCGCGCAGGCGGCACCCGGGCGGGCCGGGGGACCGTCCGGCGCCTACCTGCTGATGGTGGCGCCCGAGCACGGCCCCGTCACCGCGGTGAACCTGTGGTGCCGCCCGGACGGAGGGACGCATCCCGCCCCGTCCCGTGCCTGTGACCAGCTTGAATCCGTCGACGGCGAGGTCGGGCGGATCGGTGTCCAGCAGGGGGCCTGCACGTTGGAGTACGCGCCCGTCCGGGTGAGCGCCGACGGCAGATGGCGCGGGAGGGCACGCCATTTCGCTCAGACATATCCGAACCGCTGCGCCGCCATGCGCCGAACGGGCGGAGTCCTTTTCCGGTAGAACATCCATGGGCGCGGTTCGCCGGGCGGCCGAGAGGGGCGCCGTCCGGCGGACCGCATTAACGGAGAGGTCGCGTGATGCTCGCTTTCACCGGGCCGGACGTCCTTGTCACTTACGAGCGTTCCGGAGGGTTCGCCGGAATTCGGGAACGGGTGACCGTCGACGTTTCCGGGACGGCCGTCGTCAACGACAAGAAGATCACGCTGGGGGACGCGGAAATGCGCGGCCTGCGCACCGCGCTGAACGGCATCGTGACCACCTGGTCGTCGACGGCGGGGTGCGACGTCGCCGACCACTTCACCTACACGCTCGCCTACTCCGGGTACCGGGCGACGCGATGCCGGCTGCCGTCCGACTGGCGGGCGGCGGTGGAGCGGCTGGAGGCGCTCACCCGGCGCTGACGGCGCGGGTGTGCAGGTCGCGCATCGCCGATTCCAGGGCCGCGACGGGGCCGTCCACCGGCAGGCCCGGCACGACCTCCTGGATCGGGATCGCGGCGACCGGGCCGGGCTCGACGCCGAGCTCGGCCCGCCACGCGGCGAGCTGCGCGGACGAGTGGACGTAGACGATG